>JBEARC010000119.1:0-47070 GCA_041163465.1 Bacteroidota bacterium
CCTCGTTCAAGCAAGGCTGCGTGCATCGTGCTGAAGTAGGCCATGCTGTCGGGGTCGATTTGGTCACTCCGGCGGATGTGAATCGCATCGGAAAAGGCGAGCCAAAAGATGCTCCCCCGACGGAAGATGTTGAAGGTGTAGCCCTGCGACTTGGCATAGGCCACCACTGGGTCGACCAGGCGCGCGGCCTTGCGGTCGAGGTCTTCGTAAAAGCCCGGCTTCAGGCATTCGGAAAGCTGGGCGACGCCGGCCGCCATGGCGACGGGATTCCCGCTGAGCGTTCCGGCTTGGTACACCGGACCCGTCGGGGCGATGTGGCGCATGACTTCTTCGCTGGCCGCGTAGGCTCCGACGGGCAGTCCACCCCCAATGATCTTCCCAAACGCCAGCACATCCGGCTGGATATCATACAGGCCCGCGGCGCCTTCAAAGCCCACACGAAATCCACTGATGACCTCGTCAAACAAGAGCAAAATGCCCTCACGGGTGCAGATGCGACGCACCTCACGCAGGAATTCCGGGTCCTGGATGAGGAGGCCGTTGTTGGCGGGGATGGGCTCGATGGCGACGACCGCGATTTGGCCTTTGAAGGCCGCCACGCACTGTTCCAATGCGTCGAGGTCGTTCAGGGGAAGAACGAGCGTTTCGCGGGCGTAAGCTTCAGGCACGCCCGCGGACGACGACGTACCGAGGGTGGCGAGGCCGCTGCCCGCCTTGACCAGGAGGGCGTCTGCGTGGCCGTGGTAGCACCCGTCGAACTTGATGATTTTGTCGCGTCCCGTGACACCACGCGCCAATCGGATGGCCGACATGGCGGCTTCAGTGCCAGACGAAACGAAGCGAATGCGCTCAGCATATCGGTGGTTGGACAAGATGAGTTCGCCCAGTTCGTTCTCCAGACGCGTCGGCGTTCCAAACGACGTTCCATTGGCCAGGGTCGCTGTCACCCGTTCCACGACCGCGGGGTGGGCGTGACCAAGGATGAGGGGTCCCCATGAGCAGCAGAAGTCGATGAATTCGTTGCCGTCGGCATCCCACATGTGCGAACCGGCACCGCGGTCCACAAACAACGGGGTGCCCCCCACGGACTGAAAGGCGCGTACCGGAGAGTTCACGCCGCCCGGAAACAGGCTTTGGGCCCTCTCAAAGAGGGCTGCGGAGGAGGATCGTTGGAGGGATGTTGGCATTTGGTTGCGAAATTAGCCCAGCATGAACGAGCATCCCACCCTTGAAGCGGCCCGCGAATTGGACCTTGCGGACCCCCTCAGCCGATTCCGCGACCGCTTCCACATTCCGCAACACAACGGGCACGACACCATGTACTTCACGGGAAACAGCCTCGGTCTGCAACCCAGGGACGCAGCCGAAGCGTTGCGCGTGGAGCTTGACGATTGGGCCACGTGGGGGGTGGAGGGCCATTTCCAAGGACGAAATCCATGGGTGAACTACCATGAGCGGTTTGTCGAGGGGCTGTGCCATTTGACAGGCGCACTTCCACACGAAGTGGTGGCCATGAATGGCCTCACGGTGAATCTCCACCTTCTTCTGGTTAGTTTCTATCAACCCAAGGGGAGACGTCGAAAGTTGTTGTGCGAAGCGAAGGCCTTTCCGAGCGACCGGTATGCCTTGTGCAGCCAAATCCGACTCCACGGCGGCAATCCCGATACCGACTTGATCGAGGTGGCTCCTCGAGCGGGCGAACACCTGCTCCGAAAGGAGGATGTCCTCGCAGCAATTGCCGAAGCAGGTGAGGAGCTGGCCACAGTGATGGTGGGCGGTGTGAATTACTACACTGGTCAGCTTCACGACATGCCAGCCATTGCCACGGCGGCACACGAAGTGGGGGCGACCTGTGGGTTTGACCTTGCACATGCCATGGGCAACGTGCCACTCGAATTGCACGACTGGAACGTGGACTTTGCATGCTGGTGCAGTTACAAGTACCTCAACTCTGGGCCCGGTGCTGTGTCGGGTGTGTTCATTCACGAACGCCATGTGCGTGACGCCCAAGGCCAAGGCACCGCGATCCGCCGCCTCGAAGGGTGGTGGGGACACGACGCCGAGAGCCGCTTCAAGATGGACCCCGAATTTGTGCCTATGGCGAGCGCCGAAGCGTGGCAAATGAGCAACGCGCCCGTGCTCAACATGGCGGTCCATAAGGTTTCCTTGGATTTGTTTTTGGAGGCAGGGATGCCCGCACTCCGCGCGCGTTCACTTCGGCTGACTGCCTTCTTGGAGAGCACCTTGCATGGGGTTGCGGAACGCACGGGCGCGAACCTTGAAATCCTGACCCCCACTGACCCCGAAGCCAGGGGCTGCCAACTCAGCGTTGTGGCCCATGGGTATGGCCGATCGCTGTTTGACCACCTGATGGCCTGTGGGGTGATTGTCGACTGGCGGGAACCCGCCGTCATTCGCATGGCACCCGTGCCGATTTACAACAGTTTTGAGGACGTCGCACGGTTTGGGTTGGTCCTGGAGGAAGGCCTTCAAAAACTGGGCCCCTCCCGTTGAGGACATCCGCCATTTTCTATCGTCCTTTGCACCATGGTACGTTCCCGATTCGCGGTCTTTGGCACCGGTCGATATGGCACCCAAATTGCACTCTCACTCGCGCGAAGAGGGGCTGAAGTGTTCACGTTTGATTCCGCTCCAGAGAGGGCTGAATTGCTGAAGGAGGAGGTGTCCTTGGCTGTCACGTTGGATTCCACGGACAAAAAAGCCCTGATGGCTCAACATGTCCAAGACCTCGACGCAGCCGTTGTCGCCATCGGTGAGAATTTTGAAGCCACCGTCCTCACAGCCCTGAACCTGCTCGATTTAGGCTTGCCCAGGGTCATCGTCCGTGCCAACGACGCAAACCAAGAGCGCATCCTGAGCAGCCTTGGGGTCACGGAAATTCTCAGTCCAGAAAGTGAAGTTGCCGCTGTCGTCAGTGAACGGTTGATCAATCCCAACATCCGAGGATTTTTGTCACTGCCGGATAATTTTGAAATCGCCGAAATCAAGGCGCCGTCTGCTTGCCGTGGCCGCATGCTCCAGGATCTCGAATTGGCCAATCGCTATGAGTTGCGCTTGATCACCATTCGAAGAGAATTCGAAGAGAAGGGTGAGGACGGTCAGCCATGCATGCGAGAACATATCCTGGGCGTCCCCAAGCCTGAAACCACCATTGAAGCCACTGACACCTTGGTGGTTTTTGGTTCCTTGGACGCCGTCAAGAAGTTCTTGGACATCAACGGCTGACCTTGCATACAGCAGAATCCAAGTCCCACGACGATTCCACCAACCAATTGGGACGAAGGTCAACCAATTCCATGCCAGCAGCAGGTTCAGGTTCAGACCATGCCTGTGGGTCCACATCCGACCATGTCATGTCTTCGTTGGGGTCCCCCCACCACATTGCACGGTAACGACCCGGCAGGAGCCCCTTGAACTGAAGGATTGTGTCTGAGGAGACACGAATCAATTCCATGCGTTCCTCTTTCGCATCGACGGTTTCCAAAAAGCCCGGACATTCGATCCCCGAAAGCACCAACACCCATTCAGAAAGAGCCTCTGGAGATTGAATGTCCCATGCCAATTCGAGACTGTCTGTCAACACTCCACCCCGCCATGTTAAGGCTCCGGGCGCCAACAGACAACGAATAGAAGCACCCTGAGGCCATCCCCCGCGTGACGGCTCCACGTAGACATTGCGTGATGCCTCATTCCATCCGAGTCTCACGTCGAAGACCACGCTGTCAGCCCACACCGACCAACGCGTTGAATCAATGGACGTCAGCGGCACGGACCATCCAACAAGGGCCGGCTTGTCGGGGAAGTGCTGGCCCATGGGTTTGGACCTCAGCTCTCCATCAGCCGTCTTCGACAACCGAGGCACCGGGACATCCAAGGTATCCACCACAAGATCATCCCCTGGCCAGCGGGTAGCATGCTCCCAGGCAATCCTCCACGCCATGCCATCCCAATCCACATCCCAATCGTGAATCATCACTGTGGTTCCATCAAACTCCATGACCCTGCCGCGTGCAGCATCCCTGTCAGCCGCTTCGTCGAAACCCTCGGGTCCCTGTTGAATCTGCTGACCCCTTTGTTCACGCGACAATGAATCGACAAGCAACCATCGAAATTGATCTCCCACTTGTGGTTCCACACTCAACTTCCAACGCGCAAATCCTGTGCTGTCCCGCTGACCATCGGAGAGATAGGCCAGCGTTTTGGCCTTGGTTTGGCCAGCGCGCAACACCAACATCGTATCGATACCCGCCCTCACCTGCTGAGGTACCAAAGCCATGTCCTCCCCCGGTTCCCATTGGTAATTGCGGTTCTTATCATCCAAGGCATACATCCAGAACGCCCGCTCGGGCAGATGGTCCACCGAAAACTCACCTTGGTCATTGGTCATACCTACGTAAGATGGCAGGGCACCTGATTTCAGACTGTCTGGTGACCAGGACTCGTCAAAGACCAACACGCGCCAATTGGACCGGGGCTTTCCATCCACAGCACCGGTGACCCGGCCTTGCAACGACAACGTATCCAACTGGTCCCCTGTCGCAAATGCATGAATCAAAGAACTTGCGGGGTTTCCCTCAGTCAAATCCACGATTCCATCTCCAAATTGAAACACGTACGTCGTGCGATCCTCCAGTGGAGATTCCCACGAAACCTCGACGGTTTTTCCCCTTTCGATCACTTCGACCGCACCCTGAAGCGGAGGGCTGATCAGCAACTGAGACCGCCATTGCTTGGCCTGCACGAATTCATCGAAGGTCAAAATCAACTTGTCTGGCTTCACACCCGTCGCTCCTACCCTTGGAAAAGCTTCCACCAAGACGGGCGGAGTGACGTCCTTGGGACCTCCCGGTGGCGTTCCCACCTGAGCACACGACCCCAGCAGGAAGATTGCCAAGCAACCTCGTTTGAATCCATGCCACGCCAACCTCACATCCCCCATGTCCACGCAGGCCAAACCTGTTCAACATCGCCTACCATCGCTTCCAGAGCCTTCACTTCTCCCGGTGCGAAATCATTCATCGCCGCACTGTCAAGATCCAGCACCGCAACCACCCTTCCAGCCCGATCCCGGATGGGTATGACCACCTCACTGAGGCTCAACGAGCTACATGCCACATGGCCGGGGAAAGCATGAACATCTGGCACGACCTGGGTTTGGGCTGATTGCCATGCTGCAGCACACACACCCCTCCCTTTGAAGAGTCGCGTGCACGCCACAGGACCGTGAAATGGGCCCAACACCAAGTTGTCGTCTCGCTCATCAACAAGATAGAATCCCACCCAATGCCAGCCGGTTGCAGCGTAAAGCGCCGACGCCATGTTCGCCAAATTGGACCAACCCATGGTTTCCCCTTCGAGCATCGACCGCAGTGGTTCTCTCAAGGCATTCAATCGCTCCTCTCGAGGGCGCGACATGTCAATTGGCAGGTGATGAGACATGGGCCAAAAGTACGCCCCCTCCCCATCATGTCATTGCCCGCGTTCCAACCCGGCGAGGACCCCGTTGCTCTAACCCCAAAATGACACTTGACGTTCAATCACAGGCATTACCGAATTCTGTCAACAAGAGTAACAAATCCGTGGTCTCCACCAATCCGCTGTTGTTCAAATCGCCAACACATGTTCCAGCACCCAAAACATTGCCTTCACAGTCGAGGCCCTGTTCAGCAAAGACGCAAGATCCATTGTCCAGATCGGCCAGCACATCGAAATTGCATGCCTCCACATACGTGCATCCCTCCACAGTCCCCAGTTCACAGCTCCCATCATCATCGGTAGCTACAGGGTTGAAGTTGGGCGCTTGTTCGTAGGTACATCCAGCCAATTCTTCGGTATCACAAATACCATCTCCGTCCCCATCGCCTGGACACGTTCCGTTGCATTGACCCAGGGCATCAACCTCTCCAACGCAGGGGTCTACGTCGTCGCAGATGCCGTCGCCGTCCTCGTCAGCCGAGCAGCTGCCGCCACACACCCCAAGCGCATCGAGCTGGGTGCCGTTGCAGTCGCAGTCGCCGGAGGGGATGTCTGAACACCCACAATCGTAAATCGAGCCGGATCCGTTGCACACGCCACACGCATCGTAAGCGCCAACGCAGAGGTCCACGTCGTCGCACACGCCGTCGCTGTCGATATCAGCAGTGCAACTTCCACCACACACCCCGAGCGCATCGAGCTGGTTACCGTTGCAGTCGCAATCCCCTGAAGGGATGTTGGTGCAGCCGCATTGGAACTGGGCACCAATGCCGTTGCACACCCCGCACGAATCAAGGAGACCAACACAGGGATCCACGTCGTCGCACACGCCGTCGCCGTCTGCGTCAGCCGCGCAGCTGCCGCCACAAATCCCGAGCGCATCGAGCTGGTTGCCGTTGCAGTCGCAGTCGCCGGAGGGGATGTCTGAACAGCCGCAGGCATAGATCGAGCCGGGTCCATTGCATATGCCGCAAGTATCGAGGAGGCCCACACAGGGATCCACGTCGTCGCACACGCCGTCGCCATCTGCGTCAGCCACGCAGCTGCCGCCACACACCCCAAGGGCATCGAGCTGGTTGCCGTTGCAATCGCAGTCGCCGGAGGGAAGGTCTGTACACCCGCAGTCGTAAATCGAGCCGGGTCCGTTGCACACGCCGCACGCATCGAGAAGGCCAACACAGGGATCTACGTCGTCGCACACGCCGTCGCCATCTGCGTCAGCCGAGCAGCTGCCGCCACACACCCCGAGCGCATCGAGCTGGTTGCCGTTGCAATCGCAGTCCCCTGAAGGGATGTTGGTACAGCCGCATTGGAACTGGGCTCCAATGCCGTTACACACGCCACACGAATCGTACGTGCCCACACAGGGGTCTACGTCGTCACAGATGCCATCCGCATCCGCATCAGCCGCGCAGCTGCCGCCACACACTCCGAGCGCATCGAGCTGGTTGCCGTTGCAGTCGCAATCCCCTGAAGGGATGTTGGTGCAGCCACAGGCGTAAATCGAGCCGGGGCCATTGCACACCCCGCACGCGTCAAGCGAGCCAACGCAAGAGTCCACGTCGTCACAAATGCCATCGCCGTCTGTGTCAGCCGCACAGCTGCCGCCACAAACACCAAGGGCATCGAGCTGGTTGCCGTTGCAGTCGCAATCCCCTGAAGGGATGTTGGTGCAGCCGCATTGGAACTGGGCTCCAATGCCGTTGCACACCCCGCACGAATCGTACGCACCCACACAGGGGTCCACGTCGTCGCACACACCGTCGCCGTCTGCATCAACTGCGCAGCTTCCACCACAAACGCCCGCCGCATCGAGCTGGTTGCCATTGCAGTCGCAATCACCAGAGGGGATGTCTGAACACCCGCAATCGTAAATCGAGCCGGGTCCGTTGCACACGCCACACACATCGTACGCGCCAACGCAGGGGTCCACGTCGTCACACACGCCGTCGCTGTCGATATCAGCAGTGCAACTGCCGCCACACACCCCGAGGGCATCGAGCTGGTTGCCGTTGCAATCGCAGTCCCCTGAAGGGATGTCTGAACAGCCGCAGTCGTAAATCGAGCCGGGTCCATTGCATACGCCGCACGCATCGAGGGTGCCAACGCACGGGTCCACGTCGTCACACACGCCGTCGCTGTCGATATCAGCAGTGCAACTTCCGCCACACACCCCAAGGGCATCGAGCTGGTTGCCGTTGCAGTCGCAGTCGCCGGAGGGGATGTCCAAACAGCCGCAGTCGTAGATTGAGCCGGGTCCGTTGCACACGCCGCACACATCAATCACCGCAGACCCACCACAAACGCCAAGACAATCGAGCGATGTACAACTGCCGTCGTCTTGCACAGCCAGCGGGTCAAAATTGCATGCCGACGAGTCCATGCACCCTGCGGCAGGACATGCTTCACAACTGTTGTAGCAAACCACTGGCAATGTCATGGTTGACACAACTTGAATCGTTCGGTTCACGAATTCGCTTGGAGCTGTCGTGCAGGATTCAGAACCATCGAACGACTCTGCCAAGCCCCAATCACCGTCCCCAACAAATTTGAATTCATTCCATCCCTCAGGCAAGGAAACGGTCAAGACGTAGACACCATCACCGTCGACATCTTGCATCGGGTGTGCTGACTCATTCCAACCATTGAAACCCCCTGCGAGGAATACCTGCGAAAACGACGTCAGAGAGGCGTCTACAGAAAAAGTCACGGAATGCACAATGGTTTGGCATGCCTCTACATTCGATGAAGCGTAAGGATCATATTCACCATAGGCGGGGTCCGTGCATCCAGAACATGCCGAACAACTCGCAAAACACGGCGTACCAAGGTCCAAAGACCCACCGGTCAAACTAAAAAAGCGATTGCTGCTGAACTCAGCTGCACACGCATACGGCGCGTTCTCCGCCCCTGACCAGGAGGCACCATTGACAAACTTGTACTCGTAGTCGCCCAAGGGCAAAGCCACCGTGGCGCGATACATGTCGTAGTCGACCTGCACCATGGGTTGACCGGTGAGGTCCCAACCATTGAAACTCCCCGTCACAAAAACCCCCTCGCTGGACGCCGTTTGACCTGCCATGTTGACTTGAAAAATCACGTCATAAAGGCAATCATCGTCCACATCACAAAGGCCAGTAAAATTGGATGCCTCCGCATCAGAGCACCCTAGGCCAAAACTCGACCGAGGCGCCGCCCACAGATACTCGCCACCAGGACCGACTGGGATGGGAGAAACATACATCTCCCCCTGTTGAATCATGTCGAAATATTGCCCGAGAACCTTGACGGAAATGTCCTCTCCGCAGATTCCAAATTCCACTGTAGACGCAAGGCCTGCAAGAGCCGTTAGAAGACCTGTTGGATCCTCAATGTTGACGAGTCCAAGTGGGGTGGAACCATCGCCAACCAAATTGGATGTCAGACTCAAATTGGGGTTCACCGTGCCGTTGTCTTCGCAGGGCTGTGCCAACTCCTCATATTCTGTACCCTCCAAAAACAATCCCACGTGCCAAATCTCCTCCAAGCCCGTGGGAACTGCATCCCCTGTCAAAAAAACACACGATCCATCATTGCTTGTTGCCGTTGAGGTGAAATTGCATGCAAGGGGATTCGTACAACCCAATTGGGCTTGCGTATCTGCTTGGGCGGCAATCAGCACGGACATGCCGATTGTCAGAGTCTTGAAAAAGTGCATCGTGGTCTGTTGTGTTGTCAAAGTAGTATTGAATATACGACGAAAACATCAAACGAATCAACCCCACAATTCAAACACAAATTCTGCCCATGCATCACGCCATGGCCATCCACACGCCGCCGAGAATCTCGTGCCCCGCCAATTTCATCGCTTCTGAACACATTCTGGCGGTCGCACCTGTGGTCAGTACATCATCCACGAGAATCACGCGATGGGCACCTTGTGGCGGGGCATCGAACACCTGACCAAGCGCCTTTTGACGCTCCGCTCGAGTGTTGGCCGTCAGTGACGTCTTGTGAATTGTTCGACGGAGGATGTCCCCATCGACATGCACATCCCAAACGCACGACAAGCCCTCGGCAAAGGCCTCTGCTTGGTTGAATCCACGCTTCCAACGCCGTCGCCAATGAAGGGGAACAGGAACCAAAGTCGCTTTGGAAGGCGGTGGTTGCCAACGCTCCGCAACCCAACGTCCCAATGAACGAGCCGTCTCAGGAAATGCTCCGTATTTGGCTCTGTGAATGACTTCTTGGGTTCCTGATCCTTGGCACAACCGGAAGCCCAAACCAAACACGAGCATCCCCGCGCGGGTTTGGCCGAGCTGCTGGGTTGCCTCGCCATCCGAGAACACCGGCCATCCCCAACGACATGGCGGACAAACTCCTGCCAATTCATTGCTCAAGAGAACATCACCGCAGGATCGACATCGTCCCCGAAACCAATGGATCATGTCGCAAAGTTGAAGTCCGGAAGGGGCATTTCGTCATTCCACTTTGTGCGATGAGACCGACATTCAACTGCCGTCAGGCATTGCGTGTTTGTACCTTCGAACTGTGAAGTTTGGCAAACTTGAAACACCCCCCAATTCCTACGATTGGCGCCTTCCTCGCACTCCGCAGGGATTTGAGTTGACCACCCTCAATCCTGAACGGTTAGGAGGCTCCAACGTTCTGAAAGTCAAGGCAGGTGGGACGATGTGGACCATCAGGGATTGGCGCGGGACGGTCTACCCGGAAAAGGACCCCCAACGCACCTGGCCGGGGCATTACGGGAGGCAGTTTGGGACCTTGGAGTTCAACGCCACCCACTACCGCATCCACCCCGCCGACCGCATGGCAGAATGGGCAGCCGCGATGCCGGAAGGGTTTACGTTTTGTCCGAAGTTCCCCCAAATCGTCACCCACTTCCGCCGCTTCATCGACTGCGACGGCCCCACTGACGACTTCATCGACGGACTGTTGGCCCTCGGTGACAAACTCGGACCCGCGTTCATCCAACTGCCCCCCCACTTTGCGCCCAAGCATGCCGCCGCCATGGCGACCTACCTGGAGAAATGGCCCCGGGAACTTCGGGTGGCGGTGGAGTTCAGGCACCCCGAGTGGTTTGAAGGGGGCGTGCAGGCCGAAGAGATGTGGGCACGGCTGCGGGAACTAGGTATGGGCGCGGTGATTAGCGACACGGCGGGGCGCAGGGACGCCTTGCACATGCGGGTCACGGCCCCGTTTGTCCTAGTGCGGTTCGGCGGGTACGAAGGGCACGCGTCCGACGAAACGCGACTCACCCAATGGGCCCAGCGCATCGTCGAATGGAAGGACCAGGGCCTCACGGAATTCCACCTGCTCGTCCACCAACCGGACAGCATTCACACCCCGGACACGTGCCGACAATTCTCGCGGCTCGTGAAACAGCACGCCGGCCTCGACGTCCAAGCACCCACCGACTTGCGCGCCGCTACCCAAGGCGACCTGTTTTCGTGATCGGAGGGCGCGCGGCCCGGGGTGCAACGTACTTTAGGCTCATGGCTGCCCAAATCCTGAACCGCGCACCCGGCATCGCCGGTCACCTGTTGTTGAACCTCCGCGACGCCTCCCGGCACGGGGACCGCGCGTCCTTCCGGTGGAACATGCAACGGATGGGGCGTGAGCTCGGAAGCGCCCTGGCCCAATCCTGGCCCATGGCCATCGCCTCCTGCTCCACGCCCCTCGGCACCGCCACCGAACACGTCCCGGCCCACCAACCGGTCCTGGCCTGCATTTTGCGCGCGTCGATGCCGCTGCACCAGGGGGTGATGGACGTTTGGGACCAAGCAGCTTCCGCCTTCGTCTCGGCCTACCGAAAGCACCACGACGCAGGCTTCGACATCGAAATCGAATACCTCGGTGCTCCCGCCATGGAAGGCCGCGCGCTCGTTCTCGTCGACCCCATGCTCGCCACCGGCGCGTCCCTTCAAGCCGCCTACGATGCCCTTTGCGAGACGGGCGTGCCGGCTTCGGTCCACGTCCTCGCCGCGATCGCGAGCGAAGAAGGCCTGGCCAATGCGCAACGGGAATTGCCCGAGGGCACGTCGTTCATTCTGGGAGGAGTTGATCCCGACCTCAACGAGCATGGCTACATCGTGCCGGGCCTGGGCGACGCGGGCGACCTCGCGTTTGGACCCAAGACCCGCGCCTGAGTCACACCACCCCAAACTGGTGGAAGTGGTGCGTCGTGTGGTGGCGCACCAGCGCCTTCGCATCTTCCGCCTTCATCGCGCCGTACATCGCGTGCTGAATCACACCTTCGAGCGCTTCCACCTCACCGAGGCGCTCGAGAAAGCGCGTGCGCTCGGCCGCGAACTCCAAGTCGTGGTCGGGGCGCGCCTTGATGGCGGGCATGGTGCCCATGTTTCGGGGGGTGGCGCCAATCGACTTGGTCAGGAAGGAGCGGAGAAAGAGCGGGCCGAGGAGTCGGGACAGCAATCGTACGCACGCAGGAACGGCAATTCGGCCGAGGTACAGGTCCATGAACCGCGAACAGTGACGGAGCATTTGGGGAGCGTCCATGGCGCCCCAGGCCGGGACCCTGGCTGCGTCAAGCTGTTCGAGGGCCGCGCGGAGCTCGGCCATCGACGGCGTGTCGCGCGCGACGTCCGGGAGGGACATCACCCGTGGCACTTCTTGTACTTCTTGCCAGACCCACAAGGACAGGGGTCGTTGGGCAAAACCTTTTTGTCAGTCCGAATCGGCTGCACGGGTTGCGGGCGAGGAGCGGCTTGAGGCGGACGGCCCGGGGCGATGGCGCCAGGACGGCCCGGCATGGGCATGCGGCCCGGCATGCCGCCCTGGGCACCCATGGCCTGAGCTCGCGCTGCCGCGCCTTGCTCCGCCGTGTTGGCGACGCCGGCCTTTTGTTCCTGCACGCGCGGAGCCGCGGAAGGACGGGGCGCTTGACGTGGGGGCTGAGCAGCCGTGCCGGTCGGGATCGTGCACTTCATCAGGAAAGACGCGACCTGGGCGTTGACCTTTTGGACCAACTTCTGGAACAGCTCGTACGACTCAAACTTGTAAATGAGGAGCGGGTCCTTTTGCTCGAATCGGGCATGCTGCACGTTGCTGCGCAGGTCGTCCATGTCGCGGAGGTGCTCCTTCCAATGCTGGTCGATGATGGCGAGCACCACGGCCTTTTCCAAGGTGTCGAGCACACTCTTGCCCTCGGTGAGGACGCTTTGCTCGATGTCCGCGCCGACTTGGAGGGTCTTCCGGCCGTCGGTAAACGGCACGAGGATGTTCTTGAAGTCGTTTTTCTCGTCGTCGTGCACGCGTTGGATGACCGGGTGCGCACGCTGGGCGAGGTCGGCAAGCTTGGCTTGGTACAGCTTTTCCGCGCTGAGGTAGGTCTGGTGCGCGAGGTCCTCGGGCTTGCCGGTGCTGAAGGCGTCGGCGTCAAACGGCGGCTCGATGCCAAAGTCCGTCAGCAGCGCCATGCGGAACCCGTCGAAGTCCTTGATCGGATGCGTCGCCAAGACATGCGCTTCGACAAGCTCGTAGAACATGTTGGCGATGTCCGTGCGGATGCGGTCACCGTACAAGGCGTTGCGGCGACGCTTGTAGATGACCTCGCGCTGGGCGTTCATCACGTCGTCGTACTCGAGCAGGCGCTTGCGGATGCCGAAGTTGTTTTCCTCAACCTTCTTTTGGGCGCGTTCGATGCTCTTGGTGATCATGCCCGCTTGGATGACCTCTCCCTCTTTGTGGCCCATGCGGTCCATCATCTTGCTCACGCGTTCGGACCCAAACAACCGCATCAAGTCGTCTTCCAAACTCACGTAGAATTGACTCGATCCGGGGTCTCCCTGACGGCCTGAACGTCCGCGCAACTGGCGATCCACACGGCGACTGTCATGGCGCTCCGTGCCGATGATCGCGAGACCTCCGGCGTCCTTCACTTCTTGCGAGAGCTTGATGTCCGTTCCCCGACCTGCCATGTTCGTAGCGATGGTCACAGTGCCAGGCTTGCCCGCTTCGGAGACGACCTCGGCCTCGCGCTGGTGCATTTTCGCATTCAGCACCTGGTGCTTGATGTTGCGCATGCCGAGCATTTTCGACAGCAATTCGCTGATCTCGACCGTGGTCGTGCCCACGAGCACCGGGCGGCCCTGCTTGCTGAGCTCCACCACGTCCTCGATGACGGCATTGAGCTTCTCGCGTTTGGTCTTGTACACGAGATCGTCCATGTCCTTCCGCGCAATGGGGCGGTTGGTCGGGATGACCATGACATCCAACTTGTAGATATCCCAAAACTCGCCCGCCTCCGTCTCCGCCGTTCCGGTCATGCCAGCCAGCTTGTGGTACATCCGGAAGTAGTTCTGGAGCGTCACCGTGGCGTAGGTCTGCGTGGCGGCTTCCACCTTCACGCCCTCCTTGGCCTCAATGGCTTGGTGCAACCCATCGCTGTAGCGGCGGCCTTCCATGATCCGGCCGGTCTGCTCGTCCACAATCTTCACCTTGTTGTCCATCACCACGTACTCGATGTCCTTCTCGAACAAGGCGTACGCCTTCAGGAGCTGGTTCATGCTGTGGATGCGGGCGCTCTTGACGCCGTAGTCCTGCATGAGGGCTTGCTTTTTCTCGAGCTTGTCCTCGTCGCTGTCTTCCCCGTTGTCGATGCCCACGAGCTCGGTGGCCAGGTCGGGAAGCGTGAAGAAGTGCTCGTCCTCCATGTTGCGGACGAGGAACTCGATGCCCTTCTCGGTGAGCTCGATTTGGTTTTGCTTCTCGTCAATGACGAAGTACAGCTCCGCATCCGCCTTGTGCATCTCGCGCTGGTTGTCCGCGAGGTAGTAGCCCTCGGTCTTGAGCAGCTGCTGGCGCATGCCGTCTTGGCTGAGGAATTTGATCAGTGGCTTGCTCTTGGGCAGTGCGCGATAGGCCCTGTACAAGGCCAAACCTCCTTCCTCCACATCCGACTTCGATGCGCCCTCCACAAGCAACTTCTTGGCATCGGCAAGGAAACCCTGCGCGGCCTGCTGCTGCACCTTCACCAAACTCACCACCTTGGGCTTGAGTTGGTCAAATTCCTGCTCATCCCCTTTCGGGGTGGGACCACTGATGATCAGCGGCGTCCGCGCCTCATCAATCAACACCGAATCCACCTCGTCGACAATGGCATAGTGGTGCTTTCGCTGCACAAGTTGCTCGGGCCGGTTGGCCATGTTGTCGCGCAGGTAGTCGAAGCCAAACTCGTTGTTGGTCCCGAACGTCACGTCACATTTGTAGGCCTGGCGACGCGCCTCGCTGTTGGGCGGGTGCTTGTCGATGCAGTCGACGGTGAGTCCGTGGAATTCGTAGAGCGGTCCCATCCATTCGGCGTCACGACGTGCGAGATAGTCGTTAACAGTCACAACGTGGACACCTCGTCCCGCGAGGGCGTTCAGGAAGACGGGCAGCGTCGCCACCAATGTTTTTCCTTCCCCGGTCTGCATTTCGGCGACCTTTCCGCGGTGCAGGGCGACCCCGCCGATGAGCTGCACGTCGTAGTGGACCATATCCCAGGTGACAGCCGATCCGGCTGCCGTCCAGGACTTTTGCCAGAACGCCTTGTCACCTTCAATTCGCACGAGATCGCGTGAGGACGCAATGTCGCGATCGCGGTCGGTGGCAGTCACTTCGACATCTCCATCAGCCGCGAACCGGCGTGCCGTCTCCTTCACAAGGGCAAAAGCCTCAGGCATCACGTCCTCGAGCACCTCCTCCAAGCGCTCATTCACTTTCAATTCGAGGGCGTCCACCTGCTCAAACAACGATTCCTTCTCGTCCAGTTGGGTCAACGGCAAGGCAGCTGCCTGAGCCTTGAGGTCATCGATTTGAGCCAACTCCTCTGAAACATGCGCATGAATGCGCTCGCGCAACGCAGCAGAACGCGCTCTCAACCCGTCCGCCGTCAACCCCGAAAGCGAAGGCTCCATCGCCTTCACGCGATCCACAATCGGCTGAACTTCTTTGATGTCATTGGCCGATTTGTCTCCAACAAAGGCCTTAAAAAGCTTCGCAAGCATGCCACAAAAGTACAACGCAAGACACCCCCCTCTTGGCCAAAAATCGTTGCCCGGAAAACCGTGCCAAAAAAACGCACTCGACGCGCCTTCTCTTGCGATTTTAACAATCCAAAAAGGCCATAAAATACCTGACTTTCAAAGTTTTAAAGACGCGCGAATCACACCATGTTGAGAACTCCTGCCAATTGTGGACGGATTCCATTTGACCCGCAACGGTCTTGGGAAGTTTCTTTGGAGTGTTGAGCAGGCACTGTCGTTTTGGGCCTTGCGAAGCCGCCTTTTTCACCCATCGTCAACCCTCAAATGCCTGCGATTCAACCCTTGCAGCCCCGTCATCCTCTCCTTTGATTTCTCCCTTGTATCGCATCGGGTGAGAGTGATCCAAAGCCAGAACCATTCAACGAACCATGGACAACCACATCGAAAACCAGACCCAAGACACCGTCGACACCAACCAGACCACCATTGCGGAGGTGCTCCCGGCGAACACAGCGGTCGTTGAACCCATCCTCGAAGACAACCCCAACCGTTTCGTGCTGTTCCCCATTGAGCACAACGACATCTGGAACTTTTACAAAAAGTCAGAAGCAAGCTTCTGGACTGCCGAGGAAATCGACTTGGCGGCGGACATTGTGGATTGGAATGACAAACTCAACGACGACGAGCGTTATTTCATCAAACACATCCTCGCCTTTTTCGCTGCCTCCGATGGCATCGTGAACGAAAATCTCGCCGAGAACTTCGTCGCCGAGGTGCAGTACACGGAGGCCAAATTCTTTTACGGCTTCCAGATTATGATGGAAAACATCCACAGCGAAACTTACTCGCTGTTGATTGACACGTACATCAAGGACAAGGCAGAAAAGGACAAACTCTTCAACGCCATCGAAACCCTCGATTGCGTGAAGCAAAAGGCCCATTGGGCCCTTGAGTGGATTGAGAACGGCAGTTTCGCCGAGCGCATTGTGGCATTCGCCGCAGTCGAAGGCATCTTCTTTTCGGGAAGCTTCTGCTCCATCTTCTGGCTGAAGAAGCGAGGGCTCATGCCTGGTTTGAGCTTCTCCAATGAGCTCATCAGCCGAGATGAGGGGATGCATTGTGACTTCGCATGCCTTCTCTACAATGACCACATCGTCAACAAGTTGCCTAAAAAAACCATCGAGAAAATCATCCTCGATGCCGTGGCGATTGAGAAGGAATTCATTTGTGAAGCCCTTCCCGTCCGCTTGATTGGCATGAACTCAGACCTCATGAGCCAGTACATCGAGTTTGTGGCGGACCGCCTCCTGGTGGAACTCGGCAACGACAAGGTGTTCAATGTCACCAACCCGTTTGACTTCATGGACATGATCAGCCTTCAAGGCAAGACGAATTTCTTTGAGAAGCGCGTCGGTGAATACCAAAAAGCTGGCGTTCTGAAGAAATCCTCCGAAGAAGAAAACGGGTTCAGCCTCGATGCTGACTTCTAACTGACTTCAACGTTTCGATTCACATCTCCTCCACGTTCAACCACCTCTCTCTCTCTCCCGCATGTACGTTTTGAAGCGCGATGGCCGCCGCGAGCCCGTTCAGTTTGACAAAATCACTGCACGAATCAAAAAACTCTGCTACGGCCTGCACGATGCCGTAGACCCAACCAAAATTGCGATGCGCGTCATCGAGGGCGTCTACGATGGTGTCACCACCACTGAACTGGACAACCTCGCCGCCGAAGTGGCCGCCACCAATGCTGTGACCCATCCCGATTACGCGCAATTGGCCAGCAGAATCGCCGTCAGCAATTTGCACAAGGCGACCAAGAAGTCTTTCACGGAAACGATGCAGGATCTGCACGAATACGTGGACCCCATCACAGGAGAGAACGCCAGCTTGATTGCCGAGGATGTGTGGGAAATCATCCAAAAGAATTCGGAGTTGCTCGATTCGAGCATCATCTACGACCGCGACTTCAACTACGATTTCTTTGGGTTCAAGACCCTCGAACGGTCGTATTTGCTCAAAATTGGTGGGAAGATTGCGGAACGTCCTCAGCACATGCTCATGCGGGTTGCTGTCGGCATCCACAAGGATGACATGGAGAGTGCCATCGAGACCTACAACATGATGAGTGAGGGTTGGTTCACGCACGCCACCCCAACCCTGTTTAACGCGGGAACCCCCAAGCCTCAAATGTCCAGCTGTTTTCTCCTGACCATGAAGGAAGACAGCATCAGCGGCATCTACGATACCCTGAAGCAATGTGCGAAGATTTCGCAGAATGCCGGTGGCATCGGCCTCGCCATCCATGACATCCGTGCCACGGGATCGTACATCAAGGGCACCAATGGGACGTCCAACGGAATCGTGCCCATGCTTCGCGTATTCAACGACACCGCACGCTATGTCGATCAAGGAGGTGGAAAGCGGAAAGGGTCGTTCGCGATTTACATCGAGCCATGGCACGCAGACATTTTTGACTTCCTCGACCTGCGCAAAAATCATGGAAAAGAAGAACAGCGCGCACGAGATCTGTTCTTCGCCCTATGGACGCCAGACTTGTTCATGAAGCGCGTCGAAGAAAACGGCGATTGGACGCTGATGTGCCCCAACGAATGTCCTGGTTTGACCGATGCATGGGGCCCAGAATTCGAGGCCTTGTACACCAAGTACGAAGCGGAAGGAAAAGGCCGCAAGACCATCAAGGCGCAAGATTTGTGGTTCAAAATCCTCGAAAGCCAAATCGAGACGGGCACACCGTACATGCTCTACAAGGATGCAGCCAACGGCAAGTCCAACCAACAAAATCTTGGCACCATTCGTTCCTCCAACCTCTGCACGGAGATCATCGAGTATACTTCGCCCGACGAGGTGGCAGTGTGCAACCTCGCGTCGATTGCGGTGCCGAAGTTTGTCAAGGAGGATCGCACGTTTGACCACGACAAATTGTTCGAAGTCACGTACCGGGTGACGCGCAACCTCAACCGCGTGATCGACCGGAACTACTACCCCATTCCCGAAGCGCGCAACTCCAACATGCGACACCGCCCCATCGGGCTCGGCGTGCAAGGTTTGGCCGACGCCTTCATCTTGATGCGATTCCCCTTCGACAGCGACGAAGCGCGCCAGCTCAACAAGGACATCTTTGAGACGATCTACTACGCCGCGTGTACTGCATCGAAGGACATGGCCAAAGAGGATGGGGCGTACGAAACCTTCCAAGGATCGCCTGCGAGCAAGGGA
The DNA here is from genome assembly GCA_041163465.1 of Bacteroidota bacterium. Classification (GTDB taxonomy): domain Bacteria; phylum Bacteroidota; class Bacteroidia; order Flavobacteriales_D; family Sanyastnellaceae; genus UBA11663. The sequence goes on from JBEARC010000119.1 coordinate 18,726, forward strand.
ACGCTGCAGTTTGACATGTGGGGAGTTTCCCCATCAGACCGCTGGGAGTGGGACATTTTGAAGGATGAAATCAAGGAACACGGCATGCGGAACTCCTTGTTGATGGCGCCGATGCCCACGGCCTCAACCGCCCAAATCCTCGGCAACAACGAGTGTTTCGAGCCTTACACGAGCAACATCTACACCCGCCGAACCTTGTCGGGTGAGTTCATCGTGGTGAACAAGCACCTTCTTCGCGATCTCACCAAGCTCGGCTTGTGGGATGAGGACATGAAGAACCGCTTGATTGCTGCCAATGGTTCAGTGCAGAACATCCCGGAAATTCCTGAGAATCTCAAGGTTCTGTATCGCACGGCATGGGAGATTCCCCAGCGCGCCATCCTCGACATGGCCGCCGACCGCGGGGCGTACATCTGCCAGAGCCAATCGCTCAACGTCTTCATGGAGAACGTCAACAACTCCAAGCTGACCTCCATGCACTTCTACGCATGGAAAAAGGGGCTCAAGACAGGCATGTACTACCTCCGCACCAAAGCCGCCACGGACGCCATCAAGTTCACTGTGGACAAGAAGTACAAGACGGAACCTCAAGCGGAGAAAGCCGTTGTGGCTGCGAAGCCGGAAGTGCTGACCTACGAGCAGCAGGTGCAGGCTTGCAGCATTGAAAACGGCCCAGACTGCGAAATGTGTAGCGGTTGATTTTTAACCCTCGGCTGAACGTGAAAGGGCGTCCTTCGGGGCGCCTTTTTCATGGTTGAGTATGCCACATTCCACGGTTCTGACCATGCCATGACAGAACGTTGCATATTCTGTCGGAAATTTGTCTCCGCAAATGCACGCCACATCCCCATGGGAGCCGAGCACCTACAAATCCTTTCGCTGAACTACCAGCACTCCACCATTGACGACATCGGTCGTCTGCACATCGCCCCTGAGCATCAGGCCGAGGCCTTGAAGACTTGGATTGCCGATTTGGAACTTCAAGGCATGGTGTTTTTGTCCACGTGCAACCGCGTGGAGTTCATCCTCAGCGATGACAAGTACTTCTGCATGGGTCGGACGACGCAATTGCTTCAGAGCTTCCAGTTGCCCGCTGCCTTGCAATCCAAACTCCTAGGCCAACTCCAAACCTATCGAGGTGAGGAAGCCATTTTGCATCTGATGCGAGTGGCTTCAAGCCTCGAATCCATGGTTCTGGGGGAGCGAGAAATTTTGACCCAAGTGCGTCAGGCCTTTGATTTGGCGATGAAACATCGGGTGGCGGGAGACCGCCTTCGGGTGGCGGGGAGGTCCGTGGTGGAGACCGCCAAACGCGTCTTCACACGCACCGATGTCTCGACCCAAGCAGTTTCCGTCAACAGCCTCGGGTGGCAGGCATTCAAATCGTGGAATCTTCCGCTCGACGCGCCGATTTTGATGGTTGGTGCGGGTGCAACCAACACCGCGGTGGGCCGATTTTTGGCCAAGGCGGGGTATCACAACGTCGAAGTCATCAACCGCACCCTGGGAAGAGCTCAAGCCCTGGCAGATGTGCTCGGAACGAAGCGCGTAGGGACCTTGGATGACCTGAACATCGCTTTGGCAGCGGGACCTCGTGCGATTGTCATCTGCACGGGCAGTGACACCGCTTTGCTGAATGAATCGCATGCCGCGCTGCTTCCGTTGGGACCTGTGCATGTGCTAGACCTCGGGGTACCCTCCGATGTGTCTGAGGGATTCCGCGCCCGCAACAACATGCAGGTGGTGGACATGAATTCGCTGAAAGAAATCGCAGACCAAAACCTGGCCATCCGCGCCACTGAAGTCGGAAAATGCGAGACCATTTTGGCCGAGGGTTGCCGCGAATACCTCGAACGACTCCAAGCCCGTGAAGTCGAGTTGGCACTCATCGAATTGCCCAACATGATTCGGGCCATCCGGGAAACAGCCATGGGTGAAGTCTTCGCAGAAGACTTGGAGTCGCTCGATGCGGATGCACGCGTGGTGGTGAATCGCATTGTCGCCTACCTCGAAAAAAAATACGTGGGACTTCCCATGAAGCTTGCCAAAGAAGCCGTGCTTGAGCAGCTTCGAAAGTCCTGAGGAACATCGCCCAACCCAAGGCTGTCCGTACCTTTTCTCCGTGGAATCTCACCTCCATTTCAACATCGGCACAAGAGGCAGTGACCTGGCCATGTGGCAAGCGCATCACGTGCGCGACTTGCTCGTGGCGCGCGGCGCAACCGTGGACATTGTGGTGATGAAAACACGAGGCGACCGCATCCAAAACGTCAGCTTCGACAAGATGGAGGGCAAGGGGTTCTTCACCAAGGAAATTGAACACGCCTTGCTTGAAGGGGACATCGACCTTGCCGTCCACAGTCACAAAGACCTCGAAACCGAACCTCCCCAAGGACTGGTCGTGGCTGCGGTGCCCACCCGCGGACCTGTGGAGGACCTTTTGATTGTGCGAAAAGACCACGTCGATCTGACTGCACCATTGCATGTCAGGTCCGGAGCTCTGGTTGGGACATCGTCCATGCGACGAAAAAAACAGCTTGAGTTTTGGCAACCAGATCTGGTGGTGGAGCCACTGCGTGGAAACGTTCCCACACGCATTCGCAAGTTGCGAGAAGGCAAGTACGATGCGATCATGCTTGCGTATGCTGGCGTTCATCGGTTGGATCTCGATCTGTCCGACTTGCACTTGCATGTGTTGGATCCCTTGATGTTTGTTCCAGCACCCGCGCAAGGAGCCCTGGCGCTGCAAATGCGGGAACATGATGAACGGCTTGCCTTTGTCCGCCAACTCACTGACCCTCGCACCGTGCAGGCCATTGAACTTGAGCGGAGCATTTTACGCGAACTTGAAGGAGGCTGTCAGTTGCCATTCGGTGCGCATGTGCCACGACCCGAAGACCACGCCATGGAACAAGGGCTTGAAGTCCATGCGTACCTCGGAAGCCGATCAGGCCCCATCCGAAAATCCTGGTCCAATCCGTCCAACTCTTGGGTTGAGTCGAAGGTGTTCTTGTCCCAATTGCTTCAGCCCGCGACGTGGCCGACAACGTTCATCAGCCAAGATTTGAGTCCTGGCAATCCACTTCAAGCCATGTTCCAGGCACGTCACTCCGTGTTGCATGGCGCATCGTGCATTTCAGTTCAAACAGCCACCGCACAACCTCCCGAGGATCCCAAGGAAGGGGATTGGCTCTTTGTGGGCTCCCCCAAGTGTGCGGAACTCTTGGCCGCAACGCATGATCTCTCTCGGTTTCGCATTGCGGCCATGGGCGAAGGAACGCGACAAGCATTGCCAGCAGGAACCCCCATCGCATGGTCGGGGAATGGACGTCCTGTGGAGGTGTTTCAAGAGCTTTCAACCTTGGTGGGTGAAGCGGCTGTTTGGATTCCGCATGCCAACCGCACCATGAGGCGCTGGGAAGGAACCTTGAAGCATCCCAAACCATGGCACTTCTATGAGGTGGTGGTACAGCCTGTTTCTCTTCCCTCCCACCAACTCGCCCTCATCCTGAGTCCTTCCAATGCAGATGGGTACGTCCAAAGTGGAGGACAGGCGCCAGTCATCGCCATCGGAGAGACCACGGCTGAACACTGCCGTATGCTGGGTTTGAGCGTGGTCGGCACAGCCCACTCCCCCCAAGCATGGGGTTGGAGCGTGGCCATCGACGCGTTTACATCATCTCAAAGGTGAGGGTTCCTCCTTGAAGGAGTTCCTGAGCTTGGATACGAGGAGATTCGAGTGGTGTGCCATTCCAAAGCACGCGAGCGACCCGTGTGACGTCAGGGGCATTGCCGGGCGCCTCGATTTGCAAGACGTTGCCATCACCAACACTCAATCTCGCGCTGCGCACAGAAGGACTGCCGAGGTCGTACCAACCCGAACCTGGGGCCGAAGGATAGAAACCCAAGGAAGAGAACAAGTACCAGGCAGACATTTGGCCGGCGTCGTCATTCCCGCACAAGCCCAGCATGTCGGGCCCGTACATCGAATCGCAGATCTCTCGCACCCGCTCTTGGGTCTTCTCAGGAGCCCCAGCAGCGTTGTAGAGGTAGGCGATGTGATGCCCCGGCTCGTTGCCGTGGACGTAGTTCCCCATGATTCCATCGCGTGAAATATCTTCCGTTTGGGCGAAGTACTTGTCGTCAAGCTCCATGGTGAAAAGGGAGTCAAGGTGGGCGACGAAGGCATCCGGGCCACCATGCCATGCAACGATGCTGTCCACAACGTGCGGCACATAGAGGCCGTAATTCCAAGCGTTGCCCTCAATGAAGCCCTGTCCGTGGGTGTCAAGCGGGTCGAAGTCCTTGCGGAAGGTGCCATCGCTCAAGCGCGGGCGCATGAATCCCGAACGAGCATCCCAAACCGCCGCGTATGATCCCGCACGCCGATCGAATTCCTGCGTCACATCAGTGCGACCCGCAGCTTCGGCGAGGCGGGCGATGCACCAATCATCGTAGGCCAGCTCGAGGGTTTTGCTCACGGAGGAGTGACTGAGGTCGTCGGGGACGTAGCCGTGCTCGAGGTAAGCCCCCAAGCCATCAAAATAGGGCACAGAAGCCGTTCTGACCGAGGCGGCGAGGGCGCGGTCAAGGGGTACGTTGGGCACATGGGTGGCGGCGGCATCCGCAAGCACTGACACGGCATGGTACCCAATCATGCACCAATTCTCATTCGCGTAATGGCTCCAAATCGGGAGCATCCCATGGACGCTTTGGTCGGCATGCGCCAACATGCTGTGAACCATGTCCGAGGCGCGATCCGGCTGCGTCAGATTCATCCACGGGTGCAGCGCACGGTAGGTGTCCCACAGCGAAAAAATGGTGTGGTTCGTGAAGCCGTCGGAAGTGTGGATGTTTTGGTCCAAACCCCGGTACCGCCCATCCACATCCTCATACACCACCGGTGCAAGCATGCTGTGGTAGAGCGCCGTATAAAACGTCGTGCGATCCTCGGGGCGCAAAGGTTCAACGTCGACGAGGGAAAGAGCTGCGCGCCAGGCGGCTCGTGCGTTCTTTCGCGTGGCCTCGAAATCCTGGGTCGGTGCCTCGGATTCAAGATTTGCCAGTGCCCCTGCCGTGCTCACACTTGAGAGGGCCACGCGCATCCCAAGTTGCTCACCAGGGGCCATGACGCCAAAACTGAACCACGCACGAAGATCCCTGCCTGCCATCTCGGGGAAATTTTCCGTTTCATCGAATCGACGGTAAAATCCGTTGTAGGCGAGGGTTTGGCCTTTGACATGTCCATAGGACCTCATCGGTCGGTCAAAACGCACTGCAAAGTGCACGAGTCTGGTGCGACCCCAACCCGTTGTCTGCCGAAAACCCACCACGGTCGTGTCATTCTCTACGCGGAGAAACGTCCATACGTTTTTGTCTGGATGGTGGTAAATGTTGTAGGCCAAATCAACCGCCACATGCGCCTCACCGCCGGTGTTGAAGGTGTATTTGTGGACCCCGACGCGTTGTGTTGTTGTGAGTTCGGCCCGGATGTTGTGGCGGTCCAGGGTGACCGCGTAATGGCCTGGTTCTGAGATTTCTGTATCATGCCGGTAGGCACTGCCAAACCTGGGGCCGCCCCGCTCCCCATCGGCCAGGTCGGGCCGCCCCAGCGTCGGCATCACCAGCACGTCACCGAGGTCACTGTGTCCCGTGCCGCTGAATGCAGTGTGCGCGAAGCCCAGAATCACGCTGTCTTCGTATTGGTAACCGGCGCAGTAGGCGTATGTCCTCGGATTGTACCCACCGTCTTCGGCAAGGATTGGCTCAAAACGCGTCTGTGGACTGAGTTGGACCCCACCGTAGGGCACAGTCGCTCCCGGGAAGGTGTGCCCCATGCGGGATGTACCAATCATGGGGTTCACCCAAGCCACAGGGTCAGGTGAATGAAGTGGAATCTCCGCGTCATGGGCACGAGACGGCACGTCCATTCCCGCGCCATGACAACCCGACCAACCCGTCCCCACACAAGAGACAACCGCCAGGGGCCACAACACAGCCCAAGACCGTTTGAAAATCCATGCCAATCCCATGGCCTCTAATGTCGTACATCCCGAGCAAAAGGGCCACAAAGCATCGATTCCCACGTGGCGTTGATCGATTTCCCTCCCAACAAGTCGCGCTCCTCAACCCTCCACCCCCAAGGCAACAGAGGTCATGTACAACGACCCTGCGACCGCGTGGTCGTTGAACACCTGGAGTGATTCTTCGGATGTCCGAGCGCCCATCACGTACAGCAGGGGGAGGTAATGCTCGAACGTGGGAATGGCCAATTTCAAGGCCGCCCGATTGCTCAAAGGAGCCTCACAGAGCGCCTTGTCGTCTCCCCGAAGAATGGCGCCTCGAATCACATCGGCCGCATCGCGGGCCCAGTCATAGCTGTAATCTACCTCGTGCATGCGGGACCCGGCCACCTTGCCAAGGTTGTGAACCACATTGCCGCTGCCTACGATCAGCACCCCGCGCTCCCGGAGCCTTCCCAGTTGGCGGCCCAACTCCCAATGCGCCTCAGGTGATGACGTCCGGTCCAAACTCAACTGAACCACCGGAATGTTTGCCTTGGGATACAGATGCTTGATTACGGACCATGTCCCATGGTCAAGCCCCCAGGTATGGTCCGTTTCAATGTGATGTGACAAGATATCCTGGGCCAATGCTGCCGCAAATCTCGGATGCCCTTGGGCAGGATATTGAACCTCATAAAGCGCCTGAGGAAACCCTCCAAAGTCGTGGATCGTTTCAGGAAGGTCCATGGCGGTCACCTTCGTTCCAATGGTTTCCCAATGGGCAGATACACAAAGCACCACGGCAGGATCCAAGGGCAAGGATGCACCCATGCGGCGGAAGCCCTCCACAAATTCATTGTCCTCGATGGCATTCATGGGGCTTCCATGACCCAAAAACAGGGCCGGCATGCGTGGTGTCACAGGGAGCACCGACTCCAAGCGTTTGAGTTCATTCAATCCCATGGCGTGATTCCAACCCATACCAGTCACCCAACCTCCTGTGGCAACTCCCGCCACCTTGAGGAATGACCGGCGTTTCATCTTCCTAAATTCCAAAAATCTCCGTGGACTTCCAAACGCCGGCCCTGTTCCATGGATGGGTCCTCAACCTTGGGCGGTGGTTCGCCACCACAAGCCCCACGACGTGGTAAACATGGCCAAGGCTATCACCAAATGAAGGGGTTGCGCCCATGCTGGAAACTCCCCATACACAAACAACAACCCGGTCACGAGTTGGCCCAACAGCAAGAAAACAAGGATGTTTCTCGCCACAATGACATGGCGAGGCCCAAACGGACCCATGCGCCACATCCAAAACACATGGGCTGCCATCAGCACCCAAATCCCGGATCTGTGGACCACAAATTCCTGACTCAACTCCAAGCCCGACATCAAGGCACTGCGAAGCGTGCCCTCATGCAGCAACACATCGACGAGCTCTCGAACTTCCGTCCCAGTCACAATTTGTCCGAGGGTGAGAAAGGTTGCCAACAACAACGCCCAACGCGGGGTGCGATACCAGCGGACTGTTTGGCCTCGAAAACCCTGAATCAGCACACTGTCAATGGCCAAAATCGCGACGGCACCAAGCATGTGCAGCGTGATGCTGTGCGGAATCAAATTTCCGTCCACCACCAACTTCCCCAACCAGGCGACTGCCCCCAGGGCGATGACCCCAAGCAGGGAGATCAACGTGGCGCGCAAATCCCTGGCCAAGGCAGAGGCCACCAACAACAGCAAGGCAGGAATGCCAGCCAAAGCCCCGAGCAAACGGTTGATGAATTCCACCCAGGTGTGGACCGGGTTAAACACGGCGTAGTCGTGTTGGGTGTAAGGAAGCCACATGCCCTGGCTGCGTTCAGATGGAAAATGGAACGCCTCCACCTCTTCTTGGGCCACCCACAATGTATCCTGAGCCACGATCATTCGCCCCGCCGTGTAGCTTTCACCCTCTGTCCACGTGACCTCAGACGCGTGGGTGGGAGGAATCATCAGACCAAAACATCTCGGCCAATCGGGGCATCCCATGCCACTGCCTGTCATGCGTACCACACTGCCCGCAAGAACCACGAGGAATGCCAGCGCAAAGGCTGTTCGAGCCAGAGGCAGAAGAACCCCGGAGGCGCGATGGGACAGGCTTCGACCCGTCACAATCAAGGATGGATGTTGGCTGAACCGTGATGCGTTACCGTCATTCGGGTCACAGGATACATCCCATCTCCGATGTCCGTAACCGCGGCGACCAGGGTCGCTGCATCCACCAAGGCTGGATCGTACTCAATGTGCGCGAAATTGACCTCCCGACCGTTTTCAAAGTCAATCATGGCCGACGCCACGCCGGGAGCCTCCAACAATTCTTTGCGCACCTTCGCGACGCACCCTACCTCACACATCATCCCCTGTACGTCCATTTGAGCCACCGTTTTTTCCACGGTGCCCTCCACGTGTTGTTCCACAAACACTGTGGGAACAGACGTTGTGGGCGACGACCCACACGATGTCCAAAGCAACGCAACCAACATGGGGGTCCACGCAGCAAGTGCGGGCAGGGGGAGAGAGGTCTGAAGCATGGTTCAAAGATAACGGGGCTTGAGGCGGAGGCCATGGGCCTTGTGCTAATTTTGCAACCTCATGGGGACCTCCAATGCGGCCATGTGGCTCGCACTCATCATCCTTGGCTTTGTGTGGGGAAGTTCCTTCATCCTCATGAAGTTGGCACTTTTCGACACGTCAGGAGCACCCCTGGTTCCTGCCTTTGATGTAGCCATGTGGCGCATTGCGCTTGCGGGATTGGCATTGAGTCCATTTGCGTTTCGCCACCGCGCGCACTTGGTCCGGCAGAACGTGCCATGGCTGCTTGTGGTGGGGTGTTTTGGCAACTTGATTCCTGCCTATCTGTTCACCACAGCCCAAACCCTCATTCCATCCTCCCTCGCAGGGATGCTCAATGCATTGACACCCATGTTCACCTTGTTGGTGGCGGTGCTTCTCTTTGGAACGCAAGTCAAGGGTGCGCAGGTTGGGGGGGTGGTCATTGGGTTGTTGGGAGCGGCCATCCTGGCCTTTCAACCGGGGTCAGGCGTGGCGTTGGGGGACGGCACGATGGAAGGTTCCTTGCGGGTGCTGACGGCCACGGCGTGCTACGGGGTCAGCGTCAACGTCATTCGCAACAAACTCGCTGACGTGCCCCCTGCCGCCGTGGCATCCATGGCCCTCGGCCTTGTAAGCATCCCGGCGCTGGCCTTGGCAAGCACAGGATCAGGCCTCGGGCAGGTCCTGACCCACCCGGACGGCCTCCGAGCAGTCGCGGCCGTGACGGTGCTGGCCGTGGTCGGCACCGGCCTGGCACTCATCGCGTTCAACCGAATCATTCAGCGGACCAACGCCATTTTTGCCAGCACCGTCACCTACATCATCCCCGTGTTCGCCACGCTGTGGGGCTGGCTGGACAACGAACCCATCACCTCCATCCACTTGGTGGGAGGCGTGGTCGTGTTGGCCGGGGTGTGGCTCGTCAATCGGGCTTCAAGGCGGCCGGCTGTGGGTCGCGGATGAGGGTTTGGGCTTTTCAAACTTTCCCACTATCTTTGCCGCCCCATTGTGGGAAAAAATTCATTCCTCATGTATGCAATCGTAGAGATCGCAGGGCACCAGTACAAGGTAGAGAAAGACCAGCAGGTGTTCGTCAACCGCCTCGACGCAGAGGAGGGCAACAAGGTCACCTTTGACCGTGTGCTCCTCGTCGACAACGGTGGTGACGTCACTGTTGGCGCCCCCGCGATAGACGGCACGTCCGTCCACGCCGTTGTTGAACGGCACCTGAAGGGAGACAAGGTTCTTGTCTTCAAGAAGAAGCGTCGCAAAGGACACCAGAAGCTCAATGGCTTCCGTGCGTCTTTGACGGAAATCAAAATCACGGACATCAAGAAGGGTGCGGCCAAGAAAGCCGCCCCAAAGAAGGAGGAAGCTCCTGCGGATGCCCCTGCAACGTCAGAAGAATAAACAAGACCTGAGGGTCTTCAACCCCCAATACCATGGCACACAAAAAAGCGGCAGCGAGTTCGAAGAACGGACGTGAGTCCCACAGCAAACGGTTGGGTGTAAAAATCTTTGGTGGTCAGCAGTGCATTGCTGGCAACATCCTCGTGCGTCAGCGCGGAACCCAACACCACCCCGGCCTCAATGTTGGCATTGGCAAGGACCACACCTTGTTCGCATTGACCGACGGCACCGTGGAATTCCGGAAGAAAGCGAACAACCGTTCGTTTGTCTCGGTGATTCCCGCGGGAGACGCCTGATTTCATTCAACTGAAACATTGTGAACTCCCGGCCCCAACAGGTCGGGAGTTTTTATTTTTGGAACTTCACAGAACCCAACCCATGCTCACCCTGCAATGTCTCCGAGAGGAGCGAGAACGCGTGTTGGCCTCCTTGGCCAAGCGCCACATGGACGCCGAAACGACCGTCGATCGCATTTTGGCGCTGGACGCCCAACGTCGAGCCCTTCAAACCGAGCTTGACCAAGTACTCGCAGAAAGCAACACCCTGTCCCGAGAAATCGGGGGCTTGATGCGCGAGGGCAAAAAGGACGAGGCAGAGGCCATCAAGGCTCAAACAGCCGGTTTGAAAGACAAGTCTCATGCCTTGAAAGAGAGCATGGATGCCACCGAGGAGGAGTTGCAGCACATGCTTGTCCAGCTTCCCAACACGCCGTGCGATCTCGTGGCGGCAGGGAAAAGTGCAGACGAGAATGTGGAAGTGTACCGCAACAGCGAACCGCCCAAGGCTGGGGGTCATGCCAAACCACACTGGGACATCGCAAGCGAGTTTGGCCTGATTGACTTCGATTTGGGGGCCAAAGTGACAGGCGCCGGGTTCCCTTTCTACAAAGGAAAAGGTGCCAAACTTCAGCGCGGGCTCATTCGCTTCTTCCTGGAGAAAGCCGACGAAGCCGGGTACACCGAGTACATCCCGCCGCACGTCGTCAATGCAGATTCTGGGTATGGCACAGGTCAACTTCCCGACAAAGAAGGTCAGATGTACCACATGCAGGATGACGACCTGTACATGATTCCGACGGCCGAGGTACCCCTGACCAACATCTACCGAGACGTGGTTCTCAACGCCAGTGACTTGCCTCAGAAGCTGTGCGGATACACGCCCTGCTTTCGCAGAGAAGCTGGCAGTTACGGGAAAGACGTTCGCGGGTTGAATCGACTTCACCAGTTCGACAAGGTCGAAATTGTGCAAATCGCGCATCCCAACGAAAGCTACGCCACACTCGACACCATGGTGGAGCACGTCAAGGGATTGCTCGAAGCCTTGGAACTCCCGTTCCGCATCCTGCGCTTGTGCGGAGGAGACATGGGCTTCACGAGTGCCATGACGTATGACTTTGAGGTGTGGTCTGCGGCGCAAGAACGGTGGTTGGAGGTGAGTTCGGTGTCCAACTTTGAAACCTTCCAAGCCAACAGATTGAAGTGCCGTTTCAAGGATGTCGATGGCAAGAACAAATTCGTGCACACGCTAAACGGATCCGCGCTGGCCTTGCCTCGCATCGTTGCAGCTTTGCTTGAAAATCACCAAGATCACGATGGGGTGACCATCCCGAAGGCCCTGGTGCCTTACGTCGGGTTTGACCGCATTGAAGCCTGACCATGGGGAGGTTCAAGTTGCTTCTCCAGATCACGGCTCTCTTGGGAGGGGTAGTCGTCTTGGCGGGGTGTACCCAACCCGGGGAAACCCACATGGATGTACTTGAGCAAGCGCAATCCGAGGTTCGTCAAGGCCTTTCCGACATGGCTCCGTGGAAGGTCGACTCCGTGGAGGCGGCCTTGGAGCGCATCGCTGTGCGCTTCAAAGATTTGGACTGGTTGACCACGGACACCACGCTCACCTTTTCAGTGGATGACGCTGACATTGTGGGGGACTGGGCCCGCGCGCGGCGATTCTTGAAAGATGGCCCTGGAAGGCTTCGCCAATTGGAGCGGGACGCCGCATTGTGTTTGGCCCAAACCCAAGGCCTGCTCGATGCCATTGAGGGAGGCGCCCAAGTCGACGCCCAGGGAACACCCATGGACGAGGCCTACTACAGCCGGGAAGTGGCCCGGGAATTGAAGGTGGTCGCGGGATGGCTCGCCGCATGGGAAGAGACGGAGCGTCTGATTCGGCTGGGAACCGAATTGGAGCAGGCTGCCCGTCCGAAGGTGGACAGTTTGATTGTGGTCCAACGGGCAGCCTGGGCCCGACAGATTTCCGCGCAGCCATGATTGGTTCCAATCGCGCTTGGTTGATGGTCGTCCTGTGGGCGGGTTTGGCATGGGGCGGCTTGCCTGGCGCGGCTTGGGGCCAAACCGACCTTGAACTCGCCGAATACTATTACAACGAGGGAAGCTATCCGCAGGCCAGGCTTTACCTCGAACCCTTGTGGAAGAAGAACAAAACCAACGCCGTGTACGAGATGTACTACGCAACACTTTTGGCGTTGGACGACTTTGAAACGGCCGAGGAATTGGTGAAAGATCGACTCAAGCGAAGAAGCAAAGCCTCTCGCTCCACGGCCCTCGTCGACCTCGGCTCGTTGTATCTGCATTTTGACCGCCGAGACCAGGCCATGGAGGCGTTTGAGGAGGCGTTGCAAGACCTGGATCAAGGCCGATCCGCAGCCGTGTCCTTGGCCAATGCCTTCATCAAATTGGACGAATTGGACATGGCTTTGGCCACATATGAACGAGCTCAAGCATTGGGAACCACAGGTTTTGAGTACGAGCTGGCCAACCTGCAAGGCATGCGTGGCGATTTCGAAGGTATGCTCGATGCGTACATGGAATTGCTGCACGCAAGGCCCAATTACCTGCGGACAGTCCAGAACAGCCTCAACCGAAACCTGCGTTTGACCACCACCGATGACAACCACGACTTGGTGCGTGTGTCCTTGTTGCGGGCCGTCCAACGCTACCCCGAAGACCCCGTGTATCCTGAGTTGTTGGTATGGCATTTCAACCAAATCCGAGATTTTGCCTCGTCCCTGATTCACGCCAAGGCCCTGGATTTGAGGCTGCAAGAACAAGGGGAGCGACTCATGGAATTGGGCAACACCGCGCATGCGAACGGCGACGCTGCCACAGCCTACGAATGTTACCGGTACGTCGCAAGCAAGGGTCCGGAAAACCCCTACTTCTACACCGCGAGGAACGAAATGCTTCAGGTGCAATACCAGGCCTTGACCTCAGAAGTGCCAGCCGACATGCCAGCCATGGAAGCCTTGGCCGAGGCCTATGAGGCCAGCTTGCGCGATTTGGGCGTGGGGCCTCAAACAGCCATGATGGTTCGAGACCATGCGGCCCTGTTGGCCTTTTACCTCAAACGCTCGGAAGAGGCCATGCTGTCTCTCGAATCCTTGCTCGAACGAACAGACCTCAATGACCGCGTGGCCGCGGCGTGCAAGCTGACCCTGGGCGACATCTATGCTTTCGAAGGCATGATCTGGGACGCCTCCTTGCTGTTCTCGCAAGTGGTGTTGGACTTCGGGGATGACCCCATCGGTCACGAAGCCAAGTTTCGGAATGCCCGCGTGAGCTACTTCGGCGGCGACTTTGGCTGGGCCCAAAGCCAGCTCGATGCCTTGAAGGCGTCCACGTCCAAACTCATTTCCAACGATGCCATCGAATTGAGTCTCCTGATCACCGACAACTTCAACTTGGACACGCTGACCGAGCCCATGGAGATGTATGCGCGAGCTGACTTGCTCCGGATGCAACGGAAGTTTGACGTGGCAAGGGCCACGCTTGATTCGCTGGCGGAAAACCACCCCGGCCATGCCTTGGCAGACGAAGTGCTGATGATGTCCGCGGACATGTTCCTCGAGCAGGGCATGCTCGACACGGCCATGGTGTTGTTCCAAGAGGTGGTGGACTTGCATTTTGACGACATCACAGCGGACGATGCGTTGTTTCGACTGGCTGATTTGACGCACTTTCAATTGGGCGACTTGGACACTGCCCAAACCCTGTACGAGAAGCTCTTGTTTGATTTTCCCGGTTCTTTGCATGCCGTCGAAGCCCGCAAGCGATACCGCGCCCTTCGAGGCGATGAACTGGAATGAACACGTTGAACGCGACCGCATCAAGACCCAATCGCCGGCCCATCCAAGCCCCAAGCCACAACACCAACCCGCACTTTCCCATGGTTTTATACAACGTCACAGTCAGCGTCGATGAGCAATGCGCGAACGATTGGGTGAAGTACATGATGGAACAACACATTCCGGAAGTTCTTGCCACGGGTCATTTCCGGGATTTTCGGTTGTGTCACGTGCAGGGAGAAGCCGAGGGTGGCATCACATTTGCCGTGCAATACATGGCCAACAACGCCGAAGCCCTCGATACCTATCACCGGGAATGCGCTCCAGCGCTGCAAGCCGATCACCAGGCCAAATGGGGCAGCCGAGCCGTGGCTTTCCGCACCATCCTGCCATTGATTGCGGAAGGGCATCCGACACCGGGGTTTGACCCCAAAAGCAACTAGCCTTGCACTGCGCCGAGAACCATCCCTCGACAAGAAGCCGCTGACTCCCCTACCCATGCACGTTCGCGCCAAAAAACACCTCGGCCAGCATTTCCTTCGAGACCTTGATGCGGCGCGACGCATCGCCGAAGCCATCACGAAGCATCGCGAATGTGCGGATGTGCTCGAAGTCGGTCCAGGAACGGGTGCGCTCACCCGTCCCCTCCTCGACCGTGGAGACCTGAATGTCCATGCCGTGGAATTGGACCGTGAATCGGTCGAATACCTGGTCAGCCAGGGGGTGTTGACAGCAGACCGGGTGTTTGGTGTCGACCTGCTCCGGTGGAATCCCGACGAGGCGTTTCCGGACGGCGCCCCGTTCATTGTGGCCGGCAACTTCCCGTACAACATCAGCTCGCAAATCCTCTTTCGCGTGTTGGACTGGCGAGACCGCGTGCCCGAATGCGTGGGCATGTTTCAAAAAGAGGTCGCGGAACGCGTCGCAGAGGGTCCGGGTTCCAAAGCCTATGGCATCTTGAGCGTGCTCCTTCAGTCCTACTACGACATCGAGTACTTGTTCACGGTGCACGAAAACGCGTTTGACCCGCCCCCCAAGGTGAAGAGTGGCGTCATTCGGTTGGTGCGCAACGACCTCATGGACTTGCCCTTGGGGCTGACTCACGCCCACTTCCAACGGGTGGTCAAGGCTGCGTTCAGTCAGCGCCGCAAGACATTGCGCAACAGCATCAAAAGTGGCGGATTTGACGCCAACCGCATCCCTGAAGCTTTTCAAAGTCAGCGTGCCGAGCAACTCAGCGTGGCGCAATTCCATGAATTGGCGGCCAGCTTGATGGTGTGATTCGGAGGGCTTTTGACGGCGGCCTGACGAGAAACACCGACGGGAACAGACGCAGTGAACTGTGAGGCGGGGACAGGATCGCGGCGTGAATCTCAGACGAAAGCGCGGACAAGAACGACCCTTCCCTGGCGGGCATCACATCAGCCCACGGGAAGCTGAATTCGAACAAAGAGGGGGAGATACAATCCCACATTCCATTGCTCCGACGTACCAGAGGGTTCGGTGACCTGGACCCTTCGAGAAAGCCATTCTGCACGAATTCCCCACAACACGGTCATCGGCATCGTCCCTGACCCCCGGTTTCTCTGCCATTGCAACGTACGCCGTGTGTTGCCCCACGCCACGTAGGCCGAGGGTCCAGCCACGCCTGCGCCCAAACCCGAGATGTTGCTTCCCCAAGCACCAAGGTTTGCCAACCCCACGCCAACCTCGCGAAATGACTTCTCATTCTCTGGACGCGACGTGTCCAACCGCCACATGGCGTAGGCTCGTGCCTTTCGGTCAATCAGGTTGATTTCAACCCTGGCGCCTGACAGGCTGGCCACGCCCCACGGCTCATTCAACACATAGGCTGCATGCAAACCCGTGGTGAGAACTGCAACCGGACTGAACCACAACCGTCCTTGGTCCAAATCGGGAAGGGTTGTGGTTTGGGCGAGGCAAAGACCTGATGCACAAAGCAGCGCACAACCCAGCAAGGCATGCGTGACCGCGTGCCTGACACGTTGGTTCACGTGTTGAAACACTTTCATGATTCAAAGTTGCTTCACCTCGCGTCTGTGGGGCATTCATTCCTGCCTACTTTTGAACACAAAGGCACTTGAAATGAGCAAGGCCCAGACATTAGGCGAATTCATCATGGACCGGCAAGCGGAGTTCCCGTTTGTTTCTGGTCAGCTCACGCGGCTCCTCACCGACATTGGGGTGGCGGCTAAAATCGTGAACCAAAAGGTCAACCGCGCGGGTTTGACCTCCATCCTCGGCGCAGCCGGAGGTACCAACATCCAAGACGAACAACAGCAGAAACTCGACGTCTTTGCCGATGATACATTCATGCGCATTCTTTCCTCGGGAAAGAGTGTGTGTGGCATTGGGTCTGAGGAGCGGGATGACTTTGTGCGATGTGGTGAACATGGCGAGGGTCGCCAAGGCAAGTACATCGTGTTGATCGACCCGCTCGATGGTTCTTCCAACATCGATGTGAATGTGAGCATCGGCACGATTTTCAGCATTGTTCGGCGAATCACCCCGATGGGCGAACCTCTGAGCGAAGATGATTTTCTCCAGCCAGGCACGGCCCAAGTCGCGGCAGGATACATTCTCTATGGTTCGAGCACCATGCTTGTCTACACCACAGGAACAGGCGTCAACGGATTCACCTTGGACCCCGCGGTTGGTGAGTTTTTTCTGTCTCACCCACAGATGATCTTTCCAAAACGCGGTACAACCTACAGCATCAATGATGCCGTCAAAGCGAAAAGCGGTCCCGCCACCCAAGCCTTCATTGATGGCTGTCGAGAAGCTGTAGACGCAGGTTTTCGCGGTCGATACATCGGATCGTTGGTGGCGGACTTTCACCGAAACCTGATTCACGGAGGGATCTACCTCTACCCCTCCACCACCGACAAAGTCCACGGCAAGCTTCGGCTCCTGTACGAATGTGCACCCCTGGCCTGGATTGCAGAGGAGGCTGGAGGGTTGGCGGTGGACGACCGCGGGCGCATCTTGGACAAGGTGCCCGCGGCGCTCCATGAACGAACCCCCTATTATGTGGGAACCCGCCATTTGGTCCAGGCTTTGATGGCATGCCGACTCGCTGGGCCGGGCGCGTTTTCGATGGACCCACAAGGGGACAAGACCCCGTAACTTTGCCGGGCCATGAGGCCCGCTGACCTTCTCCAGTTCTTTGTACGCGACCCCCGAAACGGGGCCTTGCGTGATGCCTTGTCCCATCGGGGCAACAAGGTGGAATTGCACGGGGCAGTGGGGTCGGGCATCCCTTTGGTCACGGCCGGGGTGCTTTGTCACGAAGACGAGCTGATCCAACCGCGGCATCACGTGTTCATCCTGGATGACAAAGAACAAGCCGCCTATTTCATGAACGACTTGCAGGCCGTCTTGGAGAACATTCGGCCCGTGTTGTTTTACCCTCGGTCTGCCCGTGTGCCCTACGCAGAGGAAGAAGCCGTTGAAAATGCCAACATTGCCATGCGCGCCGAAGTCCTCAATGAGATCAACGGCGGTCGGGATGGGTTGTGCATCGTCACCTTTCCCGAAGCCTTGGCCGAGCAGGTCATCACGCGCAAGGAGCTCAGCGACCAAACCTTCACCATCTCGACGGGAGAGTCCTATACCATGGACTTTCTCGACGAGCTACTGCTGGCCTACGAATTCGAGAAAGTGGACTTCGTCTACGAACCTGGCCAGTACAGCATGCGGGGCGGCATCGTGGACATTTTTTCATTCAGCTTCGACCATCCCTACCGCATCGAATTCTTTGGCGATGACGTGGAGTCGATCCGGAAGTTTGATCCCACGTCTCAACTGAGTGTGGCCAAAATGACGCGTGCAACCATTGTTCCCAATGTGGGCAATGCACGGCTGCACGAGGCCCACGAGCCCTTCTTCAGCTTCCTTCCGCCCGAGTGCATTTTGTGGATGGCGGATGCCAAACGATGCGAAGCTGGCTTGGACAAAGCCATGGAGCGAGCCCGTTCTCACTTCGATCGCCTGAGCGGGGAGGTCAAACGCACACCTCCCGAGGAACTGTACCTCGACGGAACCCACCTGAACGGGCTCTTGGCACCCTTCACCGTGGTAGAATTTGGGGGTGGGGCGACATGGCCCCAACGGACCATCCTGAAGTACGGGATGACCGCGCAACCCGCGTTCAACAAGCAGTTTGACCTCATTTCAAGCAACCTACGTGCCAACCACAAACACGGGTATGTCAATGTGGTTGTCAGTGGACAAGCCACCCAACTGGAGCGCCTCCACGACGTGTTCCACGACCGGCTGGAAGAAGGTGAAGAACCCGTGCCGTACAAGCCCATTCCCATGGAGCTCAGCGAAGGGTTTGTGGACAAGGAGCTGAAACTTTTGGTGTACACAGACCACCAACTTTTTGAACGGTACCATCGCTTTCGACTGAAAGAAGGGTTTCGGAAGAACAAAGAGGCCCTCACGATCAAAGAGCTCATGTCCCTCGAGGTAGGAGACTACGTGGTCCACATCGACCACGGCATTGGAGAATTCAGTGGGCTCCACAAAATCGAGGTCAATGGCAAGATGCAAGAGGCCATCCGGCTCACGTACCGGGGCGGTGACGTGCTCTATGTCAGCATTCACAGCCTGCATCGGATTTCGAAGTACAGCTCCAAAGAGGGCACCCAGCCCAAAATCAACAAGCTCGGAACCAACACTTGGGCCCAAACCAAGCAGAAAACGAAGGGGCGGGTCAAGCAAATTGCGTACGATCTGCTCCAGTTGTATGCCAAACGCAAGGCCGCTCCCGGCCACGCCTATCCCAACGATGGATACCTCCAGCACGCGTTGGAAGCGAGCTTCATGTACGAAGACACCCCTGACCAAAACGCCGCGAGTGAAGCGGTCAAGGAGGACATGCTCAAGTCTACCCCCATGGACCGTTTGGTGTGTGGGGACGTCGGATTTGGAAAAACTGAAATTGCCATTCGGGCGGCATTCCGGGCGGCTTGTGACGGAAAACAGGTGGCGGTGCTGGTGCCCACGACCATCCTGTCCATGCAGCACTTCAAGAGCTTCAGCCGTCGGTTGCGCGAATTCCCTGTCGAAGTCGATTTCATCAACCGTTTCAAGACGGGAAAAGCCTTGACGGAGACGCTCAAGCGCGTGGAGCAAGGGGAAGTTGACATCCTCGTAGGCACCCATGCCTTGGTTGGTAAGCGTGTGAAATTCAAGGATTTGGGACTCCTTGTGATTGACGAGGAACAGAAGTTTGGCGTGGGTGTGAAGGACAAACTCAAGACCCTCAAAGCCAACGTAGACACCCTGACCCTCACCGCAACGCCCATTCCAAGGACCTTGCAGTTTTCCTTGATGGGAGCGCGCGATCTCAGCATCATTCGAACCCCGCCTCCCAACCGGCATCCCGTGGACACGGTCATCACAGGATTCAACGAAGAGGTCATTCGCGATGCCATCGCCTACGAAATCAGTCGGGGTGGACAGGCCTACTTCGTGCACAACCGGGTGGGCAACATCCAAGAAGTAGCTGGCATGATCCAACGCCTCGTTCCCGATGCGAAGGTGGGCATTGGGCATGGCCAAATGGAAGGCAAGGACCTTGAAGATGTCATGGCAAGGTTCATCGACGGGGCCTACGACGTCTTGGTTGCGACGACCATCATCGAGAGTGGAATCGACATCAGCAACGCCAACACCATGCTGATCAATGAGGCGCACAAGTTTGGACTAAGTGACCTCCATCAATTGCGCGGAAGGGTGGGACGATCCAACCGCAAAGCCTTTTGCTACCTCATGGCGCCTCCCTTGAGTGCCCTCCCTGCGGAATCCCGCAAGCGGCTTCAGGCCCTCGAGCAATTTTCAGACCTCGGCAGCGGCATGCAAATCGCGATGCGCGACCTCGACATCCGAGGTGCAGGCGACCTCCTTGGTGCGGAGCAGAGCGGTTTCATCAATGACCTTGGGTTTGACATGTACCAGCGCATCCTGACCGAAGCCGTGCGCGAGCTGAAAGAAGAACAGTTCAAGGATCTGATGGAGGCAGAGCACGCAGAGTCTGGCAAATACGTGGAGGAAACAGTCCTTGAGACCGATTTATCCTTGCTGATTCCGGACCACTACGTCAGTGACATTCCCGAGCGAATTTCGCTGTACCGTGAACTTGACGACCTCCACAATTCGTCGGAGCTTCAGGGTTTTCGCCATCGGCTCGAGGACAGGTTTGGACCCCTGCCTGAAGAGACGGAAGAGTTGCTCGGCACCATTCGTTTGCGCTGGGTGGCGCAATGGCTCGGGATGGAAAAACTTGTGCTCAAGAGTGGCAAGTTGATTGCCGCCTTCGTCTCAGATGAAGAAAGTGCCTATTACCAAGGGCCCACCTTCGCTCGGGTGTTGGACTACTTAAAAAACCACGCCAAGGACGCGAGCATGTATCAACGCAACGGTGGACTTCGCCTTCGCATAGACCATGTTGACACTGTCCTGCAAGCCCTGGCCATTTTTGAAGACGTCGCTGGCATGACCGCTGACCAAGCCGCTGACCTTACCAACGCCACACAAGCGCAAGTCCCGCAGGGCGTGCCAAGGGAAGCGCGTTGATGTCTTCACCGACGTATCGCGTGGACAAACGGTCGCGCGTCACCCCAACACCGACATGCGCCCGCACTGCCACGTGCTTTCCGATGCTCCATTGGGCACCTGCCAGAAGCCTCGCCTCCTCCCGGGTTTGTATCGTGCGCCCTGCGGAAAGGCTTCCTCCGTCGTGACTTTCGGCAAACCGTTGAATTCGGTAACTCTCTCGAGAAAAGTCTGCGCCCAAATACCAAGATGCCCCGAGTTTGGGCTCTTGCGTGGGAAAGACCAAGGATCCCACGGAAAGAACAGATCCCGACATCACATCGCCCTTCAGTCCTTTCCAACAAGGATTGATTCCCTGCGGTGAACCCACATAAGGGCCGGCAGCAATGTGCCAAATCCACTCTGGCGATTGGGCATGCTCTACCTGCAACACCGCGTGACCACCGAGCCACCTCGATGCGTCCACACCCACGCCCCAGCCCGCGGAAACGGGACTTTGCGCAACCGCAGTTGTCCCTCCAAGGAGGCACAGACTTGCGATCCACAAGCGAAGGTGTTTGTTCGTTGTCATGTTAAGCTAATGTAAACAAAATGTTACGCAGATGCAACACCCCATCTCTACGTTCTTCACAACCAAAAGGTTACAACTTGCCTTCAGCCTTCACATTCAGCCAGCACGAGCCATGCCTTGGTCTAGGCAGCAGAAAGTCCCTTTGGTTCCATCACAACATGTCCGCCGAGAGGCAGGTCCGTGCTTGGCTTACACAGGTCGAATGTGGTCAGCGCACAACCACGCGGTGTGGCGCATGACCCTTCACCAAGACGAAGTAGGTGCCCGTTGGCAGGCCGCCTGTTTGAAGGGCTGAACCACGTCCCTCGCGTGCCATGCGTCCTTGGCCATCCAGGAGCGTCCAGCCCTGGTGATGGGCGCCATCGGAGGTTCCGAGGACAGACCGTCCCACGGATGGGTTGGGGTAGACCCACACATCCTGCATCACATTGCTTGATTCCTCGATGGAAGACGTCTCCGGACACACCGTGAAGCACGTCCCCTCCATGGCCGCATCGCCGCCACATACCGTGTAACACGCATGAATCCAGGTGCCAGACGTACACCCTGCGGCCCGAAACCGGTCTTGGGTGATGGCCGGTGGGTTGGTCCATGTTTGGGATTCCGTGCCGAGCAACCACTCGGTGGAGCCGTAGGTCGTTTCGACGCCGATGCCGGTTTGGTCTGCCCCTCCCATGACAAACAATTCAGGCGACGCAGGATCGAGATGCGTAGACAGGTGATAACTGTGCGAAGAGGCCATGTCAAATGCCGTCCATTCCATGTCATTGAGGTCCAACACAGCCCCGGCAGCCACCCCTTCAAACAAATTCAAGGTGGGATTGAACACGCGACCTCCGGTCACCATGACCACGTCAGGCATTTGGGTGGACAGGGACACCAGCGTGGCCGCGTGATTGTCCACGGGAATGGGTAGAGGGTCGATGATCGTCCAAGTGTTCGTGTTCGCGTCGTACACCTCGCAGGACGCAAGTTGAAACCCTTCCGCCGCGTTGAACCCACCCGTCACGAGGTACAGGCCGCCCCCGAGATTCGTCAAGGTGTGCGATGCTCTACCCATGTTCATGGATGCGACTGAGGTGAATTCTTGCGTCATGGGGTCAAACACCTCGCAAGTTGCCGTTTCTGCTTGGCCGTCAAAA
Source organism: Bacteroidota bacterium (assembly GCA_041163465.1). Classification (GTDB taxonomy): domain Bacteria; phylum Bacteroidota; class Bacteroidia; order Flavobacteriales_D; family Sanyastnellaceae; genus UBA11663. The sequence continues at coordinate 41,109 of JBEARC010000119.1, forward strand.
CCTCCCGTGATCAACACGCGGCCGTCGGCGAGTTGGACCGTGCGGTGGTTGGTTCGGGGTGACAACATGTCGGGCCCGGGTTGCCAAACTTCCTGAGCGGCAAGGAAGACTTCCGTCGAAGCCAAGGTGTAGTTGCCGTCGAAGCCCCCAAACACCCACACCCCGTCCCCCTCAAACGGGTTGGACACCGAACGCTCTGCTTGGAAGTCCATCCGGGCCTGACCCATCGGTTGGGTTTCCTCCCACATGGAAGGTCCCTCCCCGTCAAAACCCTCGTAGCCAATTTCAGCACTCGCCGTGACGGCGGTTCCATCAAAGCCGCCCATGGCCAGTTCGGCAGGTTCCTCAAACCCGCTCCCGCCCGCCATGAACGGCACCATCTGAAACGACTCACGGTATTCAACCATGGTGCCGGCTTGATAGACGTTGAAGGGTGAGATTTGTGCGGACGCAATTCCGAAAATGCACAGGAACAGAGGTGTGAGGGTTTGGCGTTTCATGCATGCAAAATAGCCCAAATCCAACCCTTCCTACCTTCGCCATGCCCCGCGCATCGCGCCGTGCGCCGCGCCGTGCGCCAAAATCCAATCGTTACGCCATCATGCCCGAATCTGCTCCCCATCCCCTGCCCTTTGATCGACCCGAGGCCTTCCTCGAAGGCCAAGTGATGGTGGTTGACAAGCCTTTGACCTGGACGTCGTTCGATGTGGTCAACAAACTGCGTTACGCCTTGCGCGGGTTCACTGGGGTGAAGAAAATCAAGGTGGGACACGCAGGCACACTAGATCCCCTAGCCACTGGGGTGCTTGTCGTGTGTTGCGGCCGAGCCACCAAAACCATCGACTCCCTTCAAGCCCAAGCCAAAGTTTACACGGCCACGATTCGGCTGGGGGCCCACACCCCGTCGTTGGATGCCGAGACGGATGTGGATCGCTGGGCGGAAGATCCTGAGCGCGTGCGCAACCTGGGGGTTGCGCAAGTCGCCGCTGCCGCCCAAGCGTTGACGGGAACCTTGGACCAGCGCCCTCCCCTTTTCAGTGCCAAGAAGGTGGACGGGATGAAGGCCTATGACGCAGCGCGAAAAGGGGAGGCCATCGCGCTGAGAACCACCCGCGTGGTGGTTACCGCCTTTGAGGTGCAGCGCGCGACTTTGGCCGAGGTCGGGGGCCACCCTGTCTTGGATGTGGACGTCTGCATCGCGTGCAGCAAAGGAACGTACATCCGCTCGCTCGCTCGGGACCTCGGCGACGCGCTCCACGTCGGCGGCACCCTGACATCCCTGTGCCGAACCGCAAGCGGAGACTTCCAACTGGCCGAAGCTTGGAACATCGATGCACTGGTCGCCCGTTTGAACAAAGCCACGGCAAATCCTTGATTGCGGGGCCCTTGCCTTACACGGAAAGAGCGAAAAGACTTGTCCTGAAAGGTATTTTGGGCTATTTTCGCGCGCCCTGTTCAACCCCCCTCTGAAGAGACCCTCAAACCATGTCGATGCAACGCATGAAACTCTCCCAATTCCGGTACGATGTGCCCAAGGAATTGGTGGCCCAATACCCGCTTGACAACCGCGACGACAGTCGCCTCATGGTCGTTCACCGGGACACGGGCACCTTTGAGCACCGCATGTTCAAAGATGTCGTCGACATGTTTGACGAGGGCGATGTCTTCGTGGCCAACAACACCAGGGTTTTCCCCGCCAAGATGTATGGCAACAAGGAAAAGACGGGCGCCGTCATTGAAGTGTTCCTGTTGCGCGAGTTGAATCGGGAGAGCTTGTTGTGGGACGTCCTTGTGGATCCCGCTCGCAAAATTCGAATTGGAAACAAGTTGTATTTCGGTGAAAACGATGAACTCGTGGCAGAGGTCATTGACAACACCACATCACGCGGACGCACGTTGCGCTTCTTGTTCAACGGCTCGCACGAGGAGTTCATGCAGACGGTCAACCAGCTCGGTGAAACCCCCCTGCCACGTTACATGACGCGGCCCGCTGAACCTGAAGATCGCGACCGATTCCAAACCATCTACGCCACCGAAGAAGGTGCCGTCGCCGTTCCGACCGCAGGATTGCACTTTTCCAAAAATCTCTTGAAGCGATTGGAAATCAAGGGCATTGACATGGCGTTTTTGACCTTGCACATCGGACTTGGCACCTTCCGAGAAGTGGAGGTTGAGGACTTGAGCAAGCACAAGGTGGACAGTGAGCAGCTCATCATCAACGAACAATGTGTGAGCAAGGTGAATCACGGCATTGAACAGGGCAAGAAGGTGGTTGCCGTGGGGACGACGGCGCTGCGCGGACTGGAAAACTCCGTAAGCACCACAAACACGTTGAAGCCGTTTTCTGGATGGACCAACCGGTTCATTTACCCCAACTACGACTTCCAAATCGCCAACGCCCTCATCACCAACTTCCACACGCCTCAAAGCACACTGCTGATGGTGACCTCTGCGTTTGCTGGCCACGAGTTGACCATGGAGGCTTACCACGAGGCAATCAAGGAGAAATACCGCTTCTTCGCGTACGGAGACGCGCTGTTGATTCTTTGATTCAGGCCTTTGTGTGACTTGAATTCAACTTTTTTGTCAGTTGCGTTGTTCCTTCACCAAACGTTTGAACCACTTCCCATGAAATCAATCACTCTTTCTCTTCTCGCTTGGGCCTTGTTGCTGGTCGCCCCCGTGAACGCCCAAGAATTGGCAATTGGTGCCACTGCGCCGATGGCTGACGCCCCTATGTTGAACGTCGATGGAACGCAAATCACGTTGAGCAGCCTCCAAGGGGAGCAAGGTCTCCTCGCCATTTTCTCATGCAACACCTGTCCGTTTGTGGTTGGCAACGGCACCAAGACTGAAGGATGGGAAGGACGCTACAACGACCTTCACAGCTTGGCGCAATCGCTGGGTTTTGGCATGGTGCTCATCAATTCGAACGAGGCCAAACGCGAAGGAGACGACAGCTTCACAGCCATGAAAAACCATGCGCGCGATGCAGGGTACACGATGGCCTACGTGGTGGACGAAGGGTCCAAGTTGGCCAACGCCATGGGCGCGCGTGTGACACCTCACGTCTACCTGTTTGACGGCGACATGACCTTGGTGTACCGCGGCGCCATTGACGACAACGTCAACCGCGCCGATGAGGTCAAGGAAACTTATTTGGCCGACGCCATGAATCGCTTGGCGTCTGGCAAAAGCATCAAGGAAGCTGAAACCAAGGCTTTGGGCTGCTCGATCAAGCGGGTCGCAGCCAACTGATTGCCTCCTCTTTCACGCCTCGTTGCGTCAAGTGGACGTGACTCCTTGCCAGGCAGTCATCTGGCAAGGGGCCTGGCCAAACGTGAACGCAATGCATTCACTCACAACGGGATGTTGCTGTGCTTTTTTCGCGGCAGTTTCACCGCTTTCTGAGACAACATGTCAAATGCGCGAATCAGCTTGATTCGTGTCTCCCTCGGATGGATGACTTCGTCCACATACCCACGGCCTGCTGCGTTGTAGGGGTGGGCGAACATCTCGGCGTACTCCGCCTCTTTCTCGGCGAGTTTCGCACTTGGATCTGAGGAGGCGGAAATTTCCTTGCGGAAAATAATTTCCGCCGCACCCTTGGCACCCATCACCGCAATCTCAGCCGTGGGCCAGGCAAACACCAGGTCCGCACCAATGTGCCGTGAATTCATCACATCATACGCTCCACCGTATGCCTTTCGCGTGATGACTGTGATCCTCGGCACCGTGGCTTCGCTGAAGGCATAGAGCAATTTCGCGCCGTTGGTGATGATGCCATTCCATTCTTGATCCGTTCCGGGAAGGAATCCCGGCACATCTTCCAACACAACGAGGGGAACATTGAAGGCGTCACAGGTCCTGACAAACCGGGCAGCCTTCACCGAGGCATTGATATCCAAAACCCCGGCCAAAAAAGCCGGTTGGTTGGCCACAACCCCTACACTCCTGCCCGCCAAGCGCGCAAACCCCACCACCATGTTTTCGGCAAAATCCGGCTGCACTTCCATGAAGCTCCCAGCATCCACGATGCCGAGAACAGCCTCACGAATGTCATAAGGCTGCTGAGCGTTGACCGGGACGAGGTTGTCGAGCCCTGGTCTGTTGTCGTCACCTCCTTCATACGGCAGGCGCTGAGGGTCCTCCTCGCAGTTTTGGGGCAAATAGCTCAACACGCGTTTGGCCTGCTCAATGACCAATGCCTCGTTGGCAGCCGTGAAATGCGTCACGCCCGACTTGCTCGCATGCGTGCTCGCTCCGCCCAATTCCTCCGATGTCACCTCCTCGTGGGTCACCGTCTTCACCACGTTGGGTCCGGTCACAAACATGTAAGACGTACCCTCTGTCATGAAAATGAAATCCGTCAGGGCTGGCGAATACACAGCACCTCCGGCACAAGGACCCAAGATGAGGGACAGCTGCGGCACGACGCCACTGGCCTTCACGTTGCGGTGGAAAATATCCGCGTACCCCCCGAGGCTGACAACTCCTTCTTGGATGCGTGCGCCTCCACTGTCGTTGAGGCCAATGACAGGCGCCCCGTTCTCGAGGGCCAAATCCATGATCTTGCAAATCTTTTGGGCATGGGCCTCCGCGAGTGATCCCCCGAGCACCGTGAAATCCTGCGAGAACACGTACACCAGTCGACCATTCACCTTGCCGTAACCTGTGACGACGCCGTCGCCGAGGAACTTCTGCTTGTCGAGGCCAAAATTCGTCGACCTGTGCGTCACCAACTGCCCCATCTCTTGAAAACTGCCGGGATCCAACAACAGTTCCAAGCGTTCGCGGGCTGTCAACTTGCCCTTGCTGTGTTGTGCCTCAATCCGCGCTTCCCCGCCCCCCTGAAGGGCCTCTGCGCGCATCGCTTCCAGACGTTCCGTGGGATGCTGCATGATGCGAATCTACGGCGGATCCGCCCGCTTACTTGACGTTTTTTCGGACCAAATCCCAGGGATTCAGCTCCAACAAATTCAAGGAGAAGCGCCAGCGGTCCTCCGGTCCCCACACGTCCGAGCCGGCCTCGCGCGTCCACATCGGCACCGAGACTCGAACAGGTCCCAAGTCCAAGCAACCCGAAGCCACCAAGTGCAGCCGCTCTGCAACAGGCGTTCCAACACCCCATTCTCGGTTCCGTGCCAATGCGCCCCCAGCCTGCACCGAGATGGGCAACCCCAGGGGCAGGCGCATTTCCGCACTCAAGGAAGAGAAGCCCCGCGACGACACCAGGTTCAAAGGCAATCCACCGCGCTCGAGGTTGGCCTGGCGCGACAGCCACGAACCCGACGACGTGTCTGAACCACGGTAAAGCAACAGCGCGTCGACCAACGGATCAAAGGAAGCCTGCGACCCGGCAGGCGCCGCCCCAAACCCGTTCCAACCTTCCACTGCGACAACCCGTGCATCCACGCTCCACCCCCTCTCCCGACCCGCCGACGGCACCGTGCGCTCGAGGTGGTACCACGCGTCCAGCACGTGGTTGGTCATGGTCATTGGCTGCGGGGGATCGGTGAGGAACACGTCCACGCCGTCGTGCTGTACGCGGGTTTGGCGAATCGACAGGGACTGACGCGCGCCCGGAAGGCCCTCCAACCGGTGGTTGACCATGAGCTCCGCGCGTGCAGCCATCCGCCGAATCACCGGCGGTTCGCTCAACCACATCCATGGGTCGGCGTACCCATCGATGTGGATGAACTCCGTTGACATGGTGGCATTCACAGGGCTGGTGGGATTGGCATTCAACCGATACGCCATACCCAACGACGTGCGCGTCAGCGGCTCCGGATTCAGCGCGACGTAAGCCTGGGCCGTATGGGGCTGAAGGAACTCCAAGGCCCCAAACCGACGGCTCTTCAGCGCCCAACTGAAATCACCATGTCGTCCTTCGACCGCCAGGAGACCTTCGAGATTCAAGCCGCCTTGGTATTGATCCCGGCCCACCAGGGGCGTCCACCGC
>JBEARC010000120.1:0-12695 GCA_041163465.1 Bacteroidota bacterium
TGTGCCCGAAGGGGCAAATCGGCCGCGGGTTTCGAATGAATGCTGTAGGTTGCCGCGAATTCGATCTCAAAACACCTCAAATCAAACCCTTACGATGAACCGTTTGACACTCTTGGCAGCCGCGGCTGCCGCGATCATGGTCGGGTGTACGCCCGCCCCCATCACCGAGCAAGAAGTGACTGACTTCCTCGAAAACTTCACCGCATCCCAAAACCAAGGCGAGGCCTCCATTGAGCCCTTCAAGGCCGGTTTGGGCGAGGACTTCATGTTCTTTGGCCCTGGCGTGGATTCCGCCCAAACCATGAACCGCGACAACATCGCCGCCGACTGGTTCGACAGCGACACGACCATGAACGCCATACACCACATCGAGATTTATGGCGAAAATGCCAGTGTCTTCGGCATCTCTACCGACGACTATGGACTGTTCACCGACAACAGCAAATACCACGGCATTGTGGGCCGAGAAAATGGCAAATTGGTGTGGAAGCGCTGGTTTGGGGTGAACGACTGGCGCACCACCACCGAGATGATGCAACCCCGCACCGAGAGCGACGAGGCCCGCGGCAAGTACTGGGACATGTACCGCGCCATCATGCGCAATGATTTCGCGCAGGCTTCATTGCACGCCGACACCGCTTTGGCTGCCGACGACCAGCTCGCCCTCGCCTACCTCGCCAAGATGATCGAGGCAGCCTGGATCACTGGAAGCGCGGAGGACTACCGCGCCGCCTACGACGCTGCCACAGAGCTTGTGGCCGAAGACGACTACGCCGCCAAGTACACCATCGAGGCCATGGGTCTCCGAGGTGAAGAGCGGATCGCGGCAGCGGGCAAGGCCCTCATGCACTGTCCAGACGACCCCATGCTCATTGCGTGGACGGCGTTCTGGATGGGAGGCGACACCGACGAGTCCGTTCAGATGCTCGAGCGTGGCATGAAGCGTTGGCCCTACATGGCGGCCTTCCACAACTTGATGGGCTACCGCCTCATGGCGAAGGAAGACATGGAAGGTGCTTTGGCTCACTTCAAACTCCAAACCCGCCTCCTTCCCGATGCCGCCAACCCATGGGACTCCCTCGGCGACTACTACGTCGAAGTGGGCAACAAGGAAGAAGCGCGCAAGGCCTTTGAAAAGGCCCTCGAAGTCGACCCTTCGTTTGACGCCTCCAAGCGCAAGCTCGAGGAACTCGATGCCGAAGACACCGCGTCCTGAGAAACGACCACTGGACTCGCTTTAACTAAATGAAACGAAACGCCTGGTGCACTTGCATCGGGCGTTTTTGTTGGTCTGTACCAGCGACCTTGACGCTCACTCCTCCTCCACCGCGCGGTAGAGGCGCCGGAGCCAAAGCGCCGCGAGGCCGATCAGTGAGAGGACGAGGGCGAAGCCTGCGGCGAGGTAGAGGGGCTTGTCTTGGGTTTGGGCTTGAACGGCGAACGCCCCAAAAATCACCAGCACCCCCAACGCCAAGAGCACCTGCATGAAGGTGTGGCGCTCGACAAGCTGGGCCGCCCGTTCCGTCTGCACGGTCCAATGGAGGCGGCTGAGCGCGTCCTGCATCGTCTTGCCGTAACAAGGTACCTGCGCCTCGCTGCCGTCGGGCTCTTGCACCGTGACAATGAACTTGAAATACCCCGGATTGCTGTTGGAAGGCCTCACCCGCTTGCAGTCCAAAATTTTACGCCGTCCACGCTTGCCACGAAGGCCAGGATGCGCAGGTGAGTTCGACGCGTGGCTGGTGGTGAGACTTGTGGGTTGGGGCGTCTGGGAGGAGGGTGCTGCCACGTTCGCAAAGGTTTGATTGTCAGTGATGCAAACTTCACGACGGGACTTCACGTGAAGGTCAAGGCAGGGTCACCCCTGAATCAAGGTTGCGTCACCCCGACTTTGCGGCAGCCCGGCCTCACGATGCCTTGCATGACGATGCCGCTCATGAAAAACCCCCGGCCACACAGGTGGTCGGGGGTTGGAGTTTAAGGGAGTTGTTGCAATTCGATTGCTGGGATTGCTGGGATTGCCGGGCTTGTTGGCCGTTTATCGGGCACTGCCCAAGACAACGCGTCGCGTGTCAATGCCCCACGTGCCCTCGATGCGCACGAGGTACACACCCGCGGGGAGGTCGCGCACATCGAGGGTTGTGGTGCGATCCAATCGCTCCAATCGAACCTGCTGACCTGCCATGTTCATCATCACGACGGTGCCGTCGATCGTCCCTGGGTTGATCACCTCAATGTGCAAGTCGTACAAGGCGGGGTTGGGGTACAACACCACGTCCCACGCAGAACGTGCATCCAGATCGCCCAGCCCATCGACTTCAGGCTCTCCCACGCAGTTGCAGTCGGCATCAAGCATGTCGTTGACGGTGGAGTCATCCCCATCGTCACAAGTGTCACCAGGGAATTCACATGAATCGTCGTTGTCGGTTGCCAGCGAATCGTAGTTGCACGCATCCATATCCGTACAACCCGCCACTTCAAGCTCATCACAGATGCCATCACCGTCAGCATCATTCAAGCAGTTGCCATCACAATCGTAGAACTCCAATGGCAATTCGCAGCTACCATCATCTTCGGTCGCCAGGGCGTCGTAGTTGCACGCATCCATGTCCGTACAACCCAAGACTTCATCAGCGTCGCACACGCCGTCGAGGTCTGAATCGATGCAGTTGCCATCGCAGTCAAAGCCTTCCTCCGCGTATTCACACGTGCCCGCATCGTCCGTGGCAAGCAAATCGTAGTTGCACGCTTCCATGTCCATGCAACCTGGAATTTCATCCACATTGCAAACGCCATCGGCATCGTCGTCGTAACACACGCCATCGCAATCATATCCGATCTCTGCGTAGGTGCAGTCACCGCTGTCATCTGTCGCTGTTGCGTCGTAGTTGCACGCACCTTCATCTTGACAACCCGCAAGCTCGTCCAGGTCGCACACACCATCCATGTCGGTGTCAATGCATTGGCCGTCACAGTCGAAACCAGCTTCTGCAAACGTGCAGTCGCCGCTGTCATCCGTGGCTGACGCGTCGTAGTTGCAGGCCGATTCCTCTTGACAACCCGCAACTTCGTCCAGGTCGCATACGCCATCCATGTCGGTGTCGATGCACTGGCCATCACAGTCGAACCCAGCCTCTGCAAACGTGCAGTCGCCGCTGTCGTCCGTCGCGGACGCATCGTAGTTGCACGCGTCCTCATCCTGACAACCCATCACCTCGTCGATGTTGCAAACACCGTCGGCGTCGTCATCGTAGCACACCCCTTCACAATCATAACCTTCTTCCGCATAGGTGCAGTCGCCGCTGTCATCTGTGGCCGACGCGTCGTAGTTGCAAGCCTGGTCATCCATGCAACCAGGAATTTCATATTCATCGCATACCCCATCGCCATCACCGTCGTTGATGCACGAGCCATCGCAGTTGAAACCCGTATCTGGGAAATCACAAGTCCCGTCGTTGTTGGTGGCGGTGGGCTCATAGTTGCAAGCCGACACAACCGTGCAGCCCAAAATCATGTCATCCACTTCGTCACACACCCCGTCTTCATCCACGTCGTTGAAGCACACGCCATCACAATCGGCGTATGGATCAGCGTAAATGCATGAACCATCGTCTGACGTGGCCGACGGGTCGTAGTTGCACGCCTCCTCATCCATGCAACCAGGAACAGCTTGCTGGAACACCAACACATCGCGCCATTCTTGGCCCTGGTCGGCGTTCATGAAGACCTGGAGTTGGGTTTGGCCTGAAAGTTCGCCAAACGTGGTGATCTGCATGATCATGATCTGCAAGTCATCCCCCGCAAAAGCGGCATGGCTATCCGCATATTCCGCGCCGGGGAACGGGGTGTACCACGCTCCGCCAATGGCGTCGTTCAACACCACGTTGGTGCCTCCGCCAGGCAAAAACTGCGCACTGATGTCGTTGGGGCCCCAAATGCTGTTGGGGTGCTCACCGGCAGGCGTGCTTGAATCCGCCGCGCCAATCGTCAAGTAACTGTCGTAGACCATTTCAGGAAAGCTCGCGAAGAACGCAGGATTCAACAACGACGCATTCCAACTGGGATTCAGCGGACTGTTCCACCAAGAACCCGTCGAAGACGAGATGGACAGCGGCGAATTTTCATCGCCCGAACACGACGACAGATAATCTGTGGCATTCAAACATTTCAGATACACCCTGTAGGTGGTCATCCCCTCGAGCTCTCCACTGGTGTGAGAAGCGACTGGAACAACTTGCAAGAAGTATCCTTCTGGGGCCGGTGCAGTGGCCCAAACTTGTTGGTTGATCCCCAACAACAACATGCACGCACTGAGCAAGCTGGTGAAGTAAGGGGGACGCAAACGAATGGTGAGTTGAGAATTGCGCATGGTAAAGGGTTTGGCCGGGGGTACGGAGGCACGCAACAAAAAGTTTCATCCCAACAAAAAATCCCCCAGCCGGCATGCGACTGGGGGATTCCAGAAATCGGAAGGTGTGGCCCTCAATGGACCGGAGTCTCCACAACGATCATTCCACCGAAGCCACCATCATGCGGCGCGTCTCCGTGGCCAAAGGCGTTTCGAGTTGCAAGACATACATGCCCGCGGGCCATCCGGACACATCCACCATGGCCGCATCGACAAAACGTGCCGCGTGGACCACCTGCCCCGCGAGGTTCAACACGCGCAATGCGCCTTGCTGTCCGGCGTAACGAACGCTCACCCACCCTGTGGCAGGAGTAGGATACACCTCCATGGCGCCCATCATGTCATCGAACAACCCGTCGACGGTTTGACCCACGCAGTCGCAATTCTCATCGATTGCGTCATTCTCGGTCGTCTCATCGCCGTCATCACATGCATCCCCTACGATCAGGCAGGTTCCGTCATCGTCGGTGGCGAGATCATTGTAATTGCAGGCGTCCATGTTGGTGCATCCTGCGACCTCAAGTTCATCACAGACCCCATCCCCATCGGCATCGTTCAGGCAGTTGCCATCACAATCATAGTAGTCATCGGGATACGTGCAGCTCCCATCATCGTCCGTGGCCGTGTCGTCGTAGTTGCAGGCGTCCATGTCCGTGCATCCCGCCATTTCCAGTTCGTCACATACGCCGTCGCCGTCGCCGTCATTGAGGCAGTTGCCATCGCAGTCGTAGTAGTCAGCCGCGAAGGCACATGAACCATCATCCAACGTCGCAGACGCATCGAAGTTGCAGGCCGTGGCATCGGTGCAGCCTTCCACGTCGTTGCAAATGCCGTCGCCATCGGGGTCATTCAGGCAGTTGCCGTCGCAGTCGTAGAGCGGCTCGGCATAGGTGCAGCTGCCGTCATCCTCCGTGGCATTCTCGTCGTAGTTGCAGGCCCAATCATCCGTGCACCCGGGCATCGGGGGCAAGGTGAGGGTGAGTGTGTATCCGTCAAAATTGAAAGGCACAGGGTTGGGGCCCAAGAATGGCACGGTCACCCACGCGGTGGTGTACAACGCCCCCAAGAAAAAGCCTGTCGTGTCAGGGGTCCCTGACAACAACGCGCAGTACTGGTTGCCACCCAAAAAGGCATTGGGGTTGGGAAGATCTCCACTGTTGTTGGGCTGAAAGACCAGTCCCAAATCAGACAACTGCAGCGCTTCCCCCATCTCACCCGTCACAAACAAGCTGTCCAACACCACAGAATCCAGCGGCAAGGCAATGGGCGCGTCGGGTACGTCGCCGGTGTTGGTGGGCAACAACACGTGCATCACGTCTTCGTAATACTCCCCAATGATTCCGTCGGCAAAGGTTTCTCCGAGGGTGGCATTGGGAACAACGCCAAACATGGTGGTTCCAAAATCATAGTCAGCCGCACATTGGGCCGATGCCGTGCGAGGCATCAAGCCCGCAGCAAGCAAAAAGAGGAAGAAGGCAAAGTGTTTCATGGGGGCAATTTGGCTGAAAAACGCGCAATGGACGCCAACGGCTCAAGTCCAATGCCAACACCCCATGGTCAACAAACCCCCATCCTCATAGGCTGGGAGTCAGCACACCTGACCAATGCTGCTGAGCAGCACAAGCAAATCGGCGATGGTGACCGAACTGTCATTGTTGAGGTCTCCAGGGCACCCTTGGCTAGGTGGGAACAAAAGCTCGATGCTGTCCGAGACCCCGTCCCCATCCGTATCCGCATTCAATGGATCCGTGTTGTACAGGTGGATCTCCACCCAATCCGTCAACCCATCCCCATCCGTGTCCTGCAATTCGGGATTGGTGCCCCACATCCACTCTTCGGCATCCCACAACCCGTCCCCGTCGCTGTCTACATCCTCCCCCACAGCCCCCGCCAAGGCCAAATCAACCACAACCGGCATGTGATCGGATGCGGCCCACGTATCACCGGACTGCAGTCCATAGCTCGCCAACCTGTCCGCGGACATGTCGTTGGTTTGGAGTCCAAACATCCGCAAGGCCTCCACCACGCCGTCGGAAATGATGGCGTAATCGAGTTTTCCAGGCATGTAGGCTCCGTTGTCATTTCTCCAGGTGTAGTCCATCGGACGATCGGCCTGCACAATGGCGAGCTCAGCCATGCCCGTGCCATCCCAATCTGGCGCAAAATCCGGTCCATACTCCGCGTTGTCCAAGATGTCGCCTGTTTTCAGGGTCTCGATGGGGCCGGCCAAACCGACCATGTTCAAATCCCCCCCAAAGACCATCGGCGTCCCTTCGGGCAGGTCAAGTTGACCACCCACGGTCATGGCATCCCTCTGAAAAGCCATGAATTCATCGGCCTCGCTTTGGCGTTGTGCCTCGTTGGACGCACCGCCACAGCATTTCAGGTGACTCGACGTGAACAACAGGGGTGTACCCCATGCCGCTTGGGTCTGGACAACCACGGGAAAGGATCGATAGACTCCTGAAAAGTCCTCGCCCAACGGAAAGGTACTTGCAACCATCAGATCGTAGTCGTCCTTGACCACGTTCCATGTCGTCCCTGGCAACCACGATTCGAGCAAGCCCTTGACAAAGGAAGGTGAGACATCCTGCACTTCGCAGAAGCCGATGACATCGGGAGCCAAAGCACCCACCATTCGGGCCATGGCCGCTTGAGGTCCCGTTTCATCCATGCGACCGTTCATGTTCCACCACATGCACCGCACCGCTGTGCCAGCTGCTCGCTCCAAGGGCACCGGGTCGTAGATGGGCCCGTCCGACGAGAGTTCCGTGGTAACAGGCGTGGACGGCAATGACTGGTTGTGCAGCGCATCATGCCATTGCCAGCGCACCGCATCTCCGTTCATGTTGACCTCCTCCCTGAGCAAGGCCAATTCCACATCATTCCCACTGTAGGTGGGCGCCTGATGCAGTCCAATGTCATTGAACCCAAGCGTGGTCAAGACGCCATTGGCGTTGTACCGAAGCACATCACCATTCACAAAGTCAATCACCACCTCCCACCCCCATTCTGGTGCTCCAAAACCCGTGTTGGGGTTGTTGTCGGCATCGATGCGTAGCTGAAGACCGTGGGGGATGATGTTCTCATCCAAGGCCAAGGGCTCTCCAAGCTGAACACGCCAAAAAGCCCAGTCAGCATTGCCCGTGGCCTGCACCACGCGCAGATGAATGTTGTCGGGCGCCTCTCCCATCACGGGGACGGCATTCCAATCTTCAAATTGTTGGTCCAGCGTGATGTGCTGACCATGCGCAGCCGAGGCCCAAGCAAGGCACGCCGCAATGACAAGGAGGGGTTTCACATTCCCGAAGGTACGCCCTCCGGGAAGCGTCCCGCCTCGACATCTCCAATGAATCCCGCAACGCCCCTGAAAAAACTGCGGGCGTCGTCCCACAAGGCCAGGTGTGAGCCATTGCCACAGATGTGGGCGCGACCATGCTGAACCAAGCGCGCTTGCTTGGCCATGGCCGCGGGGTCCATGGTGTCGTAAGTGGCTCCCACCATCAACGTAGGCGCGGCGATGTCACCCAAACGATTCGTGATGTCCCAGTCAATCAAACGACCTCCCACCTTGAATTCGCTCGGCCCCTGCATCAAATCGTACAGCTTGTAATTCATTCGGGCAAACGACACACCGACCTCCTCAGGCCATTCCTCCAACCGACAAATGTGTTTGCGGTAGAACTCCTTGTCGACCAGCTCAAGGTAGGTCTCATCTTGAAAATCCCCCGCGGCCTCAAACGCCTCCAAGGAGTCAACCAGGGAGGGACGCATTTGAGGGCGCAACACCTGCTTGTTGTAGGCGGCATACTCGGGGATGGAGGTCACCATGTTACACACAATCAACCCCTTCAGGTTGTCCGGGTAGGCCAACGCGTATTCCATGGCCAAGATGCCTCCCCAGCTGTTGCCCAAGAGGTAGAAGTTGGTGGAGTCCAAACCCAAGGCCTTTCGCACTTCCTCCACCTCGTCCACCCAACGCGGGATGTTCCACAAATCCTCCTCGGGCTGGTCGCTGAAGAAACTCCCGAGTTGGTCGTACATGTGAACCTCAGCCCCGCCTGCATCCTGCACGAGGGGATGCGACGGCAGCTGATACGCCACGTTGAGCATGTATTCGTGGGTGCAGGCCGGTCCGCCGTGCAACACCAGGACCTTGACGTTGTCACTCTCCCCAAATTGTTGGGTGAACACCTCGTAGCCATTGCTGAGTTGGACCATGCGGACGCCTGGCTCGGCGCGTTTGGCCTCGCGCAAGGCCAAATCCTCCGCCGTGAACACCATGGCTGTGTTGCCCGTCACATGATAATCCTCCGAAGCCTCGGGGCCCGGGCTGCACCCCATCGCAATCCAACAAGCCGTCACGGCCACCCAGGCCACACGCCCGATGGACGCAACACCTTTGAAGAGGGAGACGCACTGCAAAGCAAACCCTCGCATCCTAACGTTGTGATTCATGAGGGAAAGATGCGACAAAAGTTCACACAACGTTCAATCGCACACCCAAGCGTGACGAGGGGATTCCTGCCAACTTGCACGGACCCCAAGTTGCCTAGGCAACTTGGCTTGACCGATGTACATTCGTACTCGTAATCATACCCCCTCTTCGAAATCACACCCCCATGACCTCTCTCCTTCGCCTTGCTGTGTTCAGCACAACGTGTTGGGTTTTGACCTTTGGCAGCGCCCTGAATGCATCCGCCCAACGGACGTCGAGCAAATCCACCAACATTGAATTGACCACCATTCCCACGGTGCCCGTGGACATCGTGGATCGCGTGTCCTTTTTTGTCCATGCCGACCCCGACTTTTTCAGCCTGCAAGACTTGCGTCGCTATGGCGGAAACATGAAAATCATCAAGGAAGGAGAACGACTGGAGAACATGAAGTACTTCAGCATTGGCCGTGAAGTGGAGGTTGTGGACGACGGCGCGACGTGCGTTGTGGATGTGGCCTTGGGGCCCGAAACCATGGGAGAGCCCAACATCAAATCGGGACCCACCAAAGGCAACAGCGCCGTCACGACGTACTGGGCCGAATTGACCCACACCATGCCCCTTCGGGTGACCATCTCCGACGGCAATGGCAACGTGATCGATGGGTTTGAAATCGACAGTCCCAACCAAATCCAATACGGCAACGAAAAGGTGAGCACCATGGACAGCGGTCCACTCGGGGGATTCACCTACACCCAAGAGACCATGACGTTTGACAGCCCCATGGACGTGCGCAACAACTTGTACGGAGCCGAAGGCCGTCGCTTTGTGCGTCGCAAGGCCGTGCTGATGCAGCTGAGCAAAGCCATCAATGAGCTCGAGGACCGACTGTTTTTCCTCGAAACCAAGCAGAGTGTTGAGATCTATGTCGGCAAGGGGAAATTCGACTACCTCCCCCTCGAAACCGCCCAAGACCAGGCCCTTGAAGCGTTCGAGGTCATGAACTTGGATGCCTTGGATGGCCCCATTGCCACGTGGAACGAATGGGCTGCCAAGGTGGATTTCACCTCCAAAAAACCCATGGTGTCCCGTGAAGTGGCTTTTGGCATGCACATGAACCTTGCGGTATGCCATCTCTACCGCGATGAATTTGCCCTCGCAGGTGCAGCCCTTTCTGCGGCGCGTGGTTTGGCCGAAGGAGACGGCGGCGAACTTGCCAAGTGCGATGAACTGCAGAACCGCTTGGTCAAACGCCGACGCTCTCAAATCTCCAACCCTTCCTACGAAATCCCCACCAAGGAAGAAGTGGAGCGAGAAAAAGCGCCCGACTTCAAAGACGTCATTGGCAAGCGCTCCGAAAACAAAGACGTTGCCCTGATCATCGGCGGAGACAGGTACGACGACATGGGGGTCATTCTCGCCCGCTGGAAGGCCGAGGCGATTGCCGGCACGTCAGAAGCTGTCGCCAGTTCCACCGCGGAGATGACCATGGAGCAACGACTCGGCGCCAAACTCACCAGCACCATCGGGGGCGTGTCCCTGACCTTGAGCCCCTTCGCCGATCCGGATCTCGTGGGTCGCCCCCTCCCTGCCGAGGTCTTGGCCATTCCACAACTTGTGTACCTTGACTTGACCGGCATGAAGCTCGGAGAACTCCCCTCCAACATCGACGAATTGAGCTGGCTTCAAACCCTCATCGTCTCAGGCAACGAACTCAACGAGCTCCCGGCTTCATTGGCCAACATCCCCAACCTGAAGCGCATCATCGCCCGAAACAACAACCTGTCAGACCTTCCTGCTGGGCTCGAACGCCTGCCGGAACTCAAGACCATCGATTTGAAGAAAAACAACTTCGACGATGGCGGCATTGTGACCACGACGCGCCGCTTTGGGGAGGACGTCAAGGTGAAGTTTGACTGAATCTCGGCCGACGCAACGCCTGCCAGACGATCCAGCCCCAACGACCTCGTACGCAGCCCCATTTACCTGGCGCGCAGCCCCAACGACCTGGCGCGCACCCTCATGACCTCAAGCCGTCAATGCAGCTGCTCGCCGTGCTGGCTGTCGTCTAAACCGCGTTCCTCCTGCGTGACGGTGACGCGCATGGGAATGACAGCATTGACCAAGGCAAACAAGGCATAGCTGAGACCAAACGCCCCCACCGCCACCATCACAAGTGCCGCAAGGTGCTTGAGGAAGGTGGCGGTTTCGCCTGAGGCCAAACCAACTTCTGCGGCGAAGACCCCCGTCAAAAGCATTCCCACCATGCCACCCACACCATGGCTGGCAAACACGTCCAAGGTGTCGTCCACCCTGCCCGACTTGTGGAACAAACCGATGGCCCAATGGCTCACCAAAGCAGCGACAAATCCGATGAGCACGCTGTCACCCAGGCTCACAAATCCGGCGGCCGGCGTGATGGCCACCAGGCCCACAACGGCCCCAATGCACGCGCCCACCGCGGACATCTTGCGGTCGCGATAGCGGTCGAAGAAAATCCAGGTGATCATGGCCGTTGCGGACGCGAGGTTGGTGTTGGCAAAGGCCAAAACCGCATCCGCTCCGGCAGAAAACGCCGATCCCGCGTTGAACCCAAACCAACCAAACCAAAGCAGTCCCGTCCCCAAAATCACGAATGGAATGTTCGCGGGCGATTGCTCGCGGTTCACGCGTCGCCCCAAAAACATGGCCCCAGCCAATGCCGCACAGCCCGCGCTCATGTGCACGACGGTGCCGCCCGCAAAGTCCAAGACTCCCCATACCCGAAGCAATCCCTCAGGATGCCATGTCATGTGACACAGGGGTGGATAGACCAGCAAAGCAAAGAGCACCATGAACAGGATGTACGACCGAAACCGCACCCTACCCGCCATGCTGCCCGTAATCAGCGCAGGCGTGATGATGGCAAACTTCAGTTGAAACAAAGCAAAGAGCAGAAACGGAATCGTTCCAGCAAAATCCGCATTGGGACTCAACCCCACTCCCCGAAACGCCAGGAAGGTCCGCGGATCCCCCACCACGCCCCCCAAACTTTCTCCAAAGCACAAGCTAAATCCCACAAGCACCCACAGCACACTGATCACCCCGAGGGCCACAAAACTCTGCAGCATGGTGGAAATGATGTGCTTTTTGTCGACCATCCCCCCGTAGAAAAAGGCCAAACCAGGGGTCATCAACAAGACAAACGCACTCGCGACCACCATCCAAGCGGTGTCACCAGAATCGAGTGCCGCCAATGCGACTTCATCCGTGGCCGTCTCGTACGACGTGCCCAAAAACCAAATGGCTGGCACCAACAAGGCCAGCACCAGAAAGTTGCTCTTTCTGCCCATGAGTCATCAAGAAAATCAGTGGTTCACGGGAATCATTGCCCGTATCGAGGTCCTGCCTCTGTGGCGAAGTCCTGCCTCTGTGGCGAAGCTATTGCGCCCCAACGACATGCGCAACTCGTGTCCCCCCAACACCCCCAGCCCCCAACACCCTCCAGCCACCTGCAAGTCTGACCGCCAACAAGAAAAGCCACGCCCATAACACCACCTCAGAAAGAGCGATGCTACTTGGAATTCATGAAATCAGAACTACACTGCCTGTCTGCATCATGCAAAGGCAACAGACCCATCGTCCCATCAACCAATCGACAGGCTGATCAACACATCAATTGGTAGGCATTTCGTCTGGGACTTGTCCAAAAGCAGGCACAGAAGTCAACAAGAGGCGTAAAGAAGGGGGCAGATTGAAAACAACTCAAAAGCATCTAGATGCAGCCCGGTGGCGTCTGGTGCGATTGACGAAAGCATATGATGTTGGCGCATGTTCAAATATCAATGTCGAGTAATCGCCAAGAGTTAACG
>JBEARC010000121.1:0-6751 GCA_041163465.1 Bacteroidota bacterium
CACTGAGCCCCTGCATACGGCCGTGATGACTTCAGGGATTTGGGCTGAGGAAGTCACGTGGGAAGTCATCACTTTGCAAGGCGAGGTGGTGGCCGGTCCGTTTGGCCCCTATGAGGACAACACGACAGTGAATCATGAACTCTGCTTGACGCAAGGCTGCTATCGAATGCACATGATGGACAGTTTTGGGGATGGGTGGCAGGGGGCTGCACTTACCTTGTTCAACCCTGAAGGTGTCGCCATCGACGTCTTTTCCATGGAACAGGCGACCGACGAAGCGTGGCAATCGTTTGCAATCGCGGGAGAATGTGGTTGCACCGACCCCCTCGCCGTAGGCTACAATCCCCAAGCGTCCTGGGACGATGGGTCATGCTGGGTTTGTCCTCCCGAAGAAGTAGCCACTCAATGGACGCTCAGCACAGGGCTTTGGGCTGAAGAACTTCAGGTTCAAGTGTTTGACGGCAATGGAGCGTTGTGGTTTGACGGTGCCTCGCTCTGGGGCGATACGCCCTGGGACGACAACACAACGTACACCTGGACAGGTTGCCTCGCACCAGTTTGCGCATCCGCCGACTTGATCGACACCTATGGGGATGGGTGGCAAGGAGGTGTGCTGACGATACAACGATGGGACAACGGGGCTTGGCAACCAGTTGCCGAGGGGTCCGTGCCTGCCAATGGCAGTGCAGCAACGCTTCAAATCCCCTTGACCAGTGGATGTCCTGTCTACGGATGCACCCAAGAAGAGGCCTTCAACTTCAATCCTCTCGCCACCGAGGACGATGGAACATGCACCCGACAATCCGACAACGTGCTGCTCTATGCTGCCTGGTCCGATGTTACCCTTCCAACCAACGGTTTGGGTGGCAGTTACAGCGACGTGGAGGGATTGGAGGTGTTGGGTCGAGAGTACGCTGTTGTAGGTTCTACACTCGGCACGCATGTGGTGGATGTGACAGAGCCTGGCAATGCGTTTGAAGTGCATTTCCTCCCTGGCGCCGATGGCGGTTCTTTTGTCACCCACCGAGATTACCACGTCCATGGATCTCTGCTCTACGCCGTGTGCGATCAAGGGGCGAGTTCTCTCCAAATCTGGGATTTGAGCACCTTGCCGGATCCTCCTGTGATCCTGTACGACGACGATGAATTTGTCGAACGCGCACACAACGTCTTTGTGGATGACGCCACCTTGACACTCTACCTTGCATCAGCCAAGCGAGTGGGGCTCAACACCCCCCTGCTGGCCTTGGACGTCACAAATCCGTCCCAACCGACGCAACTGGTGGACTTGGCGCCTTGGATTGGAGGATGCCATGATCTCTTTGCATGGAATGACACGGTGTGGATCAATGGAGGTGGCGTGGTGCGCGTTGTGGACATGAACCCAACCCCTCATCTGTTGGGTTCGCTTGATGATTATCCCTTCCAAGGAGGGAACCACAGCGGATGGTGGGTTCCTGAAGATGACCTCTATGTCTTTGCGGATGAAACCCATGGATCGCCCTTGAAAGTTGTGGATGTGGCAGACATCACCGACATGCAGGTGGTGTCATTGCTGTCATCGGAAACTGCACCCGACGCCATCCCACACAACCTGATGATTCGCGACCAATTCGTGTTCGTGTCGTACTACCACGACGGCTTGCAAGTCTTCGACATTTCCAATCCTGACCAACCGGTCAAAGTGGCTTGGTTCGACACCTTTGCGCCCAACCACCACAATGGGTTTGCTGGGGCTTGGGGAGTGCACAGTGCCCTTCCTTCAGGTCGCGTGCTGATCAGCGATGTGCAGCGCGGGTTGTTTGTTCTGGCTTTGAATCCTGACATCGGAAGCCTGTGTCCGGGTGAGGAATTCATGTGGCAAGGTCAAACCCTGACCACTCCTGGCACCACAATCCTAACGGTTCCTGACAATGTATGGGGCGAGGACATTGCGTGGCTCGAATTGGTTGAAAGTGAGGATTGTCCTCCATGTTTTGGCGATTTCGACGGAGATGGGATTCGTGGTGTCAGCGACCTGCAAATCCTCCTTTCTCAGGTCGGTTGCATCATGAATTGCAACGTCGACTTGAGCGGCGATGGTTCGGTCTCCGTCAATGACATGTTGATGTGGCTGGGTGTTTTTGGTTGGCCATGTCCTCAATTTTGAACGGGCATTTGGTTGAATGCGGCCGTCAATGTATTTTTGCGCTCCAATTTTGGTTCTAACAACTGGGTTTCGGACCCTTTTAAAACGTTTTATCCCATGGCTGTACGCCTCCGACTCCAACGTCACGGTAAGAAAGGCAAACCCTTCTACCATCTCGTAGCTGCTGATGCCCGCGCAAAGCGCGATGGCCGTTTCATCGAAAAAGTAGGTACCTACAACCCCAACACGAATCCGGCCACCATTGATGTCGTGCACGATCGCGCGCTGCATTGGTTGCAAGTTGGTGCAGAACCCACCGAGACGGCCCGTGCCATCTTGAAATACACAGGGGTCGTGTTCCACAACCACCTCCTCAACGGTGTGAAAAAGGGTGCTTTGACAGAGGACGAAGCCCAAAAGCGTTTTGAAGCCTGGCACAACGAAAAGCAGGCCAAAATCCAAGCCAAGCGCGACGGATTGAGTGCGGACGCAGCCAAGGCTGCATCCTCAGCACTTGCCGCCGAGAAGAAGCTGAACGAGGAACGTGCTGCGGCTCTGGCTGCTGCAGCCTCGGACTTGGCTGCGGAAGCTGAAGCCGCTGCTGCCGAGGCCGCTGCTGAAGAGGCGCCCGAAGCCGAAGCCGCTGTTGAAGAGGCGCCCGAAGCCGAAGCCGCTGGCGAAGACAGCGCTGAGGAACCCAAAGGCGACGCCTGATTTCTTCAACCGACATGAACATGAACTGGGTCGCCTCGCGCGACCTTTTTCATGTCCCGAGATTCCATGCCGACATTTGCATCATGAACAAGGACGACTGCTTTCTTCTAGGCAAAATTACCAAGCCCTTTTCCTTCAAAGGCGAGGTTGTGTTGTGGATGGATGTCGATGATCCCGAACCCTACGAGGCTTTGGACACCCTCTGGATTCCACAGCACAACATCCTTGTTCCCTACGCTGTTGAGAGCTTGCGCGCCAACAAGGATCGCTACGTCGTTCGTTTGGCCGATGTAACCACCGAGGATCAGGCCAAATCCCTCGCTGGCAAAGATGTTTGGTTGCCGGCGTCTGTCATGGCTCCCATTGAAGAGGGGCGGTTTTATTTCCATGAGGTTCAAGGATGGAAGGTGGTGGACTTGGCATCTCATGAAGACATTGCAACCATTGTTCATGTCGTGGACCAAGGGGCCTATCCCATGCTTGAAGTCACGTTGGTGGGTGGACAGCAGGGGTTCATCCCCCTCCCCGACCACGTCGAGGTGCAGGTGCTCAGGGAGGCACGCACCTTGGTCGTGGAATTGCCAGAGGGGTTGCTCGATGTCTATCTCGGACATGAGGGGTCCGACGAAGATGAGGACGATGTCGATGATGAGAGCCATGAGGATGACACCGCTTTCGACATGGCTTGAATTCTCCACAAGCAGGACCAAATCGATGTGAAGAAGTGCGCTTGTCCCAACATGGCCGGGTCACGTGCAGAGAATACTTTGTGGAAGTCAATTGAAACCACAACAGGGCCTCTCGGCAAGCCGATGCCCAACACAACATTCCATGTCCGCTTCTCCTGCCCCCAAGAGACCTGCGCGTGCTGGCAAAGCACGGAGCACCAAGACACAGCGCAAGCCAGCCAACACGTCGACGCCACATACGCAGCCTGACAAGCCCGTTACCAAAGAGGGCCCCGTCAAAACGAAAATTTTTGTGCTTGATACGTGTGTGTTGTTGTTTGACCACAGCGCCCTCACCCATTTCGAAGACAACAGGGTGGCCATTCCCATCACCGTGCTCGAGGAATTGGACCGTTTCAAGGTGGGCAACGAAACCAACAACTTTGAAGCACGTGAGACGATTCGAATCATCGATCGATTGAGCCAAGGACATGCCCTGCAAGATTGGATTCCCGTGGAGAATGGCGCTGGAGGAATGATGAAAGTCATCATGGACTCGGACTGTGCGGAAGGCAAGACGAGCCGCGTATTTTCGGAGCGAACCAACGACCACAAGATTCTCGATGCCGCGCTTTGTCTGCAGGCGAGCGAGCCGGGAACCAATGTGATTTTGGTCTCCAAAGACATCAACCTCAGGCTGAAGGCCAAAGCCCTCAATCTCCCCGCGGAAGATTACCAAACAGGCAAGGTCAAGGACAACCGACACATGTACACCGGCAAGTCGGTGGTGGAGAATGTGGACAGTGATGTCATCCGGAGGTTGTACCTCGACGGGGTGTCTCGCAAGGTCACAGCATTGGGTGCAGAGCGGCAGAACAACCACTTCTACATCCTCCGAGATGGATCCGCAAGTGCCATGGTGTTTCACAACGAGTCCAAGCGAACACTTGAACGGGTCGACAAGGCATACGCCTATGGAATCAAGCCACGGAACGCTGAACAAGCCTTCGCCCTGCACGCCATTCAGAATCCGGACATCAACCTCGTGACAATCTGCGGGGTGGCAGGCACAGGAAAGACCTTGCTCGCCCTCGCAGGCGCCTTGGAGCAAAAGAACAGGTACAACCAAATCATCTTGGCCAGACCCATCGTGGCGTTGAGCAACAAGGATTTGGGCTTTCTGCCAGGAGATGCCGAGGAAAAGGTGAACCCGTACATGCAGCCTCTGTTCGACAACCTGAACTTCATCAAAAGCCAGTTTGGACCCAACGAACGGAAGAACCGGGCAATCGACGAGATGCGGTCGGAGGGCAAAATCCAGATCTCGCCACTTGCCTACATCCGTGGCCGCTCGCTGTCCAATGTGATTTTCATTGTGGATGAAGCTCAAAACCTCACGCCGCACGAGGTGAAGACCATCATCACCCGCGCCGGGGAGAATACCAAAATCATCTTAACCGGTGATATTCGGCAAATTGACACGCCTTACCTCGATGAACAGTCAAATGGACTTACTTACGTGATTGACCGTTTGAGAGGCAAGGAACTGTATTGCCACATCACACTTGAAAAGGGCGAGCGGTCTGAATTGGCAAACCTGGCCAACGACTACTTGTAACAAAACGATTTCAAGGGCAAGAGGGGCACCGCACCCGAGGTCTTTGGGTCTCCGGCTCAGCGGCTCAATTCCGAACGATGCGTCGGGTCCACGTTTGCGCACCGCCATGCACCCTTAACACATACGTTCCTGCCGTTGCTGGGAGCTGCAGTTCAAACGTGGGCGACGTGACCCCGTGCTGAATGCGCGATCCCGCAGGGTTGTAGAGCTCCCACAATGTCCCTGTGTCTCCTGGGGGCATCGTCACAAAGACACGGCCGTCCCTCGTGGGGTTTGGGTGCACCGAAAGGTAGCGTCGAGATGCATCCCCTATGCCACCTGTCACGGGAATAACCACCTGCTCAAAAGCCACCAATTCTGGTGCCGCGCCTTGGGCCAGAAACATGGCTTCAAACGCTTGAATGCTGCTATCTTGAAGGGCAAACATGGGGTTGAGCCATCGCGCCGGCATGCTTTGGTACCACATGCGCACATCCACTGTCACATTGCAACAGTCACCACCCGTGATGTCAACATCAACGGGGTCGATTTCATAAATCAATTCGTCCATGCCAGCTCCGGCCTGGGACGTGAAATGTTGGTCCATCAAGGCAGCTCCTTCGACCCGTGTCGTATCGTACAACGGGCTGTCGACACTGAATCCCAAAGGAAGCAGACGGTTGTCCTTGGCTGACGCGGCAGCACGCTCCAGCACATTGGTGGGAACCCCGTTGACATCCACCGCCACCAATTCATACACCTGAACCTCATCTTCCTCCGTGATCCAATTGTAATGAGGCTCAAACACCTCAAACGGCTGCTCATCCACCCCCACCAGGAAGCCACCCTCTTCCCAGCCGCCATTGTGCCAAAGTGTATCCATGCCGTTGTGAGCCACCACTTCAAGCCACGCGCGACGTGCTGGATACCCGGAAGGAAATTTGTGACCCGCTTTGTTGGTCACGCGCACGTTGACGATCCCACCGAATTCACTCCATCCTCCCTCTACACTCAATTCAACCGTCTCCCCTTGCAACTGGTCACGCGTCCATTGAATGGTGCTGTCAAATTGTGCTTCCGAAGCCGTTAAGCCCAAAACATCGAGGTTGTCGCGCATGATCTCGAGCATTTGGACATTGCCGCCAACCATCAGATGCTCACTGAAGGGCGTGCGTGGCTCCAGGAATGCATAACCCGAACTAATCATCACCGCACCGTCCACCTTGGGCATGTGACAATCCTGGCATGATGTCGGTGTCTCACCATCGTCTGCGTACGCTGAATTCAGCCATTCGTGGTACGTGGCTTGTTCCACGTAGTCCTCCCCTGTGAGGTTACCCTCCAGATCTGCGGTTTGGGTGACCAAGGTGTGGCAACCTGCGCAGACTGCGGAACCATCCACATGGGCACCGTATCCAATGTTGTATCCTGTGTAGGTAATCATGGGAGGGTCATACAGCGGTGGATCGTCCTTGCCCGCGCCGTAGGGTCCATAAATCATGGCACTGTCAAACGCCAGCACCCCACTGTGGTTGTTACCGACACCGGGAGATTGTTGGTGACACGCCACACAGCTCACACCGTCCAAGGCCAAACTGTCCTGAAACAACTGGGCCATGGCGTAATGCTCCGCGCCAAGGTGAT
>JBEARC010000122.1:0-6332 GCA_041163465.1 Bacteroidota bacterium
TGGATACCTTGGAGTGCGTCCTTGCAGATTCCTACGGCAGGTGGCGGGGAAGCGGCTTCGGTGATTTGGTGGACCAGCGATTTCTGGTTCACGAGGCGGTTACCTTTCCCGTCCGGGGTCGATACGCGTTGGAGGTGGTGCATGGGATGCGTGAAGATCCCCTGAAGGGTGTGGCGGATGTCGGACTCCGACTGGAAGCTGCTCGTTGAGCATGCGTTTTGCCGAGCATATGGCGGTTGGGACACCCTGACTTGGTGGTTTGGGGGGAGCCATTCGTTTGATTCGGCCAGTGGTGCCCTTGGATGCAACCATGAACGCAAGGGGTTCGTCCAACCTTCGGGCAGTTCTTATCTTGCGGCCCCTGCTTGAAACTTCAACTGCGATGAACATCCGAACCACGCTATTCATGACACTCCTGGCCTTGGCCTCAGGGCTGTCCCTACAGGTCCATGCCCAGGCTCACACCCACGATGGGGTGACTCCATGTGGGTTGAACCATGCTGAAGCCCGCTTGTTTGGCCTTCACCCGGAAGCACGTGAGGCTGCCATGGAAGCCGACCGAGCCCTTGAATGGGAGACTTCACAAGGAATGACAGCCGGTTCCCGTGAAGATGTGCTCATCATTCCCGTGGTGTTTCACGTGATTCATTTCAATGGGCCAGAAAACATTTCTGCAGCCCAGGTGCATGACGCTGTGGACGTCCTCAACACGAATTTCCGCGCTTTGAATGCGAACATCACAGAAGTCGTTCCTGAATTTCAGGACATCATAGCAGATGTGGAGATTGAGTTTCGTTTGGCCCAAAAAGATCCCGCTGGGAACTGCCACCCAGGCATCAACCGCATCCTCAGCGATTTGACGTATGTGGGCGATGAGGACATGAAAATGCTGATTCAGTGGCCCCGAAACAAGTACCTCAACGTATGGGTGTGCGAGAATGCAGCCGGTGCGGCAGGTTATGCGCTGTATCCTGGATCGGTCAACGGCAACCAATTTGCACACTTGGACGGCATCGTGTTGCAGCACAGCTACTGTGGCTCCATCGGCACGTCCAATGTGTACCGTTCACGCACCCTGACCCACGAGGTGGGGCACTGGTTGAATCTGCGACATACCTGGGGGAACAGCAACAACCCAGGCCAACCCGACAACTGCGACGAGGATGACAATGTGGACGACAAGCCCAACACCTTGGGCTGGACGTCGTGCGTGTTGGATGGCACGACCTGCGGTTCTTTGGACAACGTGCAGAACTACATGGAGTACAGCTACTGCGGTCGCATGTTTACCCAAGGCCAAAAGCAACGCATGCGCACCGCCGCCTTGTCCACCACAGCCCAAAGGAACCAGCTGTCCACAGCCTCCAACCTCGTGGCAACAGGAGTGGCAGGAGAGGACATTTTGTGCCAAGCGGTATTCACCACGGATCGGCAGGTCATCTGCCCTGGAGACAGCATCCGATTCACGGATGGAAGCTACCATGGTGTGACCTCGTGGTCTTGGCAGTTTGGGGATGGTCAAGTCCATGTGGGGAACGATGCCCTTGAAGACACCGATGTCTACCACACGTACACAACGCCAGGTACCTATGACGTGACCCTTTCGGTGGGCAATGGCACGGACATGACCTCGGTCACCCTCGAGGGCGCTGTTCACGTGCTTGCTCCAGGTGCGATGGATTTGCCGCTTTCCCAAGGGTTTGAAGCCACGGAGTTCCCAAGTGATGACTGGTTCGTGGAGGATCCTCTCGGCGATGGAACGTGGGAGCTGTCGTCCGATGCATCCTTCACGGGTTCTCGGGCCTTGACCATTTCCAACTGGGGCAACACCGTAGAATTCAATGACGATTTTCTGCGGTCTTCCACCATGGACATGAGTGAGATGACGGAAATCCACATTTCCTACAAGTGGGCCTATGCGCACAAGGGAACATCGGAAGACGACGAAACCGATGACCGACTGCGGGTCAGTGTCACAGGGGATTGCGGGGGTGATTGGGATCTACGCAGGATGCATCGCGGGTTCACAGATTTGCCTTCCGCAGACCCTACGCCGTTTCCATTCACCCCTTCGAGCTCTGAGGATTGGAATACCTACACCATTGTTTTGGACAACGAGCAGTACCTCACGCCTCATTTCAGGGTTCAGTTTGAGTTTGAAAGCCGTCTTGGAAACGACATTTGGCTCGACGACATCAACGTGGTAGGATACGGTCCTTCACGTGTTGGTGACGCGGATGCCTCTCGTGTTGATTCTTGGACATTGTCTCCCAATCCCGCGACTTCGGAGGGAAGCATTCAGCTTGACCTGCGAACGCCTCAGCGCGTGACGATGATTGTGCGCGATTCAGCGGGACGGGTTGTGGATTCGAGGGCAGTGGCCTGCAGTGCGGGAAGCAACACCCTGGCCTTGGATGCGCCGAGAAGTTCAGGTGTCTATTTTGTGGAAGCCCAAACTGCCCAAGGCGAGCGCAGGGTTTGGCAATGGGTCGTGCAGTGAATTCCATCGCCGTGGGAGCGGTCATCCGTCCTTCTCGTTTGGCCACCTGTTCCCAGCGCTGATCCCCCATGCCCCCCCATAGAACACGACAAGGGCCCGCCTAGGCGGGCCCTTTCTTTGCAGGTTAGGAGGAAGGGCTTATTGCTTGCTTCCCAGCAAGATCGATACGCAACCTTCATGAAGAATGGCTGCATCAGTGTCTGGAACTTTGACTTTGAATCGCAGTCTTTGGGTGTTCTCAACCCGGAAGTCGACGTGGTCGTCTCCGTTGGAGTTACTCCAGATGCGGACGTTTTGGCCGTCGAGCATTTCAAAAGATACCTCCCCCAACACTGGGTGGGAACAAACCGCCACGCGGTAATCCACCCCTCCAAGGAAGGTCAACTCCAACTCTGCTTCATCCCCAGGGATGAGAACGGCCGAGTTGTAGTTTTCATTTTGGATGTACCCGTCGAGCGTGGGTAGGCAATTTTTCTTGGTAAAGGCGCGGCATTGCGCAGAACCAGTGGCGGCGAACAATGTCACCGCTGTGAGCAGGAGGATGGTATGCTTCATCGTGATTCTCATTACGCTCATTGGATGAGTTGGTTACGTACGGCGGTCACCGCGTTGGAAATGTTGTCGAGCGTTTCATCGCTTGCAGTGTATCGAGGACCACCACCCAAAACGATGGCTCCTTGGGATTTGGACACATTGTTGCTGGCTTCGGCACGTTCCACAGCAGCAAATGCATCGACAATCGGTTGCAGGCTGCTGACCATGGCTTGGAGTTCGGGTGTGGCTTCATAGCTGCCGAGCAAGTCCAAAACATCTTCCATCACAAGCTTTTGTTCGGCAATGCGTGTTTTTAACTCTTCGTTGGCCTGGGATTGATAGCGCGTTGCGAGATACAAGCTCTCAACCCACCCCGACGCAACCAACAGGGCGCTCAGATCTTCTTGACCATTGGACTTGAGTTTTTCGTTCATGTCATAGAACGCACCTGAGACAATGGAGATCAAGGAATCTTGCCTTGAACGATTGGCTTCAGCGCGATTCAACAGATTGTCGTCAATCACATCTCCAATGCCCAAGTCTCGGGCCAGCCCCTTCACGACTTCCAAGTATGTCAAGGAAATGGCGTTTTCTTCAAAAATGGTGGCGTAGCTGAGGTCCGCGCCATACACACCGAGGTTGACAGCTTGCTTTTCACTGGTCACGTAGTTGCCAGCGGACATTGCTGAATGAAGATTCTCAGAAGAAAAGGAAGCTCCGGTCTTTTGCACCAGCCTTGCCGTTTCCATGGGCGTGGGAGCGGCTCGGAAAATTTTCTTGATGCGCTTCGTTCGCTGAGAAACTTGGGCATCAACTTCTTGTGTTCGGGTGTCTCCTGATGTGGTGGGGCCGTTGGGTTCGCCGCAGCTTGCCAAGACCATCAAGCCTGCTGCCAGCAAAGGAAACAGGGAAATGCGTGTTTGATTCATGGATGTTGGGTTGGTACGAAATTGGTATTCTTCTTCAGCCTACGCATGGCGCGGTCAAAAAGTTCTACACGCTCCAATGTTCAAGGGTACCAACTCGCCTCCTCCCTCAATCACTTGGCTTCAAGCCAAGTCAGTGTGCTTCGAGCCACGTATTTCCATGCGAAATATCTACCACGAGGGGTACGTCGAGCTTGACGGCCTCCTCCATGCACTTGACGAGTTGGGTTTTCACAGCATCAAGTTCGGAGAGGTCGGCGTCGACCACGAGTTCATCGTGGACCTGCATGATCAGCTTGCTGTTCATGCCGCGGAGCGCTTCATGGACGCGAATCATGGCCACTTTGATGATGTCCGCGGCGGAACCTTGGATGGGCGTGTTGACGGCGTTGCGCTCCGCGAAGGCACGCACCACGGCGTTGTTGCTGTGAATGTCAGGCAGGGGTCGTCTGCGACCGAGAAGCGTGGTGGCTTGTCCCTCCTCGCGTGCCTTGTCCACACAGGCCTTCGTGAACGCCTCGAGCCCTGCAAATTGCGCATGGTACGCATCGATGATTCCCTTGGCTTCCGAACGCGAAATCCCAAGATTTTCCGCCAATCCGAAAGCCCCCTGCCCGTACAAGATGCCAAAATTCACCGCTTTGGCTTGGCTGCGTTGGTCGCGTGTGACCTCCTCCAAAGGAACCCCAAACACCTTGGCTGCCGTGGCTGCGTGAATGTCTTGTCCGGATTGAAAGGCTTCCAGCAAGCCTTGCTCGCCACTCATCGCCGCAGCGATTCGCAGTTCCACCTGGCTGTAATCCGCAGCCACCAGGGTTCGGTCAGGTCCAGAGGGAACGAAGGCCTTTCGAATTTCCCTCCCTTGTTCTGTGCGGATGGGAATGTTTTGAAGGTTGGGATCCTTGCTGCTCAAACGTCCCGTCGCTGCCACAGTTTGCATGTACGTCGTGTGAATTCGACCTGTTGACTCCTCCACCAACGAGGGCAGGGGCTCCACATACGTCGAACGCAGCTTCTTCAATTTCCGGTACGTCAACACCTCGGAAATGATGGGGTGTTTGTCGCTGATTTTGGCCAGTACGGCCTCCCCGGTGGGGTATTGTCCGGTCTTGGTTTTTTTCACCCGCGTCGGGATGCCCAAATGATCAAAAAGTACGTCACCCAACTGCTTCGGAGAGTCCACATTGAACGGAACCCCGGCATGGGCTTGGATGGAGGCGTCGAGGGTTTGGATTTGTTCAGACAATTCCTTGCTGTAGGAGGCCAAAAGCGCCCCATCGAGAGCCACCCCTTGCAGTTCCATGGACATGAGCACAGACAGCAGGGGCATTTCCACCTCTTCAAACAACTTCATCAGGCCTTCCTGGTGGAGGCGTGGAATCAAGACGTCGGCCAATTGCAAGGTGATGTCAGCATCCTCGCAGGCGTAATGGAGGATCTCCGAAGGAGGGAGGTCAGCCATGGATTGTTGGTCTTTCCCTTTGTGTCCAATCAGTGCTGTGATGGGGATGCACTGATAGCCAAGGAGCGACTGCGCCAAGGCATCCATGCCATGGGGTTGGTCAGGTTCCAAGAGGTAGTGCGCAACCATGGTGTCTTCCAGCGTTGCAAGCGCCAAGTCCACACCGTGCCGGGCCAAGATTTTCCCGTCGTATTTCAGGTTTTGACCGACCACGCGGTTGCTGGAGTGTTCCAGCAGGGGTCGCACCATGTCTCGGATGCGAGGCCATTCCTGGGCTGTGACAGGGACGTAATAGGCCTCACGGGGTTTGGCACAAAAGGACATCCCCACAAGCTGGGCTTGCATGGCATTCAGTCCTGTGGTCTCTGTGTCAAACGCAAACCGCCCGGCCTCCTGCATCGCCAACACCATCTGCGTAAGTTGTTCGGTGGTTTCCACCAGTTGGTAGTCCACGTGCTCTCGGTCCAGGGACTTGAGGGTCGAGGCCAACGGGGTGGGTTCCGGTTCCAAGCCTGTGCCAAACATGCTGAGCTGCCCATCCTGAGCTGCCGTGAACCCTGCTTGTGATTGACTTCCAAAGGGTGATGCCCCTGAACGTTGTCGCCCATCCCCAGCCTGGGTTCCTTGGGAATCTCTCCCGGCATCGCCCATCGTCGAGACTTGCCCGGATGCACGGTCTGGATTCTCTTGCATGGCGTCAATCCCTGATGCACCGAGCAACCGTTGGGCCAAGGTCCTGAATTCGAGTTCCTCCAGCACTGGGGCCAGGTTCTGAGGATCCGGATTAGACATCGCCATGGCATCGAAGTCCTCTTCAAAGGGAATGTCGGTGACGATGGTGGCCAAATCCCGCGACAAGAAGGCCAAGTCGCGGTTGTCTTCCACCCGCTCTTTCATCTTCCCTTTGAGC
>JBEARC010000123.1:0-5721 GCA_041163465.1 Bacteroidota bacterium
AACTGGAGTACTCGTCGTTTTGGACCACGGCGGACATGTGGAGCGATTCTCCGGAATTCGGAACTCCTTATTCGTTTGAGCGGATGGAAGAGGGACAGCGTTGGGCCTTTCAGTCAGGGGCGTGGTCGTCGGAAGACGACGGAGGGTCTTGCATGCTGTCTGTGGGGGGCTCGGTTTGGCACGATCGCATGGTGGTCAATGGCCTTCACCTGGTGGGTCAATTCACCGTCCTGGAGGGAGAAGCGTTCTCGGGACAAGCGGGTCTCGCGCTGTGCGTTCGTCCGGAGGGCGAAAATGTCTTCACGCAGCTGATGGTGGTGCCCGGTGTGCCATACAGCCTCATGGACCTGGAGGTGCTGGGCTGCATGGACCTGGAGGCGAGCAACTACGATGCGTTGGCGAGTTTCGACAATGGCTCGTGCGAATACTGTGCGGTGGGCGACGGTGATTGCGACGGGCTTGTGGCTGTGGCTGATTTGTTGGAACTGCTCGGCATGTTTGGGTGCACGATGAATTGCGGGTGGGCAGACCTCGACGGCGACGGATCGGTGGGGGCGTCGGACATCATTGCGTGGCTTGCTGTGGTGCAGGGTTGACGCCAGGCACAATGGCAGGAGTGTGTCGCGCCGCCCGGGCATCTACCTTTGACGCGTGAGCACCATTTCTTCCTTTCAGGCCAAACTCCTCAGCTCCTCAGGCCTCATGCTCGGGGTCAAGCTCGTGGGCGCCGCCGCCGGCTACGCCCTGGCGTGGTGGGTCAGTCGGCACGAAGGGGCGGCGGCATATGGCCGTTTTGAACTGGCGTTGACGGTGCTGACGATTGGTGCGTTGGCCGCGAGGCTGGGCCTGGACGGGGTGCTGGTAAAGTGGTTGGCGGCGACGTCGGTGCAGGGCCGGATGAGGCTCCAACGACGGCTCGTGGTCCGAGCTCTTGTCGTATCGGTTGGCGTGGCGTCGGTAGTTTCCGGACTGCTGATGGCCGGACTGGACGACCGGCTGACTGGTTGGTTGGGCGACCCGGGCATGGCGGGGTTGTGGCCGGCGGTCGCGGCGCACATTCCGGTGATGGCGTTTTGGGGGATGGCCGCTGAGGGACTGCGTGGGTTGTCGCGGATGCGAAGCTACGCCCTGCTCCAGCCCGGCATGGTCCTGGCGGGCGCCGTGGCCCTGCTGATGCTCGGCGACATGAACGTGATGCAGGCCTACGTTTGGTCTCTCGCAGCCAGCGCCCTTGTCGGCGTGGTGCTCCTGGCCACGGCCCTTCCGCGCGCTCCGCACAGTGCAGTCGACGCGACGGCGGGCCACACGCACGCCGAGGGCGCCGGCGAGGCCGGTGATGGGTATGGGTGGCGCGCGATGTTCTCCACGGGATGGCCGATGCTGCTCAGCTCTGCGATGTTCCTTGTGATGAGTTGGACAGACACGCTGCTCGTGGGGCATTTCCTGAAAGAGGATCAGGTGGGGCTTTACCGCGTTGCGTTTCGCATGGCCGCGGTTGTGACCCTTGTGCAGGCGGCTGTCAACAGCTACGCGGCGCCGCTTTTTGCGGAACGTCACGCGTCGGGTGACCGTGCCGGTCTGAGGGCCGCCCTTCGCCAAACCACGCTGCTGAACGTGGCGTTCAGCATCCCGACGTTTGGGGTGTTGGTCGCCGCGCCGACGTGGTGGATGGGGTGGTTTGGCGAAGCGTTCGTGGCCGGGGCGACGTGCCTGGTTTGGTTGGCCGCGGGCCAGGTGGTCAATGCCCTGTGCGGACCTGTGATGTACTTGCTGAACATGACCGGCCACGAACGGCCCGCCCAACGCATCGTGTGGGTGGCGGCCCTCGTGAACCTCGGCCTGAACCTGTGGGCCATCCCGCGCTTCGGGATTGAAGGAGCGGCCGTGGCGACCGCCTTGAGCATGGCGCTGTGGAACGTGGCGGCCGCGGTGGCTGTCAAGAAGTTGCTGGGGTTGTCGGTTTGGGCTGCGTTGAGAACCTCCAAACAGGTCGCCGAATGAGCATGCCCAGCCCAGACGCCCTGAAGCGGGTCAACTTCTTCGTTATTGGCGCGGCCAAATGCGGCACGACGACGCTGTATGCCCGACTCAGCCAGCACCCCGAGGTGTTCCTCAGCCCGCTCAAGGAGCCCAATTTTTACAGCCGGGCCGACCTCGATCCGGCGCGCTTTTCCAAGGCGTTCAAGGCCAACACCAAGCTCGACCTCACAGAGTACCTCGCCCAAGCCGACCCGTTGCCGGAGATGCAAGTTGGGTTTGTGCGGGAAGAGGCCCATTACGCTCGGTTGTTCTCGGGAGCGACGGACGCGCATCGCGTGGTCGGGGAGTGCAGCACGTCGTATCTGTGGTCGCCTTCGGCCCCGGAGGTCCTCCATGCTGCGCACCCCGAAGCCAAAATTGTGGTATCGTTGCGCGATCCGGTGGAACGCATCTACTCGCATTACCTCATGGCCCGGAAGTACGGGTTTGTAAAGGGCTCGGTGGTGGAGGCGGTGAAGGCCGATTTGGCCCACCCTGACCCTTCGTGGGGCCGAAGCGAGCTCTTTGTGGAGCTCAGCCTTTACGAAGCCCAAATCGCCCGCTGGCGCTCTCTCTTCCCCGACTCCCAACTCCTCGTCCTCGAACCCGGCGCGCTTCGGCGGGACGAGACGTGGCACGACCTCCAAACGTGGCTCGGACTCACGCCCCGCGACCTCACTTCCGGTCCCGGCACGGGCGACGCCAACACCGCGGGACTGTCCCGGTTCGAGGGCCTGAATCACTGGCTTACCTCGACTGGACTGAAGCAGGCCCTCGGCCGACTCGTGCCTTCCGGACTCAAATCGTTGATCCTCGGCTGGTATTACCGCTCCGACGCCGTCCCGACCCTCACGGCCGCCGAACGCGCTGAACTTACAGCCCTCCTCGCCGAGGTCAACGCAATGCGCTCTTCCTGACGGGCGCCGCGTTGGGCTTCATCGACGATTTCAGGGCCTCCAACCGTGTCACTTCGTCGGCAAAGGCCTGTTGAAGGTCGGTTGCGATGGGGTCGGATGGCGGGAACTCTTCCCGCAAGTGGTCGACCTGCTGGCCGTTCTTCCAAAACCTGAAGCATACGTGGGGTCCGGTGGCGAGGCCTGTTTGGCCTACGTATCCGATGACCTCTCCTTGCTTGACGCGCTGCCCTTCCTTAACAGCGCGCTTGGACATGTGCAGGTACTGCGTCTCGTAGGTGCTGTTGTGGCGAATCTTGACGTATTTGCCGTTGCCTGAGGTGTAGCTGCTCTTGGTCACCACGCCGTCGCCCACGGCCACAATGGGGGTGCCGGTTGGAGCCGCGTAGTCGGTGCCGTAGTGACCTTTGACTTTGTTCAGGACGGGGTGGAAGCGCTTGGGGTTGTAGCGGCTTGAGATGCGGCTGAACTCGACAGGAGCTTTGAGAAAGACCTTTTGCAGTGAGCCGCCTTCGAGGTCAAAGTATCCGGCGGTCCCTTCCGTTTCAAATCGGTACGCTTCGAGCGGACGATCCCAATGCGTAAACACGCTCGACAGCACCTCCGGCATGCCCACAGGCTCGCCATTGACGACTTCGCGGCGGTAGAGGACGTCGTAGGTGTCGTCTTTTTGGACGCGGCTGAAGTCGATGGTCCACGCGTACACGCTGGCCATGGCGACGGCAAGGTTGGTTGGGTGCCCCGCCTTTTCGAAATCCATGTATAGCGAATTCACGATCGTGCCTTGGGCCCGGGCGTATACCGTGTCGACGGGGTACGAGCCGAGCCGTACGCCGAGGGTGTCACCGAGTGAAAACAGCGCGTAATCCTTGGGGTTGCGTTCGTAGATGAACCACTTCGGCACGACACGCGCCTCGGCGTCGGCGCTGTCCCGAACGGTTTCCGATGCGAGCCACCAGCGGTGCCCTGCCCTCATGGAACGGACGTCCCACGTCTTTCGGCTGTTGGCCGCAAGGGTCGAAATGCGCCCGGGCCCGATGCCTGCTGGATCGAGAATGTGGGACAGGCTCTGTCCAGACTTCACTTCCCCTGAATCGACCAACAGGTCGTCCCACACCACACCAAACCGCATCGTCGGCTCCGGTTCTGCCGGGGCGCGAAAGACGCCACCAACGCCTGCACCTGTTGGTTCAGCCTCACCTCCGCATCCGGCAACAGCCCATGCCGTCACCGCGCATGCCGCCCACGCCAACCCTGCTTGAAACCGTCGAATCATGATCCCTGGCCAAACACTTCCTTCATCACCCAGCCTTTGCCCCACTCCTCAAGCTCCTGAGCGCTCCAATGCTCCGGGAAGAAAATGCGCTTCTGAAAGCGCGGCGGCAGGTACTTCTGCCAGTTGGTACCTCCCGTTGCCGCGATGTCCACCGGGTCTTTGTGCAGGTACCGGACTGCGCTTTTGTAGTGGGCGAGGGGCCAGTTGACGTTGACATTGATGTCCAACCAGCGCAACGCTTTTACGAGTTCTTTGGACGGACCGCCCTCCATCGCGGCGGCGAGCTTCCGCACGTTGGTGCTGAACATGCCGCGCGCGAGCTTTTCCAACTTCTCATCGTACTTGGCTTCGAATTGCTTGAGGGTCAATGTTTTGGCACCGCTCGACAACTCCACCGCGCCTTCGCGCCAGTAGAGGTGCGACATCAGCTCAGGCACATCCGCCACGCTGTGGTCGGCGTACTGTTCGCGCAGGTTGTGGTGCACGATGCGGTCGAGGGATGTCGAACAAATCTCGATCATGCGATATTGCGCGCTCTGGAACCCAGACGCCGGCAACAGCGACATGCGGAATTTCATAAACTCTGCGGGATCCATGCCATCGACCATGATGTCGAAGCTGGTCGTGAGCGCCTCGAAGTACCGGTTCACACGCCTCACCCGCTCGAGCAAAAACGCCTCGCTCACGGTCCCGTTGTTTTCACGCGCCTCTTGCGCCATGCGCTCGAATTCGTGCAGCGACAGTTTGAAGTACAGTTCGGTGATTTGGTGGTAGACGATGAAAACGACTTCGTCGGGGATGGGGGTTTGGGGTCGCTGCAGGCTCAACAAGGTGTCGAGGTGAATCAGGTCCCAATACGTCCGGTAGTCGGCGTACAGCAAGCCGTCGAGGTAGCTGCTGAGGTCTTGCCCCATCGCTGCGTACTTCTCCTGAAGCTGCTTCAGCTTGTCAAGGATGGCGGGGTCAAACGCGGGGTCTGTGTGTTCCATGGACATGCGCGCAAGTTCGGAAAGCGACCTCCCCGCGCAAGGTGCAAAATGTCAGGTTCTCCCAAGGGTTGTCAACGACGCCTCTGCGCGTCGCTCACGCCACCGTGGCGATGCACTTCAATTCGATGGCAATCGGGGTCGGCAGGCGGTTGATTTCCACGGTCGTGCGGCACGGTTGGTTCTCCTTGAAGTACTCGGCATAGATGCGGTTGAAGGTGTGGAAATCGCGGTGCATGTCGACCAAAAACACGGTCACATCCACAAGTTCGCCCCAACTGCTTCCGCTCGCCTCGAGGATGGATTTCACGTTGGCGAACACGCTGTGCACCTGCGCCTCAAAGTCAAACGCCTTGAAGTTCCCGTTGTGGTCCAACTCCAACCCGGGCACGCCGCTGTCGTTGGCGTCGCTACCCGCAGTTCGCGGCCCGACGCCGCTCAAGAACAGGAGGTTGCCGACGCGGCGGGCGTGGGGATAGAGCCCTACAGGCTTGGGGGCGTTGGAGGTGGAAATGCGTTCGCTCAT
>JBEARC010000124.1:0-6245 GCA_041163465.1 Bacteroidota bacterium
TGCATGCGTTTTTCAGCAGGTCCATCACTGTGCGTCGACCTTGGGGGTCAAACTCCACAGACAGGATGTTCTTGGGCTTGTTCACCAACACGTAACGCATGGCTTCTGGCCGAATGGTATCCCCCTCCACACGCACAATGTCCTTGGTGGGGTCCACCTTGCAACCCAGCTCAGTGACCACATGACCATTGACGGTCACCACGCCTGCACCAATCATGACATCAGCCTCTCGACGCGAACAGATTCCGGCTTGTGAGATGTACCTGTTGAGGCGCATGGTCGCGGTGGAATCGGGAACAGGTGCAAACTTGGCCTTGGGTCTCGATTCAGGCCTTCCTCGCTGTTGTTTGGCTTGGGCGGCATGAGAAGGTGGTGCCGACGTGCGGCCGGAGCCGCGTGACGGCCCTCCCTTGCGGGCGCCTCCGCGGCGGCCTTGGTCAGGGGTGCGTTTCATCAGGGCAAAGGTACGACGCGGGGGGTGAGCCTCGCGTGTCCATGTCGCGTGGCATCTGATGGGTTGAGACGCGCTTGGCACGAGACTTTCCTGCCTTTCTCATCCGACCACTCTTCCCCAGCCATGGCTGCTTGAAAAGGCATCCGCGATTCGCGTGATGTGAACTTGTTGGTGGAGGACAGAAACCAGCATGACATCGAATTGGCAATCCACCAACCGGCCCACTTCGTGGCGGAGGTAGACGTGTCCAGCCTGAACAATCCGCTTTTTTTGTGCCGTGGATGGCATCCACAGCCTGGGGTCGTTCGCGGACATGACGCACCCAGACCGAAACTTGACTTCGTGAAAGACAATCCGAAACCCATCCCAGCTGACGATGTCAATTTCTGCGCGTTTCCAGCGCCAATTGCGCGCCAAAATCGCATGACCCTCCTTCTGGAGATGCGTCACAGCGGCGTCTTCGCCGAATTGTCCTTGATCGGTCCGGGTGCGTTTTTCCAAAACCATGGCCCAAACCACGGTCCAGAATGCACAGGAGGGGATGCAGAGTTTGTGGTTGAGGGTCGGGGCTTTACCGAAGCTCCAAAGTCGTGCTTCCAATCACCAGTCCATCTTGCAAGACTTCCACACTGTAGATGCCAGCGTCGAGTGGCTCTGAGGGGGAGCAGAAGATGCAAGCTTCGAGGCGCTCCCTCGCATAATCGATGACCCTCGAGGCACTCGCGCCATCGGATGCTCCATGGGATGTGCCATCGCCTAACACCAGCGTTCCAGATTGTGTGGTCAGGCGAAGAACCAATTCTGTTTTGCCCACCGGTGCGATGCGATTTTCGAGCAGGGTGAAGCACACCCGAATCATTTCAGTGCGATCGGCACGGTCGGTGTCACGTTGCCGCCCCGAGGAAAGCATGCGAAGACCAACCGCCGTGATTTCGGCTGCCTGAAGGGAGCGCCCGGCCTCAAGCATCTCCTCCATGTTCTCTTGTTTTTGGACCAAAGCAGCGTTCTCCTCAGCAACGGCTTCCACCTGCTCTTTCATGGCGAGGTTTTCATCGAGCAAGGCCAAATTCAATTGATTCAGCGAATCAATGGTTGCGATGTATCCCTTCATGATGGCTCGGAGGGTCTCGGCCTCTTTTTGGGCTTTGGACAATTCCCAGCGGCCATTCTTCACCTGCGTCAACAACCCATCAATTCGATCCTGTTGAGCTGCCAATTCGGCCAGCATCATCCCATTTTCTGTTTCCAACGTGTCGTAGGCAAAGCGCATTTTTTCCAGGTCCAAAATCAATTGGTCCTTTTCCACGGAAAGCGCGGCATTTTGGGTGTTCAAACCGTCAATGGCCGTCCCTCGTTGCAGCAGCTCCACACCGAGAAAGACGCAGATCAAGGCGAGGATTGCGACCACAATCCACCATGTTTTTTGGGACATTTCAGGCATCTCAACGGCAAAGGTGTCACTCAAACGCGTGCCATTTTCCTGTCTTTCAAATTCTTCACAACCGAAAGGGTGTGGGAAACTTGATGACTTTGTGGAGAATGCCCGCGAAGAGTTGTTCTCGCGTGGTTGAATTTTGCATCATGATGCGCAAGGTTCTGGCGTTTGTTTTTTGGGGTGCGGTGACCGCGACATCAGCCCAACAGAACGGAGCAAATCACCCTCCTTGTGGTTCACAGGTGGTTCATGAAAGGGCGGGCCATGAGTGGCCTGCGTATGCCATGGGCATGGCTCGGATGTCCGCGCGATCCGAGTCGTTGGAGAGTGGGTCCACCGGGTGTGTGGTTGGAGACGGCTTGTCTGAAGCAGAGATTCCCGTGGTGTTTCACGTCATGCATGTCGGTTCGGCCTATGGAGATTCAGAGAACATTACAGATGCCCAAATCGAGAGTGCCATTGTGGCGTTGAACAATGACTTCAGGCACATTTCGGGCACCTTGGGCGACGGTGATGGTGTGGATACGGGCATTTCCTTTGTCAAGGCCCGTCGCGACCCTCAGGGACAGCCCACAAGTGGGGTGCTGCGGGTGGATGGTCGTGCCGTGCAGGGATACGAGGAGGACGGCATTGCATTGTCCGCACTTGATCCCGGGGCGTCGGAATTGGCCTTGAAGGGCCTTTCTGTGTGGCCTGCGGAAGAGTACGTCAATGTGTGGGTGGTTTCTGAGATTTCGGGAAACAACGCGGGTACCGGAATTCAAGGGTTTGCCTACCTCGGGCCTACGGGCAATGTGGCCGATGGCATTGTCATCTTGTACAATGCCATCGGAACGGTGGGAAACGTGAAGCCTTCAACCAACTTGAATCGCACCTTCACCCATGAAATGGGCCATCATCTGAGTTTGTACCACACGTTTCACAACACCTTGGGATGCGCGACGGAATCCAATTGCGCCACCCAAGGGGACAAGGTGTGCGACACACCCTCCACCACGTCCAATGCAGCGTGCTTCACCCCAGCATGTGATGGTGCGCAACCAGAGAATTACATGGACTATGCGCCGTCGTGGTGTCGGAACATGTTCACCCAAGGCCAAACCGAACGGATGTGGGCTTGCCTCATGGAGGAACGCCCAGGACTTCTCTGTTCCCTCGGAGGGGTCTCACCTGTGGATCATGATTTGGGGGTGACATGGGTTGCGACCAGCGAAGATGGGGGCTCATGCGGTTCGACATGGACGCCACGTGTGCGTGTGAGCAACCAAGGGTTGCTGCCCGCCGAGGGTTGGGGCGTGTCGTGTGCATTGGATGGATCGCCGCTGTTGCCCATCTCTTCCATGCCGACCCTGAACCCGGGCGAGAGTGCGGACGTGGATTGGGTTGTTGACACCTTGGCGCCAGGGACCCATGAATTGGAAGCGACCTTGGTGTGGGCTCCGGACGAATTTGCAGGAAACGACACAACCGTCCAAACCATCAATCACCTCCCGCTGCCTCAATGGACGGTCTCCATTTACACCGATTTTTTCGCCCCTGAAACCTCCTGGAACATGGTGGATGAGGCCGGAAACACCTTGTTTTCATTCCAACCGTCCACAACGGGCAACCAGTTGTTTGAATATTCGTTTTGTGCCTCACCCGGGTGCTACACCCTTCACCTCACAGATGCTGGAGGTGATGGCATGCGATTTGGTGGGTGGTATTCGGTGGTCGACGATGCTGGCGCAGTGTTGTTGGAGGAAGTGGAATCGGTGGGGGACAATTTTGGCAGTGCCGTGACGCATGAACTATGCCAAACCGAGCTTCTTGTGCTCGGGGGATGCACCTACCCGACGGCCCTGAATTTTGATGCCGATGCCCAAGAAGACGACGGGTCATGTGAATTCCCCTGCTTCGGGGACAGCGACGGCGACGGCTTCGTGGGGATTGGTGATTTGCTGAACATGCTGCCGCTCATTGGTCAGGCTTGTTCCGTATCGGGAAGCGAGTGAGCGGGCTTCCGAGTGACGGAGCGTCTCGGCCCACAAAACGCATCCCCGAGTGATGCAACGTCCCGAAAAAGTTGTAAGTTCTGCTTTTCGAAACCCTGTTGAACATGAAACACATGCCCGCTCCCTGGACCCAACACGTGGTGTCTTGCCTCCTCGTTTTGGCCTTGGTTGGATGGTCTGCCGCGGATGCGCTAGCCCAATGCGCTGAGAATGAATCTGAGGTGGTCGTTGAGATTTTGACCGACAACTATCCAGGAGAAATCACGTGGACGCTGTCCGACGCGTCGGGGGTGTTGCTCTCGGGCGGACCCTACAACCAAAACGGCACCATCTTCACAGCCTCAACGTGCATCGACGGCGCTGTGGAGTTTCCCTGCCTGCAATTTGTCATCAACGACAGCTACGGCGACGGCATTTGTTGTGGCTATGGTCAAGGGGCATACACCTTGTATCTCGACGGGGTGGAGGTTGCCACCGGTGGAAGCTATGCCAGCCAGGACATCGTGCAATTCGATTGCGCGCCGGGTGCGACCTGCAACGACGCCCTTGCATTGACGGAGGGTGATTACGGCACGGTGGTGCAGCCCGCTGCGAATTTTTGGTATGCATTCACGCCGCCAGCCAATGGCATGTATCAATTCTCCTCATGTGGCTCTGGGTGCAACACCACGCTGTACATCTACGACTACTGCAACATGGGCAACTTCGACAACAC
This sequence comes from Bacteroidota bacterium, assembly GCA_041163465.1. Classification (GTDB taxonomy): domain Bacteria; phylum Bacteroidota; class Bacteroidia; order Flavobacteriales_D; family Sanyastnellaceae; genus UBA11663. The sequence continues at coordinate 4,599 of JBEARC010000124.1, forward strand.
CAACGAAGGGACCATCTACTATGACGACAACCAGGCTGGATGCGGAGAGGAGGCTGCTTTGACTGCGCTGTTGGAAGGAGGTGTCCCCTACTGGATTCGGTTTGCGTCGTTGGATGGTGCGTGCGATGGCTTTGATTGGGCCTTTTCGTACCAAGGCCCGCCCACGGGGTGCACGGATTCATCGGCTTGCAACTACAATCCAGCGGCTGAAGAAGACGACGGGTCGTGTGTGTACGAGGGAGATCCTGCCTGCACGGGTCCTGATTTGATTGTGCTTGAAAGTGCCATTACAAGCAGTTTGCAAACGACCACCATGAATGTGGGATCCACGGATTGCTACATCGAAGAGGGGTGTTTGAACGGGTTTGGCACCCGAGAGTTGATCCGATTTACAACGCACATCAAAAACATCGGGGAACTCGACTACTACATCGGCACCACCTCCATGAACAACCAAACGGGGCAATTCGAATGGGGCAATTGCCACAACCATTGGCATTACAAGGGGTACGCGAAATACGACTTGTTCACCATGGATGGGGGACTCATTCCCATTGGGTTCAAGAATGGGTTTTGTGTGATGGACCTCGAATGCAGCGGTGGCGGATCCTTCACCTACGGCTGCTCCAACATGGGGATCTCTGCGGGATGTGGCGACATCTATTCCAGCGGTTTGAGCTGCCAATGGATTGATGTCACGGATGTTGAAGATGGACAGTATCGTTTGGTGGTTCGCGTCAATTGGGATTACGACCCAGATGCCCTTGGCCGCTATGAAACCAACACCCAAAACAACTGGGCCGTGGTGTGCATTGATTTGAACCGCTCCGGGGGAAGTCTTCAAACCACCATTCTCACGGATTGTCCGACGTTCACGGACTGTGCCGGGGAGCCCTTCGGTACCGCCTTGTTTGACTGCAACGGCGAATGCGGTGGGGTGGCGTTGATGGGCGACCTCAATGACGACTTGAACCAAGACTTGTCCGACGCCCAGATGTATGCGGAAGGGGTGCTTGGGGGTGATCTCGTGGCTGCGGGCTGCACGGACATCAACGCCGATGGCACCATTTCGTTGGCGGACGCCATGTTCATGGCGGATTGTCAGTTTTGGAATGAGGCCCACACCCACCCTGACAGTTCAGGTGTGCACAGCCATTGTGAATTCCCGGTCAATGACGTGACCAACCCGTTTGACACCACGCATTTCACCTTGGGAGAAGTCAACTGGGAAGAACAGCATGTGGATGTGTTGGTCAGAAATCCCGACAGCCGCATCTATGGGTATCAGCTCGAATTGGATGGGCTTCAAATCAGCATGACGGAGAGTTTGTTGGACGGGGCGGAGGGGTTCACAGGGACGCCCTCCCACGCTCCTGGGGGGTCTCAAGTGCTGACCATGAGCTACGACGGAACCACCATCCCCAAGCACACTGTGTATGTCCCTTTGCTGCGCATCCACTGGATCGGCAGCGCCAATGGCATGGTGTGCTTGACGGGGGAGCCGGAGGTCATGAATGAATCCTTGCAGAAGACGTTGTTTGATTTGGACAATCCATGCCAAGAACAAACCACCAGCCCATGCCCAGGGGACCTCGATGGGGACCTCGTCATCACGGTGTCAGACATCTTGGATGTGCTGAGCGAGTT
>JBEARC010000125.1:0-3088 GCA_041163465.1 Bacteroidota bacterium
GCGAACAACTCGGGGTCCTCATGGCCTTTCCCTACGCCGTCGGCATGCTCATGTGGGGCCTGTTCATGGTGCCGAGCCACCTCGTCATCATGAGCGTCATCTTCGCCCTCAACGCGGCCCTCGTGTATGCCAATTGGGGTGTTTACAAGGCATTGCTCAGGGCCTGATCAGAGGTCCCTACATGAAAACGGGCCCCTGTTGGGACCCGCTTCACATTATTCTGTCACAATGCGGAGTTCTGTTCTTCGGTTCATTTGGTGTTCCGACTCGGTGCATCGAACCCCATCCATGCAATCGTTCACCAGTTGACTTTCACCTAGACCGTTGGCTATGATTCGGGATTGGTCAATGCCTGCTGCAATGATGTAATCGACACAACTTTGGGCCCGCTGCTGGGAAAGTTCTTGGTTGTAGGCGTTGGAACCCCTGCTATCCGTGTGGGATGACAATTCCAAGGTCAAATCCTTGACTTCCCTCATGTACGCAATCACTTCGTCGAGGACAGACTTGGCTTCAGTGCGCAGCGTGGCTTTGTTGAGGTCATACAAAATCAAGTCCAAGTCAATTTCAACCACCCGTGTCATGGTAATTTCAAACGACTCAGGCCGTGGGCATCGTTCTTGATTTCGCAGTTTGTTGACGTGGGTTTGATAACCAATGTTGTCCACGCGGATGGAGTCAAACGACGCGTATTCCTGCAAACCCCAACTCAAATAACCCTCGGTATTCGTTTTGAGTTTGGTGGGCCTGCCTTTGGTGTTGACAAAAGTGATCACAACCTCTTCTTGCACCGTTTCTCGGTCTTCGAATGCCACTTGGACTTCGTTGTCACCAGGCGTGTATTCCATGTCCACGAGGTGTTTGGTGGAACCCTCTACTGGGGACATGTAGGAACGGGTTTCAATGGATTGGTACGTCTCATCTCCGCCAAACGACAATTCCACCGTCTCTCCAATGACAGTCCGGAACGAGACCTTCCCTTCCGCACTTGTGGTCAATGTTTCGCGCTCCTGTGTCGTCAGGTTGATCATGTCAACCTCAATCCCCGCTGCGGGCAAGTCATCACAAGCGATGAATTCTACTTCGAAATCCGAGAAGACATCCCGAAGTTGGATGGTATAAACCCGGTCGATTCCGCTTTCGCGATTTGACGACAAGTATCCTTGACCAACTTCGTTCACGTGCAACGCAAAATCGTCCGCGAAAGTGTTGACAGGCGAACCAAGAAGCTGCGTGGTTCCCGAAACAAAATCATGCTTGTGCAAGTCCAACCCCCCGAAGCCAAAACGGCCGTTGGTGGCGAAGTACAACTGATTGACTGAATTGACAAAGGGAAACACGTCGTCGCCCTTGGAATTGATCGCTGGACCCATGTTTTTGGGGACTCCAAACGTTCCGTCCCCCTCAAGCTTGCACCTCCACAAATCCATACCTCCTGAACCTCCGGGTCGGTTGCTGGCGAAGATCAAATTTCCCAAGGTATCAAGTGCCGCGTGCCCTACAGAGTAGGTTGAATCGTTGTACGGGAAGACATCCGGCCTAATCACCCAATCGTCGTCCGACACACGCTCCAAAACCTCCAAACGAAGATGGTAATGCTTTCGTCCCAGCGTGTCCAGAGCGTAAGACGAATGATTCCGTGTCACAAAAGCAAAACGCTCATCGGACGAAAACGCCACAGGACCATCGTGGTAGGGGCTGCGTCCAGCGGACAAAAGGTCCTTTCGTTTGAGTTTGTCCACGAATTTGACCGGCGAATCGGCACTGTCCTTCACATCCACCAACCGCAACTCAGAATAACGCTGACCAGTCCATCCGTCGACCAAAGGCGAGAAGCCTGGTGCAACGCCAGAAGAAACAAAAATCACACCTTCGCCGAATGGCACGGCACCAAATTCGGCCTTGTCACTCGAGGAGCGGTAGCGACCGATCAAAGCCGGTGTTGTCGTTTCGCGAAGCGTCGACTTGCGCATAAACAATTCGTCGACTTCGGCCTTCCATGCCGGGTCTGAAAACAACGCGAGACCTTGGGTGCTGAGCGACTGGGCGAATGAATCCTGTTCTTGATGGAGGGCCAATTCAATGCGCTGGAGCCATTGAGACGACGACGCTGCATTTTCAGCGATGAGCGTGTCAATCAACTCGGCTGCACCCAAAACGTTTCCCGCCCGCAAAGCACATTCAATGCCTTGGGCAAACACATCTGGACGCAATATGTATGCGCTATCTTCACGCGCCTTGACTTGGTCGGAGATGGCCACGGCGCGGTAGAGTTCATAGGCTTCCCCAAACCGCAACAAGGACATTTCATGGGCAGCATCTTCCAAGGCCTTCGCTGCGACCATCCGAGGCATTGCTGTTTGGGCGCTTCCCATTGTCGGAAGGAGCATCACCGCGAGGGCTGCGATCATTCCACGGGACGTATATGTTCGTGAGTATGCCATGATCAGAAGAATCGGGTGTTCATTACTACTCTCTCCGCAGCACGTGGATTCCAACGAAGGGCCAGCTCGTGGGTGCCGAAGTTTTGGGTTCTCAATCGATTGAAAGGCATTTCTGCCAAATACACGGCAGATACCGTGCTCGACAGGTTAAAACTCAAGAGCAGTCCGACCGACTCTCCCCATCGCATGTGTCCGCCAACACCAGCAACATCCATCCAGTTGGCCATCACCTGGAAGTCCACAGCCATCGGTGCGCCGGATGTGGCCTTGATCAGGGTTCCGTATTGCAAGGTGAGGAAATCGCTTGGGGATTTCCGAAAACCGGCCATCACATAATGATGGCGCTGGTGCGCATCCGCATCCGCACTATCCGACAGCGCTTGAGCAAACAATTGCGGCACAGAGTAACCAATGTATCCCTTGGAAGACGTGAAGTATGTGCCCATGCCAAAGTTGGGTGACCAATCTTGAAACAAGGTTTGGTAGAGCTCATCGCTTGCATCATCCACCCGAAGGCCATTGAAATCGTAGCTCAAAAACCTCATTCCTCCAGAAAGACCTAGGGACATGGTCCACTCCTCATTGAGTGGAATGTGACCTGCACTGGAAGCCATCAGGCTTGTTTGCGTCCGAGCACCCACGTT
>JBEARC010000126.1:0-7670 GCA_041163465.1 Bacteroidota bacterium
ATTACTTATCACTTTCGCTTGGGCACTGACCGAAGCCAATACCGAGTAATCATCGTTTACGGCGTGGACTACCAGGGTATCTAATCCTGTTCGCTCCCCACGCTTTCGTCCCTCAGCGTCAATGATGGCTTAGTTGGCTGCCTTCGCAATCGGTGTTCTAGGTCATATCTAAGCATTTCACCGCTACATGACCTATTCCGCCAACTTCAACCATATTCAAGGTTACCAGTATCAATGGCAGTTCGACAGTTGAGCTGCCGGCTTTCACCACTGACTTAATGACCCGCCTACGGACCCTTTAAACCCAATAAATCCGGATAACGCTTGCACCCTCCGTATTACCGCGGCTGCTGGCACGGAGTTAGCCGGTGCTTATTCATATGCTACCGTCAGCTTCGGACACGTCCGAAGGTTTCTTGGCATATAAAAGCAGTTTACAACGCGTAGCGCCGTCATCCTGCACGCGGCATGGCTGCGTCAGACTTTCGTCCATTGCGCAATATTCCTCACTGCTGCCTCCCGTAGGAGTCTGGTCCGTGTCTCAGTACCAGTGTGGGGGATAGTCCTCTCAGACCCCCTACCCATCGTAGCCTTGGTGAGCCGTTACCTCACCAACTAGCTAATGGGGCGCATGCCCATCTCTTACCGTAACCTTTAACCATCGGACCATGCGATCCAATGGTACTATGGGGTGTTAATCCAAATTTCTCTGGGCTATCCCCCAGTAAGAGGTAGGTTGCATACGTGTTACGCACCCGTGCGCCGGTCGTCAGCGGAAAAGCAAGCTTTTCCCTGTTACCCCTCGACTTGCATGTGTTAGGCCTGCCGCTAGCGTTCATCCTGAGCCAGGATCAAACTCTCCATTGTAAGTGTTTGATATGGTCTGACTCTAAGGAATCGTTTTACATCTTCTCCCGAGGGAGACGATGACCTTCTTCCGGGGGGAAGAAGGATTTTGGGCTGCTGCATCAAGTCAAAGAACGTTGTATCGTATTCAGGGCCGAGGCCCTTCGTCGATGGCTTTTCTTTCAAAGCGGACGGCAAAGGTAGATAGTCTTCATGAACCACCAAGCTTTTGTCGAATTTTTTTTCGACCGCCTTTTTCGTCCGTTTTGTCAAAGAATGTCGCCTTCCTTCGAAAGCGGGTGCAAAGATAGTGCATCGCATCATCGACACAATGCAACTGTCAATTTTTTTCGGACTTTTTTTTCATCAAGAAGGTTAAGTCCCTGAATAGCCGAGACATGGCCTTGTCATCGGTGCCGTCGTAAAAACCGCGGAGCCTCCCTTGGTCATCCACCAGAACGACATTCTCCGTGTGCACGAAGTCCTGAAAGCCTCCGTCGCCTTCATCAAGGCACGCGAAATAACTCTTCCTGGCAAGCTCGTATATGTGATCTTTTGGGCCTGTCAGGAACCACCAAAGGCGCGCATCGGCACCGTGCTTATCGGCATACGCATGCAAGACTGGTACGCTGTCAGCCACAGGGGTCACGCTGTGGCTCAGGATTTGCACCGGATCCTCAGGTGAAAGCCTGTCGTGAACGCGCTGAAGGTTCTTGGTCATGAGGGGACAAATGGTCGCGCACCGGGTGAAAAAGAAGTCGACAACGAGGATTTGGCCTTCAACGTCTGACAGCGACACGGTATCACCCAGGTGGTTGAAAAGTTCAAAATCCAAGATGCGATGATCCTCTACACGGACCATCGATGGGTCCACCAAGGCGGGATTCAGCTGCGAGGGTTGGTACACTGGCAGGTCTTCCTCTGGACGGAAATACACGAAATACGCCACAACAACGGAGGTGAGGAAGATGAACGTGAATGAGAGGATCCTGGTCATGGCGTGTCGTTGTTGTCAGAGGAATAAACGAGAGCACCGTCAAGGTAGGTCGCTTGGATGCGGGAAGACATGACCTCATGGGGGTCGTCCAAGCGAAGCCAGTCACGGTTCACCACAACCAGGTCAGCCCGCTTGCCTACCTCTATGGAGCCCACGAGCGAATCCGTTTGGCTTGCGAGGGCCGCCCAAAGCGTCATGCCAAGCAAGCATTCCCGCGGAGATAATGCTTGGTCGAGATGAAAGCCCTCCTTCGGATAGCGGTCGACATCTTGCCTCGCAACAGCCGCAAGGAAGGTTTTGCGCGGATCGATGTCCTCCACGGGGAAGTCCGTACCGAGAGGCAACATGCCAAGTTGGTCTCGCAGGTCGGCGTAGGCGTAGGCGCGACGTATTCTGCCGCGGCCCAAACGCTGCCCAGCCCAATACATGTCCGAAGTGGCGTGGGTCGGCTGAACGGAAGGGATGATGCTCGAGGCTCCAAATCGCGCGACATCGTCTGGATGGATGACTTGTGCATGCTCCATGCGCCACCGGCGATCATTGGGCCCACCCAAGATGCGCTCGTACACATCGAGAACCAGTCGGGCAGCCGAATCGCCGATGGCGTGCGTTGCAGCCTGGAAGCCGTCGGCGTAGATCCGCCGAAGTTGGGATTCGTACGTTTCAATGGATTGAAGGAGCAGGCCGCGGTGTCCTGGACGGTCGTCGTACGGCTCAAGCAGGGCTGCACCTCGGGATCCAAGTGCGCCGTCCATGTAAAACTTGAAGGATTGAGCCACAAGGCGGTCGGTCCTCCACCCTCCCCGTCGAGCCATCGCCACGAAGTTGTCCTCCTTGGGGTTGGCCATAGCCACCACCCGCAAGACCAAAACACCAGCCATGTGCAGGGAGTCCAGCAGCGCGATGTCCTCCACATCAAGTCCCGCGTCCGTGACTGTCGTGAGGCCCGCGGCAAGCAGGTAATCTTGGGCCCGCATCAGAGCCTCGGCTTTTTCCGCATGGTTGGGCGTGGGAATTCGCGCGAGAAGCGAATCCGCGGCGCCGTCAATCAACACACCCGTGGGTTGGCCGTCCGGACGTCGTAGGATTTCCCCTCCAGGAATCGCTTCGGCATTCAAAAGACCGGTCATGCGCAAGGCCACGTGGTTGGCGAGAACGGCGTGCCCGTCGATGCGTTGCAAGGCCACCGGGCGGTCGGGGAACAGGCTGTCGAGGCGAGCCCGGTCAGGAAACGCTTGGGACGGCCAGTCGTTTTGGTCCCACCCTCGACCACGAACCCATGCATCACTCGACGCGGCGTGATCATCGAACAGGCGCTGCACGACCTCTTCCCAAGAAGCCGTACCCACCAAATTCGTGTGCGAGAGGTTCAGAGCATACCCAAGCAAGTGGCTGTGGGCGTCAATGAGCCCCGGGTACACTGTGGCACCGCGCAAGTCGTGGGTAGGAGATCCACGGAAGGCGTTTCGGACTTCGTGCTCTTTCCCCACTGCAATCACCATGCCGTCGCGAATGGCAAGGGCTTGGGCTTCTGTGCCCGAGCCGTCGAGACAAACGACATGCGCGTTATGCAGAACGAGATCGGCCGAATTCGTCGGTCCCCCGCAACCAACCCATGCCAAGTTGGAAAAAGACAACAGCAGCAGAGACCACAGCCGCGATAATTCAACGCGCATCACGAGCGGATCAAGTGATGAGCACTGGCCTGAGCCGTCGGCATAATGACCAAATCATTGATGTTGACGTGCCGAGGTCGTGACAAGATGAATTCCACTGCTTCGGCAATGTCGCGGGCAAGCAAAGGGTCAAAACCCTGGTACACGGCATTGGCAGCCGCTTGGTCGCCCTTGAATCGAACCACACTGAATTCCGTTTCAGCCGCTCCGGGACATACCTGACTCACGCCAATTCCCCGATCGACCAAATCGATGCGCATTGCCTGGCTTAGGGCGTCGACCGCATGTTTGGACGCGCAATACACATTGCCCCCAGGGTAGACCTGCTTTCCCGCAATGCTGCCCATGTTGACCATGCGTGAGCCCGCACACATGTAAAAGAAGCACGCGCGCGCGAGGAAAAGCACACCCTTGACGTTGGTGTCGATCATTCGGTTCCAATCGTCGTCGAGCCCTTCATCAAAGGGTCCCTTGCCCACGGCAAGTCCTGCGTTGTTGACGAGGGCATGAAGCGGGATTTGGCCTTCGCCTTGGCCCACATTGGCTCGCTTCATCAACGTCGCGACCCCCGCATCCGTGGCCGCTCTATCCCGCACATCCCAGGCTTCGACGTGTACCTCAGCTCCGTGTTGACGACATGACGCCGCAACCTCCTCGAGGCGATCCGCTCTTCGGCTGGTCAACAAAAGGTTCCACCCGCGAGAGGCTAGCAACGTGGCCGTGGCTTGTCCAAACCCAGAGGAGGCACCTGAAATCAAAACCCAGGGTCGATTCATACGCGAAGTCATGCGCGAGGCTTTTTGAAATGGTCGGCTTTGCTGCCTTTATACATCGAGAATCCTGCCCACCGGCATTCCAAGGAGCCGTTGAACACAGGATGGCGTTTGTGAGGACGCAGACCCACACGCTTGAGCGCCTCGTCGTTGGACGAAATGACCCATGCTTCAAATCCGGGCCAGTGGAACTTCAACCGATCTCCGAGCTGTTCGTAGAGACCCACAACGTCCCCTGGATCCATGCGCTCCCCATAAGGTGGGTTGAACACAAGAATGCCGCCCTCGGTTTGCGGTTCCAACTTGAAAAAGTCCATTTGCTGGACGCGGACCATCCCTTCCACGTCCGCACCTTCCAGACTTTCCCGGGTTTGGCGGACCGCCCCAGGATGCTCATCAGAGGCAAAAATGGGCGTTTCGACCGGATGGATGGAGGACATGGCTTCAGCACGCACCTCGCGCCACGTTTCCGGTTCAAAGTCACTCCAGTCCATGAACGCAAAATGCTTGCGTCCGGCTTGGATAGGCAAGCCAGAAGCCCATAGAGCGGCTTCCGTCGAAAACGTGCCGGAGCCGCACATCGGGTCGTAAAGGGGCGTGCCAGGACGCCACCCACTCAAGGCCAACAGTCCCGCAGCGAGCACTTCATTCAAGGGCGCTTTGGCCGCCTTGGGACGGTACCCTCGACGCGAGAGCTGTTCCCCCGAGGCGTCCACAGAAATCGTCACTTCACTCCCGGAGATGTGCAGGTTCAGTCGCAAATCAGGTCGGACCTTGTCAATGGACGGCCGCTGGCCTGTTTTCCCACGAAAACGGTCCACAATGGCGTCCTTCAGTTTGAGCGCCGCAAAATGGCTGTGAGAAAACCCATCGGAATGTACCGTCGCATCCACGACAAACGTGCCATCGGCTGCCAGCAAATCCTCCCACGCGAAGCGCGCGCCTTGACGGTACAGATCGTCGGGGTTCGCCGCCTCAAAGGACGTCAAGAACCGCAGCACGCGAACGGCAAAACGGCTATGCATGCACACCTTGTATAGGACCTTCGCATCGCCCTCAAACGAGACACCTCGACGGCCAGGAACCACGTTGGTCGCTCCTGCCTCCTTCAATTCTTCCGCCGCAAGCACCTCAAGCCCCGCCAGCGTTTTCAAATACAGATTCATCCGCCCTTGCGTTTGGTTGTGTACCCAAGCGACTCCAAATGCTTGACAACCTTGTCTCGGTGGTCGCCTTGAACCAACGCGCATCCCTCCTTGACAGCACCGCCCACCCCGCACTGCTGCTTGAGCGCCTTGCCCAGCGCGAGCAGTTCTGACGCGGGACCATCAAACCCTTCAACCAGGGTGACTGGCTTGCCTCCTCGTTGTTTGCGGTCTAAACTGATGTAGAGTGTCGCGCAATCCTTGGGGGACCACTCCTCCCCGCTGTGGTCGTCCTCCTCTTCCCAGGAATAACCCGGATTGGTGCTGTACACCATGCCATCAAGGCCATCATTGGATCGGCTTTGCTTTCGCTTTCCCATGGAGTTCGAAGGTAAGCCAGCATCCAACGAAGCGGCTTCACCCGGGGACATTTCGCTCATTTTACCCAAACCTTACGGTTACATCAAGGCCTTCACGATGCCGCAATGCTCATTTGGTCATACGTTCATTGGACCTTCGGCTTTCTTTGACCTCGTGGAAACTTGAGGGTGATGTCGGTTGGAAAACCTTTCCTCCTGCAATATCAACCCCAATTTCCAAACCATGAGACATGTGAGTCTGCTCATTCTAGGGATGAGTTTTATCGTTGCGAGTGTTCTCGCCCAAACGAACCCAACAACTTCATTCACCATTCGCGTGCTGCACAACAACGATGGCGAATCCAGCTTGTTGAACGTCGACCACTTCGCAGCCGTGTTGGCAGACGAGCGCGCTGCTGCCGAGGCAGATGGCATTCCTTCCATCATGCTGAGCTCTGGGGACAATTTCTTGGCAGGCTTCGTCTTCAACTACAGCCAGCAAACAGGCATCTATTATGATGCCATGGCGCTCGACCGCTTGAACTACGATGCATTGTGCCTCGGCAACCATGACTTTGATTACGGCACAGAAGTGCTTGCCGATTTCATCAACAGCTACGAGTTGACTGCGCCTCCTTACCTGAGCGCCAACCTCGACTTCAGCGCAGATGCGAACCTTGCACCTCTCGAAACAGCCGGCCGCCTTGCAGCGAGCACCATCCTCACCAAAGGAGGAGAACAAATCGGAATCATCGGTTTGACCACGCCAGAATTGCCAGGCATTTCGAGCCCTGGAGATGTAGGTGTAGGCCAAGATGTTGTGGCGGCAGTCATGAACGAGGTTACAGCCCTCGAAAATGCCGGCGTAAACAAAATTATTTTGGTCAGCCACATGCAATCCGTCACCACCGACGTGGAATTGGCGTCCCAGCTCACCGGCGTGGACCTCATCATCGCTGGAGGCGGTGACCAACTCCTCACCAACGACGCGAATTACAATGGAACCTATGAGGTGTATGGAGAATATCCGCTGACCTTCACGGATGCGGAGGGTGCGCCTGTGTACATCGTGACGACCATCGGGAACTACAACTTCCTCGGAAGTTTGAAATTGACGTTTGACGCGAACGGCATCATCACAAGCACCCACATGGAAGAAAGTGACGTCATCGAGGTGCCCTCGGGTGACAATGACCCCTTCGATGCCGACATGTACAATGACGTTGTTGCGCCACTCGAGGCAGCTCTCGGCCAAGAAAACGTCATTGCAACCACCGAAATCGCTTGGGACGTGCGCAAGCCTGTCATCCGCTCGCACGAAAACGGCATCGGCAGCATTGTTGCCGACAGTTACTTGACGAAAGCCCAAGAATGGGCTGCAACGGACGCTGAAGTAGACATGCCGGTTTTCGGTTTGGCAAATGGCGGCGGCATCCGCTCAAACACCATCTACGGCGCAGGCCCCATCACGGACCAGGACATCCAAAACATCCTGCCCTTCCCGAACTACATCGCCATCATGGAAGATGTGCCCGCTGAAGTGGTCAAGCGCGTGTTGGAAAATGCATACAGCCAGCTCACCACAAACGTCAATGGCGAAGTTGTTAGCGACGATGGCCGTTTCGCACACATCTCAGGCGGTGTTGTCACGTACGATTTGAGTGGTGAAGCCTATACGCACGATGCGTCAGGCGCGACCATCAACCCCGGCAGCCGGATTGTCAGCCTCGTGTTGTCCGACGGTACTCTTGTCGTTGAGAATGGTATGAGCGTCGATGGCGTGACCGTTGACATGGCATCTGTGGACTTCTCGATGAACGGCGGTGATTTCTACCCATTTGATCAGGCAGGTCAGCCCGTATTGGTTTCTGAGT
>JBEARC010000127.1:0-21563 GCA_041163465.1 Bacteroidota bacterium
AATGAGATTCCATGGACATTCGTTTTCAGAACGCTGCGGGCTTGTATCGTGCAAGAAAATATCCATTGAATCTCATTTCAGGCTGCCGCGATACGTTGGCGGTCAATGTCTCAAATTCTCCTTGGTTGCTAGGTCCGAGCACCTGTTATTATGACATCGACGAAGATGGAGATGGCATCACAGATTGGGGTGGAGACTGTGATGATGGGAATGCCTCCATCTATCCGGGAGCACCTGAGATTCCTGACGATGGGATTGACCAAGATTGTGATGGTATGGATTTGATTGCGGGGTGCATGGATGTTTTGGCCCAAAATTTCAATTTCATGGCAACATTCCCCGATGGCTCCTGTTCCTACCACTTCGTGGCTCGTGTGGATCTTGCCTCAGAAGCCCAATGGGGGCCCAATCTCAACCCCTGGGATGCTGTCATGTCTTTGACGCACGTGTCGGACACGGCCTTTGAAGAAGCCGTTGAATTCACCCCGACCAACGTCGCATGGCATGTTGCACAGTTCGGGGCTTCGATTCAAGAGGGCGAATACCTGTACCGCTTTCAAATCTCTGGCGAAGTGGAGGACGACGTGCGTGAATTTGACGTGATTGTTGGCACGGGGGATGTGGATTTGGGCGTGGTTTGTTTTGATGAATGGGTGCCGTGCCCGGGTTGCCTTGACCCCATGGACGTGGCGTACAATCCCATGGCTACAGAGGATGCCTTTGACACGCTGTGCGAGGGATGGGTTGTGGAGGGGTGCACCTATGCTTCGGCGTCCAACTATCAGGCTTCGGCCAACGTGGACGATGGGACTTGCGTGTTTGACATGGCATCAGATTGTCCAGGCGATTTTGACCAAGACGGTACCGTCTCTGTCATGGATCTACTGGACATGCTCGTGGTCATAGGCTCTGCCTGCAATTGACCCGTGCATGGGGGCCATGAATCATTGAATCGAGTCCTGCATCCCAGGCATTGAAGCGGCTTCGGAGCCAGGTCCGGATGGCATGGGCCGCCAGTGGGTGACGTCTGAAAAAAAATGGTTGCTGCTGCCCTCGCCAGCCCAAAAATGCAATCCGTGTTTCTCTCGTTTGTCCTGATTGTGGGCAAAGAAATCCCGGCAAAATCGCAGAACCACAACTTCCCGGATTTCCCATTGAAGGTCTTTGCCGGGGAGAAAAACGCGGTTGCCAGGAATGAAGCCCAACACGCGTTGGGTATCCTCGGGCAAGCGTTCCGATGTGGAGATCCAAGGCGACGTCATCGACCTGTGAATTTGGCAGGTCTTTTCTCGAGAAAGGCGCGGACCCCTTCGGCGTAATCAGCACTTTCGGCGGCTTGAAACTGCAAATCAAGTTCGAGGTTGAGTTGGTCTTCCAAGGATTGATGCATGCCTGCGTGAAGCGCTTGTTTGGTCAATCCAAGAGCCAACGTGGGCATGCGAGACAACGTCTTGGCAAGATCGCTTACAGCATCTTCCCACAAGTCGTCGGCGACGCTCCGATGAATTAAACCCATGTCCTGAGCCTCTCGAGAGGTCAATGGGAGGGCGAGCATGGTCAGGGCTTTGGCCCGAGCCATGCCCACGAGACGCGGCAGCCAGTATGTGCCTCCGCTGTCAGGAATCAAGCCGATGTTGGCAAAGGCTTGAATGAATTTTGCCGATTCTTTGGCCACCACAACATCGCATGCGAGCGCAATGTTGGCACCAGCGCCAGCAGCCACGCCATTCACGGCGGCGATCACCGGCTTGTTCATGGCACAAATCCGACGAATGCTGCGGTTGTAAGTTTCTTCGACAATGATTTTGAATCCTGGTGAAGTTTCAGAAGTCACCTCTTTCAAATCTTGGCCTGCGCAGAAGGCTCGGCCTTCACCGCGAATGACAACACATCGCACCGATGCGTCATTGGCGGCATCGTCGAGTGCTTGTTGAAAGGCTCTGCCCATGGTTTGATCAAAGCTGTTGAACACGTCAGGTCGGTTCAAGGTGATGGTCATCACCCCGTCGTCAAGATGAGAGAGAATGCTTGTGGTCATGGAGGGCAAGTTAGAACCAATCACAGAAGAAAAGCCCAGACCAACGGTCCGGGCTTTTGTTGTCAAATCGACATGAATTGCGCTCAGCGAATGATCTGAATGCGTTCGGTTTGGACTCCCTGTGGATGAACCAACTGAAGGAGGTAGGTTCCTTGTGGCAGATCGCTGAGATTCACAATCGACTGCAATCCACGATGTTCTTGAGTAATGACTTCCTGTCCTGACATGTCCACGACGCGGATCACGCCTTGTTTGCGGGATGTCCATTGAATGGTCAATAAATCGCTGGCTGGATTGGGAAACAGGGTAAGCATGTCACGAGACTCAAGAAGACCATCCACCGTTTCAATCACAAAATCAACGTCTCCAATGCATCCGGTGCTGTCCACGGCGATGACGTAATAATCGCCTGCGACCAAGCCGTCAACCTCCGTTCCAAAAGCGAATGCATCGTCGCCGTCGGCTTCATACCAGCCGTAGGTGTAAGGCTCCACGCCACCTGATGCCGATGCCGATGCCATGCCATCGCCGGAGCCACTGTCCGAAGTCACGGTGACCTCAACGTCGAGGAATTCGCACAGGTCAAAGTTGTACAGGGCACAGGGGTCGTAGTTGCAGGCGAACTCAAAGCCACAACCTTCTTCGAAATTGCTGGCTGGTGCGATGTATCCACCATAGAGTTCGTTGATGTAACCTGTGCCGTCGTAGGCAAGGCTGTATTCGTTACCCATGCCATCAAGGACGTTCAACGAGTCGCCACACAAGCTCACCAACTGGTTGGTCAAGTCCATGACCAAGAGCTCGTACCCATTGTCGATCAGGATTTGTTCAGTCACAGGATCGAATTCCCATGTCATGCCATTGTCCGTTTCGACAAGCATCACAGGAAGGCTCTCGGATACGGCATAGCCGCCATTGCACCCCAATTCCAAATTCAATTCACCAAGCACGAACATGGAAGTTGCCTCGAAACTCGGGTTGTTGTAGTTGCAATTCACGGAAGGTCCAGTCGCTGTGCTGTCATAGTTGCAAGCCAAGGGATCCGTGCATCCTTCCATCATGGCGCAGGAAGCAAGGGGGGAAGGATTCAACTCAATCACACCTTGAGGACTGAGGTTTTGACCTTCAAACGCGGGATGATTCAGTCCAAAACGCTCCATGCGGAAAACCAAATTTTGCATCGGCGCAAGCATGGTTCCTTGCGCGACAGGTTGGGGAAGATTCACTCCCGTGGAAGAAAGTGGGACACGGTATCTCCACACAACCTCCTGGTTTTCATTCAATTCGATGGCGTCGCCTTGGTTTCCTTCGCAAATCAAGCTGTGCCCGCCTGGCAAAATTTGGTAGTTGGAGGTGATGGGGCTGAACAAGTCTGAGGGGGTGGGGGCCGCATACACGTCGTCAAAATTGCTTGGGAGGTACGTGTTGGTCACGGGGTCCATGACGTAGAGGTTTTCGTACAAATCGTATACAGGCTCGATGATGGAGGCCTCGCTGTGCATCCCTGTGCTGTCGGGGACCCTGTTGTTGAAAACGGTGACTTTGCCATAGTTGGGATCGGACAATTGCAACCCTTCGTAGGCCCATCGGACGTCGTGCTGGAAGTGCAAGAGTTGGTCATCAGCAGTTCCGCGGTCATAGGCCTGCGGATTGCCCCAGCGCCACATCAAGGTTCCTGAATTGTTTCCCGCGTGGTCGATGATCCAGGCCTCGCTGAACGTGGGCACACTGACGATGATTTGACCAAACACCGGGTTGTAATGGATGGAATTCAAATGCAACCAATCGGCCACAGGCAACTGCGGATCGCCCACGTGGTAGTTGAGGTTGATTTTCTCAGGGTGATCGGCAACCACGCCGTAGTTGGCTTTGGTGGGATCAAAATCTTGCACCAAGTGATCCCACGCATGCCATTCCCACACCACATCCGCGCCACCCGAGGCGTTGGGCTGCAATTCATAGATTGCCTCAGACCACAAGACGTCGTCAATCAGAGAGATGTCACCTCCGGCCTCCACGTACTCCAGGCTGTCTTTCAGTTCCCAGACCAAGGCCAATACGTTTCCATTGTCCAAAACATGAATGTCATGGTGCAACCTGCGAAGGCTGTCGTTCAGGTGGTACGACCAAAGCAGTTCATTGTTCCAAGTCCGGCGTTCAATGATTTCGCCGCCACCTCCCGTCCAAATGACGTCACCTGCAACATTCGCCTCTCGAAGTGTCATGACCAAATCACCGTTGTCTTGCAAGTAGGACCAAGTGGCACAGCGAATCGTATCGGCAGACTCCCAGGAGTGGACTACTTCTCCGCACATGTCGACCAGCATGACATCCTTTCCGAACAATGGGATGACCATGTTGTACCCATCGAAGGTTTGGTCAGATTCGTACACCATGGTTCCCACGGTGTTTTGGGCAGAGAGGGGAGCAAGGAAACAGGCAAACAAGGCCAACGAGAGAATGTGTCTCATGGGAATGTAAATCGGGGTTAAAACAATCAATGGGTTTTGACAAAGCGAATGGTTTGGCGGGTGGCTTCGCGGGTCAATGTGAGAAGCCATATGCCAGGATGCAAGGTATGAATTTCAATCGTTGCGGCAGAATTGACGTCCAAATGGCCGCTCATGACGTGTTGGCCGTGCATGGAGTGGATGGCCCAAGATGTGGCACGTTGCCCCTGAACATGAAGGAGGTCAGAGGCCGGGTTGGGAAACACACGAACCCCCGAATGCAAACCAGCGTCTGCCCCTTCCACGGCTTCAGTGGAAGTCGTGTCTTGAGAAGCGAAAATCTCACAATCTGTCAGGTCGTCTCCTTCAAGCAGCGGCCCAGGCGTCAGGTCCTGGCTGGAGATGCCGGGGTGGTCAGGACCGTACCGGTAGGCCCTGAAGACAGAATTTTGAATGGGTTCCGTGCCCTGTGGGACGATTCCAAAGTTTCCTTCGGGATTCACGTAATCCCACACCACATTGCCTTCGAGAGTGACCTCAAACACATGGCCGCTTGCCCCTTCACAAACCAGCATGTTTCCGTTGGGTAGGGGCTGAACCCCACTGATGTTGGGACTGAAAAACGAAACGTCCAGTTCAGCCGGATAGGTCCAACTCAGGAATTCGGGTCCGAATGGCAGTCCATCCTCCAAGGCGTAGCTGCCATCCTCTTGCACGGGGGGATCCCAAACATCTATGCTGGAGCACAAACATTCGGGTCGACTCCCATTGTTGAAGATGAGGAACTGTCCTTCCATGGGATGACCTTCAGGGATCCATTGCACGTCGTGTTGACCAAAGAACATTTGGTCATCTTCAGTTCCTCTTCCGTAGGTGATGGGATTGCCTTGACGGTACATCAAATCTCCTCCGGAATCGGCACTTTGCGCCGTTGTTGTGCTGTGGTCAATGACCCAAATTTCATGAAAGCTTCGTGAGCTTAACACGATTTGGTCCAATGTTTCATTGTAAAACACGGCATTGGCATGGGTCCAATCGCCGCTGGATGAAGACCCCGGTCCTCCCGGTCCTCCAATACCGCCATGGTTGATGTTCAGTCGCCCGGGAAAATCCGAGGGGTCACCGAAGTTGGGCAAGGTGGGGTCGGTATCCTGGACAAGGTGGTCCCACGCATGCCATTCCCAGACCACCTCGCCCCCTGAGGGAAGGGTCGGGACTATTTCCGTCACGACCTCGGGCCACATCGCTTGGGGGTTCAGTCTGCCTGCGAGGGCGGCCTCTTCTTCGGTTTTGGCCTCCCATGCCAACACCAACACATGTCCATTGGGCATCCACGCAAAATCATGGTGGTGATGGATGGAGCTGTCCGCCCAGTCCAAACTCCAGAGCAGTTCATTGTTCCACGATCGTCGTTCCAACCGACCGCCAACACCTCCCCCGAAAAAGGAGCCGGTCATCCGACAGCCTCGGATCAAACTGCCATCTTCCAGCAAGTAGCACGACCCGCCTGAATTGAATTCGCTGGTCCACGTGTTGATGACCTGTCCGCAGTTGTCAATCAAGTAGGTGTTGGCGCTCCCCATCGGATCGAGGAGTGTGTAGCCGTTGAAACTGGATTCGGAATTCAAAAAGACGCCCACGGTTTGGGTTTGTCCTTGGGAAAGGAGAACGTGGCTGGCCAAGCCTGCAACGAAGAGGAGTCGGGTCAATGAAAGCATGCGAATGAGGTCACGGGGAAGGACTTAGGGAAGGGGGTTGGGCCAAACCTTGGCCACGCGTTCCTTTGGAATGAAGGACGCGCGGCGAGCCCAATCGTTGCATTGCGCCAAATCACTGAGCGTCATGCCTTGGTGTTGCATCATATGATGGCATTCGTCCAAGAGGGTCACATCCATCACCCCTGGGTCGTCGGTGTTGAGGGTGGTTTGGACACCGCGATCCATCAATGCTTTGAAGGGGTGCATTGCAAGGTTGGGAACGGCCTGTGTCAACACGTTGCTCCAAGGGCACAATTCAAGGGGTATGCATTCGCGTGCCAGACGTTCAATGAGAACATCGTCGTGAATGGCCTGGACACCATGGCCAATGCGGTCCGCTCCCAGCTCGTCAATGGCCACCCAAATGTTTTTGGCAGCTCCTGAAACGTTGGGCTCCCCTGCATGGACGGTGATTCCAAGTCCTTGGGATTTGGCCTTGCGAAACAAGGGGGCAAAAGGCTCGGCAGGATGCGCCACCTCGTCGTCGGCCAAATCCACCCCCACAAAGTGTTCCTTCCGCTCCAAGATCCAATCGCACCACCGCGTGTTTTCGTCCACTGATTTGATCCGCTGGAGCAAGCCAATGAGTCCCACCACCATCGGGTAGGCGGACTCGGCGCGACGAATGCCTCGCAGGATCGCTTCCAGCATGCGGTCGGCATTCATCGCGGGATGGACGTCAAGCAAAAAGGAGGGAGCGTAGCGCAGTTCAAGGACTCGCACGTTGCTTTGCAGATGCATGTCCTCGCACACTTCAAAGGCAAGTCTCTCCACTTTCTCTTCTGTGTCGATGACATCCCTGGTGTTGAGAAACTTGTGCAAGACACTCGGGAGGTCTTGCATAGGCTCTTGGACCAAAAAGGCTTTGTTGAAGGTTTCTCGCGTTCCCACGTCCATGCCCATGTCACATGCCCAACGCTGCAACGTCGAAGCCCTGAAAGCCAATTCCAGGTGGCAGTGCAACTCGACTTTGGGCATGCATTTCAAGGAATCACGCTCCTTGGTTCGTGGGGGCGAAGTGGAATTGGACATCGGTGCCAAGTTCACGATGAACGCGTGCCCATCCAACTTGTCGTCGATGTAACTTCGCCTCATGCCGGTGGAAATCAAAAACAAAAAGGCGTCCTTCACGTATTTCTTGACGGACGAATTCACCGCCGGCCTCGTGTTGTCAGGCTCGGAAATTAAGTCCATCCGCGCGGGCAAGGCGAGCATCACAGAATCGTACTGCCGGTTGGATCGAGGAGAACTTTGGGTTCACAACATGTACGTGGCCGAATATCCCAATGCCGGTTATATGCCCCAAGATGCGCGGAGAAAAAGGAAATTGCTGCTCCAGCGCACGGAATTGAGGAAAATTGAAAAGAAGGTTAAAGACGTGGGGGTGACGCTTGTGCCTACGCTGTTGTTCGTCGCTCCGAGCGGCTATGCCAAACTGAAGTTTTCCGTGGCCAAAGGCAAGAAGCTCCATGACAAGAGAGAGAGTTTGAAGGAAAAGGACGTTTCTCGGGATATGGACCGATTGGTTCGGTGAGGCCAAAGAGCGAATCAGAAGCCAAGGCGTTGTTTCGCAAACGGATGGAATTCGAGGCAATCAGGCCTCTTCTTCCACGGTTTTGACCACCTTGTACTGGCCAACGAACTCCTCCCAATCCCAGAGGAAGTGTTCCATCACTTCCCGCAAGTTTTTCTGCAAAATGGGGTTGGGAACATTCATGTCCCTGAAATAGGGCTCTTGATGGGCAATCACGCCGTACTTGTAACACACAGCACGGGTCATGGCTGTCAACGTGTTTTTGCTCGGGCGATTGATTTCCTTCATGAAACTGCGGAATTCCTTCACCTTTTTGGCAAACGCTTCGGGTGGGAGTCCCAAGGCCATGCCAAACTTCGCACAGCACCGTTGGATGATCGCACGGTCCACACCGGGCGGGAAATGTTTGGGAATCAGGCCGAGGTTGGCGGAAACCACAACCATCAAAAACCTTCCATAGTCTTCGGGATCAAGGTTGGGGCAACTGTCAAGTTCCGGCGCTGAATTCAGGAAGGCCGCCACTTGTGGCCATCCTTTTTCGACGGTTTCAAATGACGTGTTCACGAAGATGTTGGCCACCTGTTCATCGGTGAGCTTCTTCTTTGACAACCAGCTGAGGAGACCCAAGTTCTTCATCCTTGGGATTCAAAGCTAGGACCTGGTGTTGGCGAAGTCCCGGTGGACGTAATGCACGCTATCCACAGGGTTTTCCACAACAAGGGGTAAATCCTGGGGGTCTGAGGTACTTTCGTGCCGTGTACCAAAACCTCCTGAAACCCCTGTTTTTCCTGTTGTCTCCGGAAAAGGCACACCATGTTGCCATGGATTTGCTGGTCATGGTTTCCAAGGTTCCAGGCGTAAGGTGGTGGATGATGAGGCGAGTGGCACGACGCAACCAAGGCCAAGAAGTGACGGTGGCTGGATTGACCTTTCCCAACAGGGTTGGATTGGCGGCGGGATTTGACAAGGATGCCCGTTGGCTGGATGCGTTGGCAATGCTTGGCTTTGGCTTTGTGGAAATTGGTACGTTGACACCTCGTGCACAAGCTGGAAACCCTCAACCACGGTTGTTCAGGTTGGTTGAGGATCGAGGCGTCTTGAACCGAATGGGGTTTAACAACGAAGGGTTGGTGCCCGCGGTGGGACGGCTTGTGAGACGGCCCAGGGGACTTGTGGTGGGAGGGAACATCGGCAAGAACAAAATCACACCCAATGACCGGGCTGTGGACGATTACCTCGCTTGCATTGACAACCTGCATGCCCATGTCGATTACTTTGTTGTCAATGTGAGTTCGCCCAATACTCCGGGACTCAGGGAATTGCAGAACAAGGAGCCGCTGTCCAAGCTCCTCCGTGCTGTCGTTGCGAGAAACAGGATGCATCCTGGCACAAGACCGGTCTTTTTGAAGATCGCGCCAGATTTGACGGACGGACAACTGGATGACATTGTGGATCTTGTGCTGGAAGAAGAAGTGGATGGTGTGGTTGCCACCAACACCACGATTTCACGGGATGGCTTGGTCACCTCAGCGGAGGAGGTTGCTGCCATGGGAGCGGGTGGCGTAAGTGGGGCTCCTGTTCGTGCACGTTCCACGGAGGTGGTTCGTCACTTGGCCATGAAGAGTGGCGGGCGCTTCCCCATTGTGGGTGTCGGAGGTGTAGACAGCGTGGCAGCTGCCAGAGAAAAACTCGATGCCGGCGCGAGCCTTGTTCAAATCTATTCCGGCATGATTTACGAAGGGCCGGGATTGGCATCTCGCCTTGTCAATGGACTGAAATCCCTGGACTGAAATCAGCCCATCAATGGGGTCAGCCCATCAATTCCTGCCACGAAGGGGCGGCTTGATCGAGGCGAACACCTTTGTCTGTGTGTTTCACAGTGCACGCGGCGTGTTCTGCATCATGTTCGAGGAACAACACCCATCCTTCATCCGCTGCGGTGTCAAGGAACAGCTTTTTCTCTTCCAAAGTCAGCAGGGGGCGTGTGTCATAACCCATGACATAGGCCAACGGGATGTGCCCCGTGCTTGGCAAGAGATCCGCCATGAAGGCCATGGTGGGTTTCCCCGCCTGTTGGATCAATGGGATCATTTGGCTTTCTGTGTGACCATCGGCAAAGAATACGTCCCATCCTTCGATGCCCATCGCATGGCGCGAGATCCGTCCTTCGCGCTTCACCATGTGCAGCTGCCCCGATTCAGCAAGGGGTAGCATGTTTTCCGACAAAAACGACGCTTTTTCACGTGGATTGGGTTGTGTGGCCCAATCCCAATGATCCTGGGTAGACCAATACCTCGCGTTGGGAAACGTTGGCACGAGCACGCCATCTTGTCGCCTGGTGACGCCGCCACCCACGTGGTCAAAGTGAAGATGTGTGAGGAAAACATCGGTGATGTCTTCTTTCACAAATCCGGCTTGCGCCAAGCTTCCCTCCAAGGAATGATCTCCATGAAGGTGGTAGTGGCTGAAGAATTTTTGGGATTGTTTGTTTCCGATTCCACAATCCACCAACACCAATCGGTCACCACATTCGACCAACAGGGATCGCATGGCCCACGTGCAGAGGTTGAGTGCGTCGGGTGGATTGGTCTTGGACCAAAGTTGTCGAGGAACAACCCCAAACATGGCGCCTCCATCAAGCTTGAAGTTGCCGGTGTGAATCGTGTGCAAACGCATGGGGCCCAAGGTAGCCACGGCTTTCTGCAGTTCAGTACCTTTGGGCTTTGATTCCAGCACATGCTTCACGCCATTTCACCCGTCGACGGCAGGTACAGCCGCCACACTGAATCGCTTTCTCCCTGGATGTCTGAATTTGGCCTCATTCACCACCGCGTGGAGGTGGAGGTTGAGTATTTCATTGCGCTTGCATCTCATGTGCCGCAATTGGACGATTTCCCTGACCAACGCATCGAGGACCTTCGCGACATCTATCGGAATTTTTCTGACGAGGATGCGCAATGGGTGAAGGACAAGGAACGGGTGACCAACCATGACGTCAAGGCGGTGGAGTATTTTGTCAAGGACCGCATGGAGCGTTTGGGTGTGGGGGCATGGAAGGAGTTTGTTCATTTCGGGTTGACGTCCCAAGACGTGAACAACACAGCAGTACCTCTCACCGTGAAACGAGCCACGGAAGGCGTCATTTTGCCCTTGTTGGATGCCATCATTGACGATCTCTCGCGTCTCGCTTTGGAGTGGAAGGAAGTCCCCATGTTGGCCCGTACCCATGGTCAGCCTGCCTCCCCAGTGACTTTGGGGAAAGAGTTTCAGGTGTTTGTGGATCGACTGAGAGGTCAACGGGCATCCTTGGCCGAATCGACGTATGCGGCAAAATTTGGAGGTGCTACGGGGCAGTTCAATGCCCATCATGTGGCCTATCCTCACATTGATTGGCTGGCCTTCGGAAGGGTATTTGTGGAAGACGTCCTGGGGTTGACGCGCACGCCTGTGACCACGCAAATTGAACCCTACGATCACCTGGCCGCGTGGTGCGATGCCTTGCGTCGCATTCACACCGTGCTCATCGATTTGGACCGCGATGTCTGGACCTACATCTCCATGGACTACTTCAAACAGCGGATTGTCGCTGGCGAGGTTGGGTCTTCTGCGATGCCTCACAAAGTCAACCCCATCGATTTTGAAAACAGCGAAGGAAATTTAGGTGTTGCCAACGCCTTGCTGGCCCATTTTTCTGACAAGCTTCCTGTGTCTCGACTTCAGCGCGACTTGACAGACAGCACCGTCCTTCGCAACCTAGGCGTTCCCATGGGGCACAGTGTCATCGCGATGCATTCTACCCGAAAAGGCTTGGGGAAGCTTGTGCTTCATGCCGACAAGCTTGCGGCGGATCTCGAATCCAACTGGGCTGTGGTGGCCGAGGCCATCCAAACAGTGCTTCGTCGGGAGGCTTACCCAGAGCCTTACGAGGCACTCAAGGCCTTGACGCGCACGCATGGCACCATCAACCAAGAGGTGATCGCGTTGTTCATCGATGGTCTGGATGTGGGTGAGGGAGTCAAGGCGGAATTGCGGGCCATCGCACCGTCCAATTACCTCGGTTACGCCTCTCAATTGGTTCGAGGATGAAGGCCTTAAGGGCCTTGGTCCCGTTGATTCGGCACCGGCGTGGTCAGGTGGTGCTGATTGGAATGCTGCACGCCTTGGCTGCCGTGCTGAGTTTGTTTACGTTTCTGTCTGTGGTGCCTTTTTTGCGCATTTTGTTTGGCACATCCGCACCTGAGGCGGTGGGAGATGGGGCGGGGGTGTTGGGAGCGGTGAGTCGGTGGTTTGATCTGTGGGTCCAAACCCACGGCGCATCCCAAGCCTTGGTGGGTTTGTGCTTGACCATGGTGGTGCTCGCCCTGTTGAAAAACGCGGTTCAATACGCAGCGCTGTATGTCATGGCCGGGATTCGTTCAGGCGTCAGTCGTGACCTGAGGCAGGTTCACTACGAACGCATGCTCACCATGCCCATGTCGTGGTTCACCGAATCCAAGAGGGGTGACATTGTCAGCCGGTTCACCCACGATTTGATGGAGGTGGAACATTCGGTCATTGGATCGCTGGAGGCCCTGTTGAAGGCACCCTTGATGATTGTGGTGAGTTTGATCACGCTTGTGGTGATGAGCTGGAAACTGACGTTGTTTGCCTTTTTGCTGTTGCCGCTTTCGGGGTGGCTCATCAGCCGATGGGCCAAACGTCTCAAACGCCACGCGTTGAAAGGCAAGGAGGAACTGGGTCAACTGGTTTCGGTTCTCGAGGAGTCTTTGGTGGGCATGCGCATTGTGAAGGCATTCAATGCCGAATCCTCTTTTGCAACTTCCTATCAAGTCAGGAACGATGCACACTTCAAGGCGATGCGTCGAATGCACAGGCGTGAGAGCATGTCATCTCCGATGAGTGAGGTGATCTCGTTGTCGGTGATGGCCCTCCTCTTGGGTTACGGGGGTACCCTTGTCCTGCGAGGAAATGCGGGCTTGACCGGGGATTGGTTCATCGGGTATTTGGTGGTGTTTTCCCAAATCATTCCGCCTGCCCGCTCGCTTTCCGATGGGCTGTTCCGGGTGTCCAAAGGCGTCGCATCGATGGAGCGGCTGCAAGCCTTGTTTCAGGATGCTGCACCCGAGCATGACATCGCGATCCAGAAGCACCACCAGTCTGTCAAGTTGAGCATGCGGCGAGGCATCCGATTTGAAGGGGTGACGTACGCCTATCCCGGTCAACAAGAGGCCGCACTTCGGGGCGTGGATTTGGAGTTGCCCCGAGGAAAGGTGGTGGCCCTTGTAGGGGCCTCGGGTTCAGGAAAGACCACGGTGGCTCATCTTTTGAGCAAGTTTGCCGACCCCGATCAAGGTGCTGTGTACGTGGATGACATGGACTTACGTGGAGTCAGTGGCCGTGCGTGGCGATGCACATTGGCTGTGGTGACCCAAGATGCGTTGTTGTTTCATGGAAGCATCGCCCAAAACATTGCGTTGGGGGAGGAAGTGCCGGACATGGACCGTGTCGCTCGCGTCGCGAAGACAGCGCACGTTACGGAATTCACAGACCAGCTGCCCGAGGGCTTGCATGCACCTGTGGGCGATGGTGGAGGGAAGCTCAGTGGCGGTCAGCGTCAACGGGTTGCGTTGGCTCGTGCCTTGTACCGCAATGCCGAGGTGCTGATTCTCGACGAGGCAACCTCGGCCCTGGACGCATCGTCCGAGTCCATCATCCAAGAGGCTCTCGGGGCAGCCTTTGAGGGAGTGACCGTGCTTGTGATTGCTCACAGGTTGTCCACCATTCGACAAGCGGATCTCATTGCAGTGATGGAGGCAGGGCGCGTGGTTGAGCAAGGCTGCCACGATGACTTGATGACCAAGGCCGGCCGGTATGCCGAACTCTGCGCGCTCCAGCAAGGGCATTGACCACCAAGTTGCCCGCTGTCGCGCGACCTGAGTTACGCAAGGTTGGGGAAGATGACGCACCTTTGCGCATGCCCAAATTGACATGGATCCTCAGGAATCGCTGCCCTCGGTGTGGAGAGGGAACCTTGTTTGTAGAGCCCAATGCCTACCTCCCCCAACACACTGCCAAGATGAATGCACAATGCGCGTCTTGTGGTGAAGACTTTGAGAGGGAACCGGGATTTTATTTTGGCGCGGCCTACGTCAGTTATGCCTTGACCGTGGCCTTGTGGGTTGCCGTTCTTGTCGCGCTGAAGTGCTTCGACGCGTGGGGGTGGATGGAGTTTGGGATGTTCACCCATCCGGGAACCTTTTTGCTGACTGGAATCAGCCTGCTTCTCATTTTGCTGCCCTTGATTTATCGACTCAGCCGGTCCATTTGGATTGCGATGTTTACCCAACAAGAACCATGAAAAAAGGGGCCCTCACGTTTGAGGAGCCCCTTCAACCAAATCGCCTGATTCGTGCGCTCCGGAGAGCGCGGTTAACCAAAACCAAGGTCCTTTACGCCCTCATATCAAAAAAGGTTACCAACCACGCAAAAAAAACCGCCTCACGACAGTTTATTCTGAACTAAAACACTGAAAACAAGCGTTTTGTGTGGATGTTATTTTTTTCGAGACGCCCTTCTTTTGTCAGCCTCGTCTCCTTGAACGCGGATGCTCTCTTCGTGCACGGATGCCAAAATGCGACCTAAAAAGCCTTGGTTCAAGCCCAACTGTTGGCCCCAATGCTCTCGGGAGGCCATGATGTCACGCCATCGCGCCACGCTCAGAAGGGACCAACGGTTCTTGTGCTTCAAGTGTCCAATGGTTCGCGCCAGGTCCATTCGCTTGCTCAAGAGTTGGAGCAATTGCTCGTCGACACTGTCGATTTGCATCCGCAGTTCTTCCAAAGTGTTTCGGTCTTCGTGTCCTCCAATTCCTGATGTGGGGATGTCAAGACTTTGCAGGATGACAAGGAGTTGATCCGGTGTGACTTGCTGTTCAGCATCGCTGAGTGCCTCGGCGGGACAGGGGTGACATTCGATCATCAAACCTTCCATGCCAAGATTCATGGCCCGTTGTGCCACGTCTTGCACCAAATGGCTTTTTCCCGCAATGTGCGATGGATCACAGAGCAAGGGAATGTCTGGCAATTCTGCACGAAGAGCAATGGGAATCTCCCACATGGGGGCGTTGCGAAACTCTGCCGATCCGTAACTTGAAAATCCGCGATGCAAGGCTCCAACATCGTCCCCAACTGATTGGATGATTCGCTCGATGGCGCCTATCCAAAGCTTCAGGTCAGCGTGCATTGGGTTTTTGACCAACACCGTGAGGTGGGTGCCCCGCATGGCGTCCGCCAAGGCTTGCACTGCGAATGGACTCGCAGTTGTTCGCGCCCCGATCCATACGGCAGTCAACCCCGACTTCAGAATGGCTTCCACATGTTCAGGCGTGGCCACTTCGGTGATGGCACGCAGCCCAGTGGCTTGTTGGGCCTCGGCCAACCAGGCCAGCGCCTCTTGCCCCAATCCTTCGAACGAGTTGGGGCGGGTCCTTGGTTTCCACAGCCCCGCACGATAGAACGTAATACCTCCCATGGCTGCGAGCGCGCTCGCCGTGGTCAGTACCTGGTCACGGTTCTCAGCGCTGCAAGGGCCAGCCACGACCAAGGGTTTGGTCGCGTCCGCCAAGGCCACATGCCTCAAACGTTGGGGAGAGAGCTGTTCGCCTTGAACCATGATGCGAAAGTAGGAGGGAAGAGGCTCCAAGCCCCCATGGGATGGTGCATTCCTTCAAGGGAGGGGCAAGAAACCAAAAAGCCTTGGCATTGCCAAGGCTTTTGCGTACCCGGAACTGGACTCGAACCAGCACGCCCGAAGGCACAGCCGCCTGAAGACTGCGCGTCTACCAATTTCGCCACCCGGGTAAGAATGGGCGGCAAAGGTAGAGAAACTGAATCCAAATCTCACACCTTCGCCACCCCGCTCCCGACGGTGTTCACAGGACCATCAGAACCATGAATCTTTCGCCGTGCTTGTGTGTGGTTTCCCACGAATTCACTTCAACGTGCTCGGACAGACATAGTCCGTTTTGGGTACATCGGACTCGGAGATGGCCTTGAATCCACCGAGGACGTCAATGCCGTGATGGTATCCCTTGGCTTTGAGGACGGAGTGCGCAATCAGGCTGCGATAGCCACCTGCACAATGGAGGTAGAATGTATCTTCCTTGGGGATGCGGTCGAGGTTGTTGACGAGGTACTCCAAAGACACGTGGATTGCGTTTTGGACATGCTCGGAGAGGTACTCTCCGTCCTTTCGGACATCCACGACCTTGGTGTTGGGGTCGGCTTGCATCACCTTGGCCAATCCATGGGCATCGATGGTTTGGATGCAGTCTGTCTCCTTTCCTGCTGCCACCCAAGCGTCGAGCCCTCCTTCGAGGTAGCCCAAAATGTTGTCGAATCCCACCCGTGACAAACGCATGACCGCCTCGTCGATTTGGTCTTCATTGGCGATGAGCAGAATGGGTTGCTTGACATCCACAATCATGGCGCCAACCCAGGGTGCAAATCCACCATTCAAGCCAATGAAGGTCGCGCGAGGAACGTGGCGCTGAATGAACTCATCGGTGGATCGAACGTCGAGCATGACGGCATCCGTTTCATTCGCAGCAGCTTCAAAAGCCTCGGGGGAAAGGGCGTGGCTGCCTCGCTGCATGACCTCGTCAATGCTGTCGTACCCCTGCTTGTTCATGACCACGTTCATGGGGAAGTAACCAGGAGGTGGCATCAACCCGTCGGTGACTTCTTTGATGAATTCCTCGCGCGTCATGTCGGCGCGCAGGGCGTAGTTGGTGGCTTTTTGGTCGCCAATGCTTCCCACCGT
This sequence comes from Bacteroidota bacterium, assembly GCA_041163465.1. Taxonomy (GTDB): domain Bacteria; phylum Bacteroidota; class Bacteroidia; order Flavobacteriales_D; family Sanyastnellaceae; genus UBA11663. The sequence goes on from JBEARC010000127.1 coordinate 16,600, forward strand.
TTCCTTGCTCATGTTCTTGCCGCACGCTGAGCCAGCACCATGTCCAGGGTAGACAATGGTGTCGTCCGGCAAGGTCATGATCTTGTTGCGAAGGCTGTCGTAGAGGTGGCTGGCGAGGTCTTCGATGGTGAGGTCGCTTTTTTGGGCCAAATCAGGACGCCCCACGTCTCCCAAGAACAGCGTATCGCCGGAGAAGATCGCGTGCGGATTGCCTGCCTCGTCGCGCAACAAGAAAGTCGTGCTCTCCATGGTGTGGCCTGGCGTGTGCAACACCTCGATCTCCACGTTGCCGAGTTTCAGGCGCTCGCCATCTGTCGCAATGTGGGCTTGAAAATCCGGATTTGCATGGGGGCCAAACACAATGGGCGCGCCCGTCTTCTCAGCCAGTGTCACGTGACCCGACACGAAGTCGGCGTGAAAGTGCGTTTCGAGTACGTACTTGATGTTGGCTCCGCGTTCGTTGGCGAGGTCGATGTAGGGCTGTACCTCGCGCAGCGGATCGACAATGGCCACTTCGCCATTGCTTTCGATGTAATAGGCCCCTTGGGCGAGGCATCCGGTGTAAATCTGTTTGACTTCCATGATTCTGTGGTTCTCTTCTGCTGTTGTCATTGGTCGCCCCTGTGTGGGGCGATTACAGGTTCAAAAGTACGGCTGAGGATGAGAGGCTTTGGTTGACTTGGGTCACACAAGGCTGTGACGCGGGGTACGTCTCAGGCCCCATGCGAACGATGTTGTTGCGCCATGGCCTGGTTCAAGGAAGGGACTGTTCCCGGGGAACGCCATTCCATCATGGCGTCCTGTACGTTGAGGTGACAGCATACCTGGTCGTTTCCGATCAACCCATCCGAAGCAAGGGCATCCCTGACTGGGCCGATGGCACCTGCCAGACAAAGTCGAATTCCTGATGGTTTCCACTCATCAATCAAGGCACGAAGCATCGCGCGTGCAGAAGCGTCCATGTACGAAATGGTGTCGGCCCTGAGAATCACCACCTCAAGGGCCTGGCCCTTGGAATGGGTCAGTGATGTCATGGTTGCACGGAAATGCGCTTGGTTGGCGAAATGCAACGCACCATCGTACCGGACAATCAGCACTTCTGGGACTGTGATGGCTTGTGGAAATCGAGTGACGTTGCGGTAGGCGCCTCCGACATCTCCCAACACCGCCACATGCGGAGTCATCATGCGTCGGACATTGTATGCAAGGGACAGCACCACACCCGTGCCAATGCCTAGGGGCAAACTCAAGGCAAGGGTGACCACCAAGGTCAATCCCAAGATGCCGGCCTCAACGCGGTCTTGTTTCCACAAGACGCGGGGATATTGGACGTCTACCAAGCCGGCCACCGCAACCATGACGATGGCCGCAAGCACAGCATTCGGCAGATGGAAAAACAGGGGAGTCAATGCGACCAAGGTCAAGGCGATGACCAGCGCTGCAATCCAAGCTGTCACAGGGGTTTTTCCACCGGCTTGTTCTGTCACCGCCGTTCTGGAAAATCCACCCGTCGAAGGATAGCTCTGGAAAAACGACCCCACCACGTTGGCAAGCCCCAAAGCCCGGAGTTCCTGGTTGGCATCGACCTCATAGCCATGCCGCTCTTCGATGGCTTTGGCCACACTGATGGCCTCCATGAACGCCACCAAGGCAAGCGTCAACGCAGTGGGGAGGAGGGTTTGAATGTCCGAGGGGGTCCACACCGGCATCCTCCAGCCAGGAAGACCTTCTGGGATCTCCCCAACCACACGAATTCCCATGTCTTGAAATCCCAATCCCCATGAGGCGACAATGCTCAAAATGACCACCGTCAAGGCTGCTGGAATGCGTGGTGCCCATCGTTTGAGCCCCACCAGCCCAGCAATTCCAACCAGGCCCACAACGAGGGTTGGGAGGTTCAACTGCGGCATAGCTTCAACCAAACCCACCAGCAAGGTGTGGATTTGGTTGCTTCGAACACTCTGAATTCCCAGCAAATGGGGCAGCTGGTTGAGCCCGATAATCAAGGCAGCCGCGCTTGTGAACCCATTGATAACCGGTCGCGAAAGAAAATTGACCAGGAATCCCAACCGCAACATGCCCATGCCCCATTGCAGAAGGCCCATCATCAAGGCAAGGAGCAAAGCGAGCGAGATGTAATGTTCCGACCCAGCCAAAGCGAGTCCAGTGAGTCCAGCTGCCACAAGGAGGCTGTCCATTGCCACAGGACCCACAGCAAGATGTCGTGACGTGCCCAAAAAACCATACACGATTTGGGGAAGCAGTGCCGCGTACAGTCCATACACCACCGGAAGGCCCGCGATCATGGCATAAGCCATCCCCTGTGGGATGAGCATGATTCCAACGGTTAATCCCGCCGGCCAATCACCTCGCCAATCGGCGCGACTGTAGTTGGGAAGCCATTCAAGAAAGGGGAGGAACGAGGGGAACTTCACGGGCGGAAGGAATCGAGATGTCCCGCGAATGTAGGGTTTGACAGGAGGTCTCTTTGTGACACTGGTGACCGAATGGGGCGGTGGGTTGCGCCATCCAACGCCTAGAATTCATGCATATGCACCGCGTTGCGATGCAGGCTCAAGACACCCTGTCGTTCGAGGCTTTTCAGCAACCGGGAGACTACGACGCGAGACGTATGAAGATCGTTGGCAATGTCTTGGTGTGTGGTGTGAAGTGTGGTGTCTCCTTGAATTTTGACCTTGTCGCTCAGATAACGCTTCAAACGCGTGGGCAGGTCCATGAAAGCCAAGGCATCAATCGCTGTGAGCATTTCTTCCAAACGCGATTGATAGCTTTCCATCACAAAGGCAGACCAAGAAGGGTAGGTGCGCATCCAGGATTGACCCACGGCTGCTGGAATCATCACCAAGGATGTGTCACGCTCAGTGACCGCGCGAATGCTGCTTTTGGCTGCACCCATGTAGGTCCCCATGGAGAGTGCGCAGCTGTCACCGGACTCCAAGAAATACAGGAGTATTTCATCTCCTTCGGGGTCCAATCGCATGATCTTGATCGCCCCTTCGAGCAGCAGTGGAACAGCATCCATGTGTTGTCCAACGTCCATCAGCATGGTGCCCTCAGGGACCCGCATGGGATGTCCGTGAACAAACAATTCCTCGAGCAATTCAGCCTCTAGGATTCCTGCAAAACGGGTTCGTGCCTGTTGATGCCAATCGATGGGGTTTGCGCTCATGTGCCGTGATTTTCGTCCACAATATCCGAAGGAGTGGATGAATGATGGCTCCTTCACAGGGTCTTCTTGGCACGGGGGGGAGGGCAATGGGGGAGGGCAATGAAAAACGGACAGCAGAAGCTGTCCGTTTCCGTGCCCAGGGTGGGACTCGAACCCACACGCCCTAAACGGACACATGGCCCTCAACCATGCCTGTCTACCAATTTCAGCACCTGGGCGGTGCAGGGATGATGCCCTTGTAGTGACCCGGCTGGGACTCGAACCCAGGACCCTCTCATTAAAAGTGAGATGCTCTAACCGGCTGAGCTACCAGGTCGTGCGCCCTTCGCTAAGGGGGGGCAAAGATAGACAGATTTTCTGACCCACAAATTTTCACGCCATTTTCTGATCCTGACAGGGTGGTGACAGACGCAATGCAACCTGTGATTGCCAAACTGCGATTACCTTTCGGCCGCGCACCATGCGTCCTGCAACGATGAAGCCTATGCGAACTAAAACAACCTTGGGGTGGCCCATCCTCGGTGCCACCTTGTTTTTGTGGAGTCTGACAGCCTCCTCCACCGCTCAAGACGCCCTTGACCTGCCGGGAATGGCTGAAGTTGTGGCGCACCACAACCTGTCTGTGACTGAGCTGAACGCCACGTGGCGCGACCACGCACGTGACGCCGTCATGATTTCCCAGGGATTTGTGGAGGTTGCTCAACCCAAAGAGGGTTTGGTCACCGAGAATGTGGTGTGGGCCTCCAAGGCAGCATGGACCAAGGCATTGTTGGATGGCGTTGTCCGTCCTAACACCCAACCCATCGCTTATCCACTGTCGGATGGCAGTTGGGTGGTGTTGGCCTCGGAAGAACGCGTGGATCGTTGGTTGGAGCAATACTTGTTGAACGCAGAAGCATGGATGAAATGAACCCATTGTTGCACTTGTCCCGAACGTTTGGTCTGTGCCTTCTCATGGCCTGGGCCGTGGGTGCACATGCTCAGATTCCCATCAGCGATGAGGGCACCATCACGGGATGTGGTGACGCCCTGGTTGATTCGGGCAGTTCCACGGGTCCTTACGGAGCCAACGAGGATTTCACCATCACGCTTTGCCCGGAGGCGCCCGACACCACCATTTGGATTGAGTGGTCTGTGTTTGACCTGGATGTGAACGCAGAAATTGCCGTTCACAACGGGAACAGCACGGCGTTTCCGATTCTTGCGCAGGGGACACTTGACCAGCTTCAGAACACCATTCAAGTAGCCACGGAGGCCAATCCTACAGGGTGTTTGACCATTCACTTCACCTCAGGAGCAGGGAGCAGTGGCAATTTCGCGGCAGGCATCAACTGCGGACAGCCCTGCGCGTTGCCTATGCCAGTGATCAACACCGATGATCCGGCACCCTTCCGGGTTTGTCCGGGGACCGAGGTTCTTTACGATGGCACCGACTCCTATGCCACGGGCGGTGGAACCATTGCCCATTGGCAATGGGACTGGGAGGGTGATGGGGTCATTGATTTTGAGGGTGATTCGGGTTGGGCAAGTCACGCCTACACGGAACCAGGCATCTATCGACTGCAAATGCATGTCGTGGATGACCAAGGGTGTGAAAGCATTGAGCTGACCAATTACATTGTGCAGGTGAGCACGGATCCTTTGTGGACCATGGACCCTTTGAATTACACCTCATGCACCAACAACCCTGTGAATTTGGCTGTGGGTGTGGAAGGACAAACCTTCACACTCGAGCCCTCTGTGGATTTTGGGGGAGGTCTTTTCATCCCGGATG
>JBEARC010000128.1:0-6565 GCA_041163465.1 Bacteroidota bacterium
TGGTCAAAGGCGACAACAACACGCCCCGTGTCCAAATCGACGACCGTCAATACACCCCGCAAGAAATCTCAGCCATGGTGCTTCAGAAGATGAAGCGTACAGCGGAAGAATACCTCGGTCAGGAAGTCACGGGTGCTGTCATCACGGTTCCTGCCTACTTCAACGACAGCCAGCGTCAGGCCACAAAGGAGGCCGGTGAAATTGCCGGCCTTGAAGTGAAGCGCATCATCAACGAGCCCACCGCGGCAGCGTTGGCGTACGGACTCGACAAGAAGGCGACAGACCAAAAAATTGTGGTCTTCGACTTGGGTGGTGGAACGCACGACGTGAGCATCCTCGAACTCGGTGACGGCGTTTTTGAAGTGCTCTCCACGGACGGCGACACCCACCTCGGCGGTGACGACTTTGACCAAGCCATCATCGAATGGCTCGTGGATGAATTCAAATCTGAAAACAGCGGCCTCGATCTTAGCAAGGACCCCATGGCGCTTCAGCGTTTGAAAGAAGCGGCGGAAAAGGCCAAAATCGAGTTGTCCAGCACGACAAGTTCAGAGATCAACCTTCCTTACATCATGCCTGTGGATGGCGTGCCCAAGCACCTTGTTCGCAGCTTGACCCGCGCCAAGTTTGAGCAGTTGGTCGACAGCCTCGTGAAGCGCTCCATCGAGCCTTGCATGAGCGCCTTGAAAGCCGCCGGTCTCGACAAAAGCGACATCGACGAAGTGATTCTCGTGGGTGGCTCAACCCGAATCCCTGCCGTGCAAGATGCGGTGAAGGCCTACTTCGGAAAGGAGCCCTCCAAAGGTGTGAACCCAGACGAAGTGGTGGCCGTGGGTGCTGCCATCCAAGGCGGGGTCTTGACCGGCGATGTGAAGGATGTCCTGTTGCTGGACGTGACTCCCCTTTCCCTCGGGATTGAAACGATGGGCGGTGTTTTCACCAAGCTCATTGAAGCCAACACCACCATCCCAACAAAGAAATCTGAAACCTTCTCGACAGCCAGCGACAACCAACCCAGCGTGGAAATCCACGTGCTTCAAGGTGAACGCGCCATGGCGTCGGACAACAAGACCATCGGGCGCTTCCACCTCGCTGACATCCCCCCTGCCCCCCGCGGCGTTCCTCAGATCGAGGTGACCTTCGACATTGACGCCAACGGCATCATCAACGTCGGCGCCAAAGACAAGGCCACCGGCAAGGAGCAGAGTATCAAGATCGAAGCTTCAAGCGGATTGAGCGAGGACGAAATTGCACGCATGAAGGCGGACGCCGAGGCCAATGCTGACGCGGATGCCCAAGCCAAGGAACGCGCCGACGTTCTCAACCAAGCCGACGCGATGGTTTTCCAGACAGAGAAGCAACTCAAGGAATTTGGCGACAAAATTCCTGAGGACAAGATGGCTCCCATCAATGAGGCGCTCGAAAACCTCAAGAAAGCACACGGCGCGCAGGATGTGGACGGATGCAAGTCCGGCATCGAGAGATTGAACACAGCCTTCCAAGCGGCAAGCCAGGAGATGTACGCAGCACAACAGGCCTCTGGGGCTGACGGCGCACAAACAGCTGGTTCAGCCGGGGAATCCACGGGTGCCGATGCCGAAGTGACTGACGTTGATTTCGAGGAAGTCAAAGAGGGCTGATTGAATCAGGCGACGCGACTTTCATTTGACCTATTCCAAAGCCCCGCCACCGTGCGGGGCTTTTTGCTGAAGGATGACGGGGTGATTATTTTCAGCGTGCCCGGTTGAACCCTGTTCGTGAACAAAGTGTTCCACCTTTGCATCATGAGTCCTCAACCCGCGGAATCCCCCAACCAACCTGCTGTACCATCCTCTTGGAAGCGGGTCGCTTGGATGGTGCTCGCTGCCCTCATCGCGGTGACGACATGGATGGCATGGCAGGCCAAAGACTTGGCCTTCAATTATGACTTTGAGCAGTTCTTTCCAAAAGACCATCCTGAAACGCAGTTCTACCGTGCCTTTCGTGATGCGTTTGGGAGCGACAACGACTTTTTGATTGTCGGCTTTGAAGGCGAAGCAATCGACGCCAAGTTGTTGGAAGACGTCGACAGCCATGTGGATGCCTTGAAGTCTCTTCCCCACGTCGAGTTTGTTCAATCTCCAACCCGGATGACCTTGCCGGTGAGAGATCGTCTGAGCGGAATGGTCTTTCAACGGCCTCTGTTGGCCTGGGAAAACGAACAGGACTTGACGCGCGATTTGGAACGCATGAAGTCGAGAGATGACGTCATGGGAACCTTGGTCAGTCCCGGTGGGAAGTCCGTCGCAGTGACGTTGTTGCACAAGCAGGGGTTGAGCAAGGCTGGGTGCGACAGCCTGGCTTCTGCCGTCCTTGCATGGCGGGACAACGTGGCAACCGATGCATCGTCCATCAAGGCAGTCTACGTGGCAGGCCGAGCTGTCGCCCAAGCGCATTACGTGGGTGTGATGGAACGCGAGGTCACATGGTTTGTCACCGTGGGCATTGTCTTGCTCGTGGCCTTTTTGTGGTTTGCCTTCCGAACAGCTTGGGGTGTGCTGGTGCCTTTGTGCGTGGTGCTGGTCAGTGGACTCTGGACCCTGGGAATCATGGTCAGCACGGGAAAGGCTGTGGACGTCATGACGGTGGTTCTTCCCACCATTCTTTTTGTCGTTGGAATTTCGGACGTCGTGCACGTGCTGACGCGCTACTACGACGAGCGACGGCAAGACATCGGGCATGCCGAGGCCATGACCCAAGCGTTTCGAGAGGTGGGCCTTGCCACCTTTTTGACATCCTTGACGACGGCAGTGGGCTTTTTGACGCTCCTGACCAGCTCCATCGGACCTGTGCACGATTTTGGTGTGTACGCAGCCGTTGGGGTGGGAGTCGCTTACGTGCTCGCCTTCACCCTGCTTCCGAGCGTGATGGTGTTGTCTCCCCCGCCTGTGGTGTCCAAATCTGGTTCTGGGGTCTTTTGGAATGGTGCCATGCACCGAAGTCTTCGATGGACCATGAAGCACCGCCAACCCCTTTCATGGGCATGGCTCGTCATTGCGTTGGGTGCGACTGCTGCGAGCAGCCAACTTTCCGTGGACAACAAACTGATTGAGGACCTTCGGGAAAACGACCCCTTCCGCCAAGAATTCGTCTTCTTTGAACGAGAATTCGCCGGCGTGAGACCTTTTGAATTGGCCGTGACACTTCCATCGCCTGCCAGTGAATGGGAGATGGTCACTGCGATGGATGGGCTGGAACGCTATCTGGAGCAGGAATACCAAGTGGGAGCCCTTGTGGGGCCAGCGACTGCCATTCGTATGGCTCATCGAGGATGGCAAGGTGACCGAGAGGAATTCTACGCGATTCCTAGGGACACGACCCTGCTCAATCGCATGGTCAAACTGGTCAAAAAATCAGGACAATGGGCATCCCTGGTTGCCAATGAGGAGTCCTTGGTGCGCGTGTTTGGAAAGGTCGAGGACATCGGCTCCCAAGCCCTGGGAGCGAGGAACGCCCGGCTCGATGCCTGGTGTTTGGCCAACCTTCCCAAAGGATGCACGTGGAAGGTCACAGGCACAGCACACTTGGTCGATGTGAACAACGCTTCGCTTGCCTCGGACATGGTAGGTGGCCTGGGACTGGCCTTGGTTGCCGTGGCCCTGATCACCGGATTGCTATTCCGCAGTGTGGTCATGGTGATCGTGTGCCTGATCACCAACCTTCTCCCCCTGGCCATGATCGCTGCAGTGATGGTCCTGTTGGGCATCGATTTGAAGGTCACCTCGGGCATCATTTTCACGGTGGCGTTTGGCATCGCAGTGGATGACACCATTCATTTTCTGAGCAAACTTCGCGTTCAACTGAACCAAGGAAAATCGCTCGCGTTGGCTGTGAAGCGGAGTTATTTAGCCACTGGCAAAGCGATTGTCGTGACGAGTTTGATTTTGTGTGGTGGGTTTTTGACGTTGACAACCTCTTCCTTCTTGGGCACGTTTCACATCGGACTTCTGATCAGCTTGACCTTGCTGTTTGCTGTGGTGGCTGACCTGACATTCCTTCCGTGGATGATTGTCAGGTGGTTTCATGCCAAAAAGTGACGAACTTGGCGGACATGGGACATTCCAACCGCCGTTCATTTCTGAGAAACTTGGCTGCTACAGGAGCTGCCGTGGGACTCTCGCCTTGGAGCGTGGGCACCATGGTTCGAGCTGCTGACAAGACACCGCATCCACCGAATCTGCCTTCCGACACGTCGAATCCAAGGGCGCCGCACCATCCCGCAATAGGATTGGCCACCATGGTTTCAACTTGGAACCATGGAATCGAAGCCAATGCTGCTGGATTTTTGGCACTCAGTCAAGGAGGGGCGGCCATGGACATGATTGAAGCTGGGGCCCGGATCGTGGAGGCGGATGCAACCGGCCTGAGCGTGGGAATTGGCGGATTACCAGACCGAGATGGACACGTCACTTTGGATGCATGCTGCATGGATCATACGGGCAATGCCGGATCCGTGTGTTTTGTGCAAGGAATCCTTCATCCCCTGTCGCTTGCTCGAAAGGTGATGGAAGACACGCCTCACGTCATGCTTGCCGGGGCTGGGGCTGAACAATTCGCCCATGAAATCGGGGTTGACCGCATGGAATTACTCACCGATGCTTCGCGACGTGCATGGGAGAATTGGCGCCAAACGGCCAACTATGCTCCTGTGATCAACATTGAAAACCATGACACGATTGGCCTCCTGGCGCTGGACAACGAAGGTCGAATTGCCGGTGGCTGCACAACAAGCGGCCTTGCCTACAAAATGCACGGACGTGTTGGAGACAGCCCCATCATTGGTGCCGGACTTTTTGTGGATCCTGAGGTCGGTGGAGCCACTGCCACCGGACTGGGAGAAGCCGTGATGAAGACGGTGGGTTCTTTTTTGGTCGTCGAATTGATGCGCCAAGGCCAAACACCTCAACAGGCCTGTGAAGAGGCTGTTCATCGCATCATGAGCCGGATGCCCACCCAAGACTTGCAAGTTGGATACCTCGCGTTATCCATCTCTGGTGAAACGGGAGCGCACGCCATTCACCAGGGCTTCAATTATGCTCACACAAATGAAGAAGGTGCAAAGCTGATTGACGCTACTTTTGGTTGAGAACGTTCCTTCTCCCTCTCTCCATGGCTCTCACCCCTTTCCTTCATTGGTTTCGACTGACCCGGCCGTGGAATGTGCTGGCCATGGGTGGTGTTGTTTTTGCCATTCGAAGGTGGCTCGGCTTGCCTACAGATGACCTCTTCACCTTCGTGGGAGCAGGTTGGCTTGCAGTGCCCATGCTCATTGGCGCTGCCGGAAATTTAATCAATGACTATTTCGACATTCGAGAAGACCGCATCAACAAGCCGGACAAAGCCCATGTAGGACGAACTGTCAAGCGTCGCGTGGTGATGGTTACCCACTGGTTTCTGACACTTCTTGGTCTTGGGTGGAGTGCGTGGATCGGATTCAGGATGTCTTCCTCGACACCCATCTTGGTCACCTTGACTGTTTCCATCATCCTGTATTTCTATTCACCATGGCTTAAGGGAAGGAACGCCTTGGGAAACCTGTCCATCTCTCTTTGCGTGTTTGCCATGATTCTCTGGGCGGCTTTGCCCGTCTTGCTCCCTGCGCCTCATGCGCACGGTGCAGACATTGAGTTTTGGGGATTTGCAGGAATCATCTTTGCCATGAATTTTGTTCGGGAATGGGTCAAGGATGTCCAAGACCTGGTGGGTGACCGTGCAGCAGGACATCAAACCATGGCGGCTCGTCTCTCCAGCAATCAAAACAAATGGGGACTCATTGGTGCAAGTCTCGCTGTGATGATTGCAGCCAGTACTTGGATGGTGCTGGTCAACCCCGCACCTTGGGAAATCGTGCTTTGGGGTGGTGCCTGCGTCGCCCTCATTTACCGTGCCTTGACATCCAATGTAAAAAGCCTATCTGCTTGGTATAAAGCTTCTATGGGTATTTTATTTCTCATGATACTTTAAATCGCTTAACATCGTGATGACGTTGGCTTGAATCCCTGGGAACGATTTGGCGACTTTGTGGTTCGATGCAGGCATCCATTGGTAACAATCTGGGTTCAACACATTCAACAAATCGTAAGGTTTCGCGAACCCCCACATGCCGATGAAGGAGGGAATTTTGACGACGAAATGTCAAATTCTAATTCCCCAACCATGAAACATTTGTTTCTCTCTTTGTCCATGGTCTTCTCGGCCATGGCCGTTTGGGCCCAATGCGACTGTCCTCCGTTGACACAGCGCACTGAGGTCATCGTTGCAGATGCCGGTTCCGGCACAGGTTCAACGACCTGGACTTGCAACAACACCTACATCCTTGACGGCTATGTGTTCGTGAACGCAGGTCAAACCCTCACCATCGAACCAGGCACCGTCATCAAGGGTGCAGCTGGCTCGGGCGCAGACGCTTCTGCTTTCATTGTGGCGAGCGGCGGCACTGTCATCGCAGACGGCGCAGAATCCTGCCCCATCATCTTCACCTTCGCTGCGGACCCTCTCGACGGCTCTGTCGCATACGACACCCGCG
>JBEARC010000129.1:0-8134 GCA_041163465.1 Bacteroidota bacterium
GCATCGCTTCGCGGCATGTCTCGCGCTGACGCTCAGCAGGCCTTGAAGGGGTGGTTTGAACGACTTCAAGTCGACGGATGGTGGAACCGAGAGGTGGCGGACCTCAGCAAAGGCATGGCCCAAAAAATTCAGTTCATCGCCACCGTCCTTCACCGTCCTGAGCTTCTGATCCTCGACGAGCCGTTCAGCGGTTTGGACCCCATCAATGCAGCCCTGATTCGGGATGAAATGCTGCGTTTGGTGCGCGATGAGGGAACGACCTTGGTGCTGTCCACGCACAACATGGGATCGGTCGAGACGTTGTGCGAGGAGGTGTTGATGTTGCATCGGGGCCACAAGGTTCTTTCAGGACGTGTCGATGAAGTTCGGGAAGCGGCCAGAAGGGGGCGGGTTCGCTTGACGTTTCGGGGCAACTTCATGGCTTTTGTGGATCAACTCGGCCCGAGGGCCCATTTGTTGTCGCACGAATCGAAGGTTGTCGGACCGGGAGAAGCCCGTCACGAGGTGGCGTTGGCCTTGCCCGAAGATTGGTCCATGTCCGCCTTGTTGAGTTGGGCTGTCGAGCATGTCGAGGTGCTGGAGGCTGTCCCGATGCGGATGTCCATGGAGGAGGTGTTTGTTCAAACTGTCGAAGCAAACGCCTCATGAATCATCAGAATCAACCCACCTTTTGGGAGGCTTGGCGTTTGATCGCGCGCAGAGAGTATGTCACGCGCATTCGACGCAAGGCCTTTTTGCTCGCAACGTTTCTCGGTCCCGTCCTGTTTGTTGGGCTCGTCGCATCGCTGGTGCTTCTGACGCAGGGTACCGAGGAGGAGGTGAAGGTGTACGTGGTGGATATGGACGGATTGCTCACGGTGAATGGCCCCCAAGGCGCGCTTGTGCCATGGTGTCCTTCGTGTTTTCCGGAGCGTCGCCTGCTGACCTACCGGTTTGGTCAAGAAACCAAGACCAAACCAGCGCTTGAGGCCGAAGGATTCACCTGCATGATTTTGCTGGATGAGGGCATCGTACAGAGCGAAAAGGGGCAGTTGTTGCAGGTGAGCCCTCCCTCGTCGAGTGCCAAACGCTCCATGGAACGAGACATCAGCCAAGCCCTCGAGCGGTTGAAGGTACGGGAAGAGCTGGAGGTGGATTACGAGGCATACATGGCCTTGAAGACGGACGTTCAATTGGTTGCATTGGACATTGACACCAAGGAGCGCAAAGGGAGTGAGCAGGGTGCCTTGGGATTCCTGTTCAGTGTGTTCATGTTCATGTTTGTGATGATTTATGGCATGCACGTGATGCGCGGGGTCATCGAGGAAAAGAGCAACCGCATTGTGGAGGTGGTCCTCAGCACGGTGCAACCCGTCCAGCTCCTGCTCGGCAAAATGGCAGGTATCGGGCTACTTGGCTTGACCCAGATTGTCACGTGGTCGGTGCTTAGTTGGTTGCTCATGTTGTTGTTGGGCTTGGGTTTGGAACAGAGTGAATGGCTCGAGTCGTGGACGAAAGCGCAGGGCATGACCGCTGGGACGGCGGATTTCCAAACCGTCTTGGCGGCCCAAGAAGAGCTCGCCTTTTTGCTCGACATCAATTGGGCGGTCATGCTCGGGTGTGCGGCCATTTACTTCGTGTTGGGCTATGCCTTGTACGCTTCCTTTTTTGCGATGATTGGGTCCATGGTTGAACAGGAATCGGATGCCCAATATTTGCTGCTTCCTGTCATGCTTCCCCTCTTGTTTAGCTACGTCTTGGCTTCGATGTCCATCGAGGCGCCTGAGAGCACCTTGGCCGTTGTCAGTTCCTTCGTCCCCTTGTCGTCTCCCATTTCCATGATGGTGCGTCTTCCCATGGGGGTGCCTTGGTGGCATGTGGTTGTGAGCATGATTTTGCTCGTGGCCGCCACAGCCGTGCTTGTGGCATTGGCTGCGCGGGTGTATCGCGTCACCATTTTGATGACGGGAAAACGGCCCACCTTCCGCGAGGTGCTTCGTTGGATGTTCAACCCTTCGAATGTGTGAATGATGTCGACAGTGAAGCGCATTGCAGTCATTGATTGCGGGACCAACACGTTCAACATCAAGGTTGTGGATGTGGGAGCCTCGGGCGGGTGGATTCCCGTGTTTGCGCAACGCATCCCCGTGCGTTTGGGAAAGGGTGGGATGACCAAGGGAGCCATCATGCCAGACCGGATGGCTCGTGGGTTGGATGCCTTGGCGAGCATGAGGGAGTCGGTCAGAAATTACAAGGTCCAAGAGGTGTTCGTTGTGGCGACGAGTGCGATGCGCGATGCCAAAAACGGCATGGAATTCGTCCGAAATGCCAAAGAATTGACGGGTTTTGACATCGAAATCATTTCAGGTCATCATGAAGCCTTGCTGATTCATGAGGGCGTGATGCTCAACATTCCGGAGTTGCCAGAGGGCCCTTGTTTGACCATGGACATCGGGGGAGGAAGCGTGGAGTTTATCGTGTGGGAGGGGAGAGAGGTCTTGTGGTCGAGAAGCGTGGATGCCGGGGTGGCCCGGCTTCAGATGCTCATGCAGTTGCCCGATCCGATGGGGGAAGACGGGCTTGTGCGCATGCGGCCATTTCTCGACGATGTGTTGGCCTCTGTCGCTGCAGCCATGGAAGCACATGAACCGCGAATGTTGGTGGGGGCGAGTGGTTCGTTCGACACCTTGGCGGACATGGCTGGAACCCGCGTACGTCATGTCAGGCCTGACCATGCTCAGTCCCCAGAACCGCACCCCTTGGTGGACGACATCCCGCTGTCCACATGGACTCGGCTTCGACAGGGTTTGATCGAGGGAGACATGGCTTCACGGCTGGCGATGCAAGGCATGGACCCAGCACGTGTGGATCTGATGCCATACAGCGCGGCATTGATTGATTGGGTGATGAACAAGGGCACCATTCAATCCATGGTTCGTGCACCCTATGCCTTGCGTGAGGGTGTGATGTCTCGCGTCGAACGCGGGTTGGGTTTGTTGCCCTGATGAAACAGGGTTTGGCACCATCTTTGTCCTGCCTCAGACCAAACCCATGCCATGGCACACATCCTCATCATCGACGACGAACAGCCTGTTCGCAAGAGCCTTCGTGAAATCTTTGAATACGAGGGCCACAAGGTGAGTGAGGCTGCCACGGGCATGGACGGTGTTCTGGCCGCCTCGAAGAAGGGCGTGGATGTGGTGTTTTGTGATGTGAAAATGCCCCAAATGGATGGATTGGACGTGCTGGACATGTTTGCCAAAAAGGGGTTGGTCATGCCTGTCGTGATGATTTCTGGTCATGGCACCGTAGAGACCGCAGTGGCCTCTCTGCAGAAGGGGGCGTATGATTTCATCCAAAAGCCATTGGATCTCAATCGCATTCTTGTGACGTTGCGCAACGCCTTGGAACGCGAGGTTTTGGTTGCGACCCAGGAGGTACTTCAGAAAAAAGTGAACCAGTCCCAACAAGTCAGCATCATTGGAGCGTCTGAAGCAATTCAAGAAATCCTCCGCATGGTTGACACCGTGGCTCCCACGGAAGCAAGGGTGTTGGTGACGGGTCCCAATGGTGCGGGGAAGGAGTTGGTGGCCCGTCAAATTCACAATTTGTCGACTCGCGCCCAAGGACCTTTTGTGGAAGTCAATTGTGCAGCCATTCCTTCAGAATTGATTGAAAGTGAGTTGTTTGGTCATGAGAAGGGCGCGTTCACAAGTGCGGTGGCCATGCGAAAGGGGAAGTTTGAGCAGGCGGAGGGTGGAACGTTGTTTTTGGACGAAGTCGGTGACATGAGTGCATCTGCGCAGGCCAAGGTCCTTCGTGCCCTCCAAGAGCACAAAATTTCAAGGGTGGGCAGCGATGCGGACATTGCCGTGAATGTGAGGGTGGTTGCGGCGACAAACAAGGATTTGAAGGCCGCCATCGCCGAGGGTTCCTTTCGAGAGGATTTGTTCCATCGACTGGCCGTTGTGCCCATTCACGTTCCTTCGCTGGCCGATCGCAAGGAAGACATCCCGCTGCTGGTCGAGCATTTTCTTCAGGTTTTGTGCGAATCTTCCGGCCGTGTCCAACCCCAAGTGACGAAGGAGGCACTGGAAAAATTGGGAGAAGGGGCGTGGACGGGCAACATTCGCGAGCTTAGAAATGCCGTGGAGCGGCTCCTGATTTTTTGTCCCAAAGAGGGGGCAATTGACGAGAGCTTGGTGGACAGATATGGTCTTATTTGACATAATAATAATTCGACAGCAATCAGTATTGGCGCACTGTTCCGGCTTTTGTTGCTGAAAATCAAAAGGATGGAGGCAACCCTTCCACAAGTCTTTCGTCTGTTCCATGGAACAAACTCTCTTCACGATGGACTTTTCTTTGCTCAATGACTTGGATTTGGACGGTGGCATTGTTGCTGGTGTCCTGTTTATTTCACTGGTTGCTTTCGCCGGAAATTGGCGTCTCTTTGTCAAGTGCGGACAACCTGGATGGGCGGTGGTGGTTCCGGGTTACAACGTGGTGATCGCGATGCGAATCATTGGTCGCCCAGCACGTCACGCCTTGTTCTTCTTGATTCCCGGTTACAACCTGTATTTCTTTTTTCGAACCATCCTGGAGTTGGCCAACACGTTTGGCAAAACGAGTACGTTGGACTACATCTTGGCGTCTGTCTTCAACGTATTCTACATCCTCAATTTGGGATTAAGTGAGGAGGAGGACTACGTAGGTCCTGTGTATGGAAACTTGAGGACTCAACCAGGAAAGGAAGACACCGGGCACATGGCCGTGGCTTGATCTTCAGTCATTGCCCCAGTCAGCCCCGTAACCCAACACCCTGCAATTTCAACGAATGCGAGCCAGGGCCTCTTCCAGGGCCTTCGGCAGGCCTTCAGCCAATTGGCCCCCAGCGGTCGCATAGGAGGCTTGACCACCACCCCCCCCACCAATCAGGGGAGCGAGTTCGCGAATGATGTTTCCGGCATGTAAGTCTCGAGTGGCCACGAGGTCATCGCTGATGGCAAGGGTAAGCGTGACTTTGCCCCCATGGGTGCTTCCAAATACACCAAAGAAGGGTGCTTGCTCAGATTTCAGCTGGAAGGCCAAGTCCTTGATGCTCTTCCCATCCACATCGAGCGTGGTGGCCACGGCATGAATCCCGTCGATGTGCTGAAGGTTTTTGAGCAGGTCTTGTTTGACATGACCCGTGGCTTCTCGTTGAAAGGCTTCGATGTCTTTTTGGAGCCGGGCATGACTGGCCAACAATTCTTCCACGGCTTTTCCGGGGTCTGCCGCCCCTTTGAGTGCTTGTTTGATGGCATGAAGTTGCTCCCGTTCCTCGCGTTGGGCGTCGATGGCGGCTTGACCTGTCAGGGCCTCGATGCGTCGAATGCCCGCGGCGACGGCACTTTCACTTGAAATGCGGAAGGGACCGATGGCGCCGGTGGCGGGGACATGAATGCCTCCGCACAGTTCCTTGGAAGAACCGAATTCAATCATGCGCACACTGTCCCCATATTTTTCGCCGAACAGCATCATGGCACCTGCAGCTTGTGCCTCTTCAATGGCCATGTTTCGATGTTCTGTGCGTGGAAGGTTCGCCAAAATGCGCTGTTGGACGCGTCCTTCGATGTCCTGCAACTCTTCTTCGGTGACTTTTTGGAAATGCGAAAAATCAAACCGCAATCCCTCGGGCTTCACCAAGGATCCTTTTTGTTCCACATGGGTTCCCAGGACCTCGCGCAACGCTTCGTGCAAAAGGTGCGTTGCGCTGTGGTTCCGCGCACTGGCCAGTTGCGAGGTCCGATCGACCACGGCGTGGAACAAATCTTTGACGTTGCTGGGAACCTTGTCGATCATGTGAACGATCAGGTTGTTTTCCTTTTTGGTATCCAAGACGCGATAGGTGGAGCCATCTCGAGCGGTGATGGTGCCGCGGTCTCCAACCTGACCTCCACCCTCAGGATAGAACGGAGACTTGTCAAAGACGGCCTGAATGAAGGATTTCTTTTTGGCCACAACCTCGCGGTACCTGAGCATGTGGATGTCTGCTTCGATGTGGTCGTAACCGATGAATTCCGTCGGGCCAGCATGTTCACGGACCACTTGCCAATCATCTGCTGTGATTTTTCCAGCCTCGCGCGAGCGTGATTTTTGGGCTTCCAAAAGAGATTGGAATCCTTCCTCATCCACTTGAAGCTTCTGTTCACTTGCAATCAACGCGGTCAAATCGACCGGAAACCCAAACGTATCGTACAGTTCAAACACAAGATCGCCTTTCAAGACATCCCCTTCGTTCAGGCGAGCCGTCGCAGCGGCCAATCGATCCATGCCTGAGGCCAGTGTGCGCAAGAAACTCTGTTCTTCCTGTTCGATGACCTGCTCAATCAACCCGCGTTGGGCTTTGATTTCGGGGAAGGTGTCAGCCATCTGAGCTTCCAACACCTCCACCAACCCATGGATGAACGGCTCGTTCATGCCCAAGAAGGAGGAGCCATAACGAACGGCCCTGCGCAGGATGCGTCGAATCACATACCCCGCACCTGTGTTGGACGGAAGTTGCCCATCGGCAATGGAAAAAGCCACCGCCCGAACGTGGTCTGCAATGACGCGAAAGGCAATGGCCTCTTGGCTATCGTCCTTGGGGTAGGGCTTGCCGCACGCTTTCGAAATGCCGTCGAGGAGAGGGGTGAAGATGTCCGTGTCGTAGTTGGAAGTCACGCCTTGCAGTGCCATGGCGAGACGTTCAAACCCCATGCCTGTGTCGATGTGTTGGTTGGGAAGCGACACAAGGGAGCCATCAGCCATCCGGTTGAACTCCATGAACACCAAATTCCAAATCTCGATGACTTGTGGATGGTCCTGGTTCACCATGTCGCGCCCATCCACCGCGGCCCTTTCGGCGTCCGATCTCAGGTCGATGTGAATTTCAGAGCATGGTCCGCATGGCCCCGTGTCACCCATCTCCCAGAAATTGTCTTTTTTGCTGGCGTCCAAAATGCGGTCGTCGGACACGTGATGACGCCATTGGGCACGTGCCTCTTGATCGGCTGGAAGGCCATCGGCGTCATCACCACCAAACACCGTGACGTACAAACGATCGGGGTCCAAGCCGTAGCGATCGGTCAACAATTCCCAAGCCCAATCAATGGCCTCGACCTTGAAATAGTCTCCAAACGACCAGTTTCCGAGCATCTCAAACAGCGTGTGATGGTATGTATCCACGCCCACTTCCTCCAGGTCGTTGTGCTTGCCGCTCACGCGCAGGCATTTCTGCGTGTCCGCGATTCGGGCGTGTTCCACGGGTTGGTTGCCCAGGAACAAATCCTTGAACGGGTTCATGCCGGCGTTGATGAACATCAGGGTGGGATCGTCCTTCACCACCATGGGTGCCGAGGGTACAATGTGGTGTCCCTTTTCTTTGAAAAAATCCAAAAATGTCTGCCGAATGCGCCGTGATTCCATGGTGTTCCGAATTGCAGCGTGAAAGTACGGCACACATTCCACGAAAGAATCACGACCTTTGCACATCCATGAGGTGGACCAAACGAAGATTCAACCCCAATTCCCTGCGCGTCGAGCAGGTGCCTCTCACCCGCAAGGAGTTGGTGTGGGCCCTGTCGGTTCGTTTGTTTTGGTTGTTGGCCATCGGGGGGGGGAGCGTGTGGTTGTTTGACCAGGTGTTCCAATCACCTGCGGACCGAGCGCGCGACCGGGAGATTGCGTTTTTGGAAGGTCAACTCGCGGACATGCGGAGGCAGGTGGCCCAAATGGACGCGGCCTTGGAGAATTTAGAACGTCGCGATGATGCGGTTTATCGGACCATTTTGGGTGTGCCTCCCGTGCCCGATCACATCCGTCAAGCAGGTGTGGGAGGGTCGGATCGGTTTGCCGATGTTCGCGGACACATGCACTCGGAGGAAGTGGCCGATCTGAAGTTGCGCATCGCCGAATTGCAGCGCGCCCTGGTGACGCAGTCCAAATCACTGGATGAGGTCGCAGGCATGGCCCGTGAATACGAGGATCGCTTGGAATCCATTCCGGCCATTCAACCGGTCCGCAACGAGGATTTGCACCGCATGGCCGGGGGGTGGGGCTATCGAATTCACCCCATCTACAAGGTCCGGAAGTTCCACTACGGCATGGATTTCAGCGCGCCTGAGGGGACGGA
>JBEARC010000130.1:0-14675 GCA_041163465.1 Bacteroidota bacterium
ATGTCCCAACCTCCGAGCTGTTGGCTGTGCAAGAACCGGACGTTGCTTTGCTGGAGGGTGCCATCCCAATACTTGCTCTGTTCGGCGCTTTGGGGGTCGCTGTACACGCCGTGCTGAAGGCTGACCCGGGTGAGGGGACGGGCGTCGGGGTAGCGCGTACGGATGTTGATCACCCCGCTGAGGGCGGCACTGCCATAGAGCACCGAACTGGCGCCTTTGATCACCTCAATTTGTTCGAGGTTCTCCAAGGGCAAGAAGCCCCATGTGGGTCGGCCGGCATCACCACTCAGAACGGGGAGGTCGTCGACGAGAACCATCACGCGCGAACCGGCTCCGTAGCTGAAGCCACTGCCGCTGCGGATTTGGGGTTCTCCGTCGACCAAACTAACGCCCGGGGTTTGTTCGATGGCTGTTTCGAGGGATGTGGTGGCCTTGTTTTCGACGAGTGCAGGCTTGAGTACCTCGAGCGACACGGTGACCTCGGAGGCGTCTTGTTCAAATCGACCTGCTGACACGACGACCAGCCCAAGTTCCTCTGTGGCCGATTGAAGGATGGGATCCCACGAGTGGGTTTCTCCTTCGCCCAAGGTGACCACGTGCGCTTGCTTTTTCATCCCAATGAAGCTGCACATCACCTCATGGGTGCCCGGCTTGAGTTGAAGGAGGTATCGCCCCTCGAAATCCGTGGCCACAGTCTGGACGCCGTTGGTGAGGTACGCCCCGACGACCGGTTGCTTGCTGGAGTCGAGGACGCGCCCTTGGAGCGTTTGGGCTGAGGTTGTTCCCAAGCCCATCCAGCATGCTGCGAACAGACTCAGCGTTGCGAAAAAGGTGAAACGCATGGGACCAAATAACGACACATCGCCCAAACTCTCGCGTCATGTGCAAAACATCAACCCCCAACCATGAATTGTCGGAAGACTCGGTGGGAGCTTGACGTCTCTTTGTGCGCATGAAGGGGACGAGTGGGGTAACAAGGGATGTTTCGTGCAGGGTGGCGCCAGGCTTGGAACGAGGGTCGGAACCTTGGGCTTGGATGGCGTTGCTGGCTCGCCCTGGGTGGGGGGGTCAAGCAGCGCGGCGAGATGTGTTGACGGTTGGAGATGCCGTTGAGGCTTGGGCGCGTTGGGCATCGGAACACCCTTCGGCGGCGGTGGGTGTCGAGACACGGGCGGATCAACAAGTCAAGGCGTTGCGCGCCTTGGGAGGGTGGGTGGTTTTGTGGACGGATCCAGCCTATCCTTCGCTGCTGCGGGAAATTCACGACCCCCCACCCGTGTTGTACGGGTTGGGAAGGCTTCCGGGCCACCAAGCCTGGGCACGCGGACTTTCCGTGGTGGGTACGCGCGCATGTGGTCCCCGTGGCGTGGGGTGGGCGTCGGAGGTGGCCGAGGATTGGCAAGAGGCTGGTGGCACTGTGGTGAGCGGTTTGGCCCGGGGCATCGATGCGGCGGCCCATCGGGCGGCCCTCGATGGTACAGTGGCGGTGCTTCCATGTGGTTTGGACGCCATTCATCCGGCCATCCATGCGCCCTTGGCCCGAGACATCGTGGCGCGAGGTGGCCTCTTGCTTACGGAGCAACCACCTGGAGCCTCGGTGGAGCGCTGGATGTTTGCGGCGCGCAACCGCATTGTGACGGGATTGACCCCAGCCACGTTGGTGGTTCAAAGCCCTGCGAGGGGCGGTTCATTGATTTCTGCCCAATGCGCACTGGACCAAAACCGGGAAGTGTATGTCTTGTGGGACCCCGCCATGGGAACGGCGTGGTCTGGAAATCGTTTCCTCGTGTGGTCGGGGGCTGCACAAGGCGTTCGGAATCCCACCCATTTGTATCACGTCATGTCCGGGTCTCAGCACGCCTGGCGCGACATTCCCACGCGTGATCTTCCCAATCGAGGCTTCGCTGAGACGCCGTGGCTGAAGGATGTGTGGTGCACCTTGGATGCCCACAAGGGAACGCACCCCCATCATCTTGTCCGGCATTGTGGCTTGGATGAAGGCCTGGTGGGTCAAACCTTGTTCACTTTGGAAAGTCGAGGGTTGGCCCGACGCACGTGGGGTGGGAAGTGGTTGCGGTGTTGAATGAACCTCACGTCTCGGACAGGCGCCTGCCCGCTTGGCAATCTTTCGCAATCTCAAGAAGTACCAGCCTCGTCAGGCGTATCATCACCCTCGGTGGCAGGCGACAGCACCTCCAAATCGTGGTCTGGCACAGGTTGGATGCCTCCTCCCGATTGAATCAAGGCTGCCGTCATGACGAGCGAAGTCGCCAAAATGACCACGAGCAGGATGCCTTGGTCAAAGCCGGGCCACACCAACTCCGGATGCTGAGATTCCAAGGCGAAAAACAGCAGGATGGTGATCAAGCCGCGGGGGGCGATGTACAGCAAGGGTGCCACGGGGCGCTTTCCCATGGCCAAAAGCAACGCGAGACGCACAGCGTAGAGCAGCAAGCAAATCACAAGCCCAAAGAAGACCACCTCAATGTTCGTGACAGCAGCCAAACTCACGGTCATCCCAAAAATGACGAAGAAGAACGTTCGAATGACAAACGCACTTTCCAAGGTCAGCACGTGAAAGTCGTGGTGCAGTGCCTTCATTCGATCGTCTCGAAGAAGGTTTCCGGGCCACCCCTTGGTAACACCTAACCAATTGGGAAAGAACAATTTGTGATTGTTCAGCATCAACCCAAACATCAAGATCAACACCAGGGGGCTGAGGTGAAGCAGTTTTTCGACAGCGTAGATGAGAAGAAGCACGGCAATGCTCAAGAACAAGCGCACACCACTCTCAATTTTTTGGAGCACAAACACCATGACATAGGCCACAGCCGCGGAGATCACCAAGGTTCCCACCAAGTTGTAGGCAACGTTCAGGGCGACTTCTCCTCCAGACACGGCTTCTTGGTTGCCCAGCAGCAGGTAAAAGGCCATGATGCCGAAGATGTCCGAGAAGGTGCTTTCGTAGACCATAAATTCTCGGGGTTCGCTGGCCAAACCACCGACGCTTGGAATGATGATGGCGCTGCTCATGATGGACAAGGGAATCCCGTAGACAGAGGCATGGAGCCAAGGCATGTCCATGAGATGATGCAACAACAGGGCGATGGCTCCCGTGCTCAGGACCAAGGCGGCCAAGGCCAGCGCCGCGCTTTTGAGGATAAGTGGGAGTTTGGCCTTGCTCAATTCAAGCTCCAGCGCTGCCTCGAGTACGATGAAAATCAACCCCACCGTCCCAAGCAATTCCAGCACCAAGCTTTCAAAAGGGATGTCGGAGAGTCCAACGGCATTGAATCCCTGGCGAATGGCAATGCCCATGGCGATCAGCACAAGGACGCTCGGGATGTTGGTTTTTCGGGCGAGGAGGTTGGCGAAATAGCTCAAAATGATCACCGAACTCCCTCCAATGACGAGCCCGTAGGCGTTGATGTGCTCCACGCCAAGGTCGAGCATGGTCAAGAGCGCGAGGTGCATGGAATGGAGGTTCATCGCCTCAACTCAGCCAAATCCCCCGGTGAACAGGCGCCAAAAATCATTTCCCAGGGCGAAAATCATCAGGGAAAGCAACAAGATGATGCCGACCATTTGGGCTCGCTCCAGAAGTTTTTCAGGGGCGGGTCGTCCGGCAATCATTTCGTACAGGGTGAATACGACATGCCCCCCATCGAGTGCCGGAATGGGCAGGAGGTTCATGAAGGCCAAAATGAGGGAGAAAAAGGCCGTGTTTCGCCAAAAAATCTCCCAGTCCCAACCCGCGTCGAAAATGCTTCCAAACGTCACCAAACTCCCCACCTGGGAGGCCCCGGACTTGGTGAACAGGAAGCGCATGGAGCGCACGTAATCTTTGAGGGTTTCCCACGCTGTGGTGTACCCATGGGTGATGGCCGTCAAAACACCATAGCTGATGTGTTCTGTGGGGAATGAGTCGGCGTAATGGGCCAAACTGTGCACGGCGAAGCCCAAACTTCCGGTGCTGTCCGGCACGGCATCGAGCTGGATGGTTGTTCCGGACCTCTCCACGGTCAACCGAATGGGGGTTTCTGGATGGGCTTGAATGGCTTCTCGGACCGTTTCGTAGTACGGGAGCGTCATGTCTCCCACAGCCACAATGCGGTCCCCCACGTGCAGTCCAGCCTGTTGGGCACGGCTGAGGGAATCCACTGCGATGATGTCACAGGGGAACAGCAAAGAAAAGGGGCGACGAATGCCTTGGTCGATGAAGGTTTGGCCAAGTTCTTGATCCAATTCAATCCGTACCATGCGTCCGTTTCGCAGAACGTCCACGGCCTTGACCTTTTGGTTGAATCCTTGCATGCGCAAGTCGTCGAAATATGCCAATTCTTGCCCGTTGTAGCCCAGGATGCGGTCGCCATCCTGAAATCCGAGCACTTCCAAGGCGGGGTCCACATTGACGGCGTGGACGTTGGGGAGTTTGGTTTCTCCCCAGGTCAACAGGACACCGCTGTAGATCACAAACCCCAGAATGAGGTTGACGATGATGCCGCCGAGCATGATGATCAAGCGTTGCCATGCTGGCTTGGAACGAAACTCCCAAGGCTTGGCCGGTTGGGCCATCTGTTCCGTATCCATGCTCTCATCGATCATGCCGGCAATTTTCACGTAACCGCCCAGTGGCAACCAACCAATGCCCCATTCCGTCTCTCCAATTTGTTTTTTGAACAGGGAGAAACCCGGATTCATGAAGAGGTAGAATTTTTCCACCCGGGTTTTGAAGGCCCGTGCCGCCCAGTAGTGACCCAATTCGTGGAGAACCACCAAAATGGACAAACTCAACAGCAATTGGGCGGCTTTGATCAGGGCAACCATGTCGGAAATCTCAGGTTCAAGGGTCGTTGTGAATGCCCCAAAGGTACGTCGGGGCAGCGCCGGCATTCCGCAATCCACGTTGTGTTGCTCACAACGAAATGAAAAGACGGCTGAGGCGCGGCTTTGTGTGTGCAACTTGGACCCCATGAAGCGCATTCCTTGGACATGGGTGTTGTGGCTGGCCGGGTTGGGACCTCTGTTGGGTCTGGCCGGTTTGGTCATGCTGGCTCTGATGGGTGATTTGCCCGACACGGAGGCCCTGGCCAACCCCAAGACGGACTTGGCCACGAAGGTGTATTCTCTCGACGGGAAGGTGCTGGGGCGCTACTACACCGAAAACCGTTCAGACGCCCGCTTTGAGACCCTTCCGCCCCACCTGGTCGATGCCTTGATCAGCACGGAGGATGCCCGGTTCGAGGATCACTCTGGCATTGATTTCATTGGCCTGGCCAGGGCCATTGCCTTCATGGGAAAGCGTGGCGGGGGGTCCACCGTGACCCAACAACTGGCCAAACTTCTGTTCACGGACAAGTATGAGACCACGAGCTTTTTGGAACGTGCCGTGCTCCAAAAACCGAAGGAATGGATCATCGCCGCTCGTTTGGAACGGCATTACACCAAGGAAGAAATCGTGGCCCTGTACTTCAACCGCTACGACTTCATCAACCAAGCTGTGGGCATTGAGAGCGCAGCCAATGTGTACTTCAACAAGCCGGCCTCCGAGTTGAACATTCAAGAATCGGCGATGCTCGTGGGAATGCTCAAGAACAGCGCGCTGTACAACCCGCTTCGTCGTCCGGAGATGGTGCAGGGACGCAGGAATGTGGTGCTTTCGCAAATGGTCAAGTACGGACACCTTGACCCCGCTGTGGCCGATTCATTGAGTGCCCTGCCTTTAGGACTTCAGTTCCAAAGGGTCAGCCACGACGAGGGTGCCGCGCCCTATTTCAGGGAAACCTTGCGGGCCCGCCTGAAGGACATGTTGGCCCGCAAGGACAAGGCGGGCCATTACGTGTTGGCCAAGGCAGACGGCTCCCCCTACGACATGTATCGCGACGGATTGCGGGTGATTACCACCATTGACAGCCGGATGCAGGCCTATGCCGAGCAGGCGGTTCACCGCCACCTGGCTGGGGAGTTGCAAGCGAGTTTTGACCGAGACATTGCCAGGCGCCCCAAGAATGTAGCCCCCTTTTTCGAGGACATCGACCCCAAGGCGAGACAGGCCATCCTCGACGTGGCGATGCGTGACTCGGACCGCTACAAAAAGGGCGTCGGCCAACTTTGTCCTTCCTGCAACCGCCCGGGTTTTTACATCCACGAGGTTCAAGGCAAGCAACACGAATGCGATCCTGAAAAGGGCGGGTGTGGCCATGTGTGGCCGGCGCGATCAGACAAGGAATTGCGGGCGGAATTCAAGGTGCCCACCGCGATGAAGGTCTTCTCCCACCATGGTTCTGTCGACACGGTGTTGTCCCCCATGGACAGCATCCTGCATCGGAAGGGGATTCTTCATGCGGGTTTGGTTTCCGTGGAGCCAAGCACGGGCCACATCAAGGCTTGGGTGGGAGGCATTGACTACAAGTACTTCCAATACGACAATGTCGGACAAAGCCGCAGGCAGGTGGGATCGACGTTCAAGCCCTTTGTTTATGCCACAGCCCTTCGTTTGGGGGCTGAACCTTGTGACGAATACCCCAACCAAAAGACGTGCATCGACCTTCCGCCTGGCAGCGACCCACCCCGCTGGTGTCCCGACAACAGCGATGAGGAATACGGCGAAATGGTGACCTTGGAATACGCTTTGGCCAACTCCATGAACACAGTCACGGCCAAACTCATCAAGGATTATGGAACCAAGCGCGTCATCGATCTTGCACATGCTTTGGGGGTGGAAAGCGACATTCCCAATGTGCCATCCATTGCGCTGGGCGTCGCACAACTCACCCTGCGCGAGTTGGTCAGTGCCAATGCGGCTTTGGTGAACCAAGGGGTGTACGTGGAGCCCACGTTCATTGCCAGAATCGAGGACCGGTTTGGCAACCCCATCTACGAGCCGCTTCAAGACATCCGGCAGGGACTTGACGAGCTGACCGCGTATCGCGTGGTTCAAATGATGAAGGGTGTGGTGGACGGGGCTTGGAATGAGGAGACACAGTCCAGCATGGGCACAGGGATCCGCCTGCGCTACGATTCCGACAAACGGGATTACGACGGCATCAAAGTTCCGATGGCAGGGAAAACAGGGACCACCCAAAACAACACCGACGGGTGGTTCATGGGGTTGACCCCGGACTTGGTGACGGGCGTTTGGGTGGGGGCCCAGGACCCGACGGTTCGCTTCTCGACCACGCGTTTGGGCCAGGGGGCCAACACAGCCCTGCCCATTTACGGGTTCTACATGAAGGATGTATATGCCGATGGCTCCTTGGGCGTCAGCCAACAGGATTTCGTGCGGCCAGAGCGTGTGGGCGGCGATACACTGACGTGCAAAGAAATCGCCGCCCTGCGAGGCCCTACCTTTGATCCACTGGACGACGATGACTTGTTCAACTGAGGCCTCATCTTCAGGCGGGAATTCGTTCCTGTGAATCCATGGCGTCGAGCGACGACCAAGCGATTCACGCGACATCCAAGAGCGACGACCAGAAGCGACGACCAAGACACAAGAGCGATAATCAAGCGACAACAAAGCGATGGCAATTTCCAAAGTGGTACAAGGTCCTGAGGCGGCCCTTCAGGGGGTCACCCATGGGATGACGCTGATGCTCGGAGGGTTTGGCCTGTGTGGCATCCCCGAACGAAGCATTGCAGAATTGGTGCGCCTCGGCGTGCGCGATTTGACGTGTATTTCCAACAATGCGGGGGTCGATGATTTTGGGTTGGGATTGCTTCTCCAAAACCGCCAAATCCGGAAGATGATTTCCTCCTACGTGGGCGAAAACGACGAGTTTGAGCGACAGATGTTGAGCGGGGAGCTCGAGGTGGACCTCATTCCTCAGGGATCGCTTGCGGAGCGATGCCGTGCAGGGGGTGCTGGGATTCCCGCGTTCTTCACCCCGGCAGGGTATGGGACGGAGGTGGCTGAAGGCAAGGAGGTTCGCATGTTTGATGGCAAACCTCACATCCTCGAATCTGCGCTGACTGCGGACTTTGCGTTTGTCAAGGCGTGGAAGGGGGACACCGCGGGCAACCTGGTGTACAAGGCGACGGCCAAAAATTTCAACCCCATGATGGCCATGGCAGGTCGCATCACGGTGGCTGAGGTGGAAGAGCTCGTGCCAGCAGGCGAATTGGACCCCAACGCCATCCACACCCCGGGCATTTTTGTCCAACGCATTTTCCAGGGAACGCACTACGAAAAGCGCATTGAGCAGCGCACGGTTCGTTCCCACAACCCATCAAACTGACGAGTCATGTTGAACAAAGACGGCATTGCCAAGCGCATCGCTCAGGAGGTCCAAGACGGTTGGTATGTCAACCTCGGCATTGGAATTCCCACGCTTGTGGCCAACCACATTCCGGAGGGTTTGGACGTAGAATTTCAGAGCGAAAATGGAATTCTGGGCATGGGGCCTTTCCCTTGGGAAGGTGAAGAAGATGCGGACCTGATCAACGCAGGCAAACAAACCATCACCGCCATGCCCGGCGCGGTGTACTTCGACAGCGCGACGTCGTTTGCCATGATTCGAGGTCGCCATGTTCAGTTGACGGTGCTTGGCGCCATGGAGGTGGCCGCCAACGGAGACATTGCCAATTGGAAGATTCCGGGGAAAATGGTCAAAGGGATGGGCGGGGCCATGGATTTGGTCGCTTCTGCGGAGAACATCATTGTGGCCATGCAGCACACCAACCGCGCGGGGGA
This sequence comes from Bacteroidota bacterium, assembly GCA_041163465.1. Lineage (GTDB taxonomy): Bacteria > Bacteroidota > Bacteroidia > Flavobacteriales_D > Sanyastnellaceae > UBA11663. Next base: position 8,693 of record JBEARC010000130.1, read on the forward strand.
ATCCAAACTCCTCGAAGCATGCACCCTTCCTCTCACGGGCGTTGGGTGTGTGAAGCGCGTGGTGACCAACCTTGCGGTGCTTGACATCCGAGAGGGTGCGTTCCACTTGGTGGAGCGGGCCCCAGGTGTCAGTGTGGACGAGGTCGTCGCGGCGACGGCCGGACCCCTTGTGGTTCCCGAAGTCGTTCCTGAAATGTCCCTTGATTGAGTGTTCGTGCGCTGACGACAGCGGGGTGACCCTCAGCCTTGCATGACCACGGCGATGTGGTCACAGTCTCCCCCGATGGGAGGTTGAAATTTGGTCAACGTCACTTCCACTGCTTCTGTCAGGGGAAGCTCAGCGCGCAAGGCGGAAACGATGCGACCGCACACCTGCTCCACAAGCTTGCTTCGAACCGCCATTTCACGTTGGACGATGCGATGCACATCGCAGTAGTCGACGGTTTGGCCGAGGTCGTCCGACACCGCGCTCGCGGACAAATTCACCCACAGGACGACATCGACACGGTATTCTTGGCCGATCACAGCTTCCTCGTCCATGCATCCGTGATGGCCCCAGAAGCGAAGGCCTTTGACATGAATTTGGTTGCCGGTCATGCTCCTTCAGGTTGGGATCGAATGGCTTCGATGGCGGCGATGCCATCGGTCAGGCGTGACAGGGTCTCTTCTCGGCCAAGAAAGGCTGCAAAATCAAACATGGAGGGTCCTCCCCCTTCTCCGGTCAAGGCGATTCGGAAGGGCAAGAGCACCTGGCCAAACCCAAGCTCACGGGCTTCCAAAAAGGCTTTGAAGGTTGTTTCCACGGCCTCGCTCGAGAAGGTGTCGATGCGTTGAAGCTCTCCGGCCAAATCCGTGAGAAGCCCCGAGGTGTCATCCTTCCATTTTTTGCGCACCAGCTTCGCGTCGAACGCAGCAGGCGGAGCAACAAGCCACGTGGTGTTGGCGATGTCGGCCAAAAAGGTCACGCGCTCCAGCATCATGTTCAGGACGGCCGTGCATTGGGCCTGGTCCCACATCACGCCGCGCGCGGCCATGACCGCCTGCAGGCTCTCGACATGGGCATGGGTGCCTGCGCCGCGAAGGTGTTGCTCCTGGAACCAATGGGCTTTGTCGGGGTTGAATCGTGCGCCAGACTTGACGACGCGGTCCAAACTGAAGGTTTGGGCTGCCTCCTGAAGGCTGAAAAGTTCACGCTCGTCGCCCGGATTCCATCCAAGCATGAGCAACATGTTGACAAAGGCCTCGGGTGTGTACCCCTGTTCACGGTATCCGGGCCACGTGTCGCCACTGTTGGGGTCGTGCCAATCGATGGGGAACACGGGAAACCCGCCGGCGTCCCCATCACGTTTGCTCAGCTTTCCGTTTCCGGTGGGCTTCAGGATGAGCGGCAGGTGTGCAAAGACGGGATGATCCCATCCAAAGGCGCGGTAGAGCAGGACGTGGAGTGGGGCGCTTGGCAGCCATTCTTCGCCGCGAATGACGTGGGAAATTCGCATGTGGTGATCGTCCACCACGTTGGCCAAATGGTAGGTGGGCAACCCGTCTGCTTTCATCAAGACCTTGTCGTCGAGGATGTTGGATTGAAAGGTCACCTTGCCTCGAATGGCATCGACCATTTGAATGTCGGTGGACGTTTCGGGGGTTTTGAACCTCACAACATACGGTGCGCCTTGCGCCTTCAAGGCAGCCACTTCCTCGGCTCCCAGCGTGAGGCTGTTTTTCAAGGTTCCTCGGGTGCTCGCGTCGTATTGCCAAACCTCCGGCTCTGCCGCCTTGCGCAGGGCGTCCAGTTCTTCGGGCGAGTCGAATGCCTCGTAGGCCCAACCGGACGCGAGCAGCTGCGCGATGGCCTCGCGGTACAGGGGGGTGCGCTCACTTTGGCGGTACGGCCCGCAATCACCCCCGGCCCGCACCCCCTCATCGGGGGTCAATCCACACCACGCCAGTGCCTCCTCAATGTACGCTTCCGCCCCCTCGACAAACCGCCCTTGGTCGGTGTCCTCAATGCGCAGAATGAACGTCCCGTCGTGGGCCATGGCAAAAAGCTTGTTGTACAGGGCGGTGCGAACACCTCCCATGTGGAGCGGCCCGGTGGGGCTCGGGGCAAATCGAACTCGTACGTCGGTCATGGCCGGCAAAGGTAGTTCGCCCGACATTCTGCGCCCCTCAATTCCAAGGTTGCGTTCGTGAAATCTGCGTCGCAAGAAGCGTGAATGGCAGCCAAGTTTGACCCATCAAATCAATTCAACATGAATGCATTGCGAAACAAAGTCCAATTGATTGGGCGGCTCGGCAAGGACGCCGAGGTCATCACCTTCGACGACGGCAAGGTGAAAGCGCGCTTCCCGGTGGCGACCAACGAGGTGTTCAAGAACGGGGAAGGTGAAAAGGTTGAACGAACCCAATGGCACGATGTCGTGGCTTGGGGCGGACTTGCCGAGATCGCAGGTCAATACCTGAAGAAGGGCGCTGAAGTTGCCGTGGAAGGTCGGTTGTCGTACCGGACGTACGAAGATGGGGAAGGGCAGACACGCTACATCACCGAAGTGGTGGCGGGTGAGATGCTCATGCTGGAGAAGAAAGTCTGAGACGCATGACCGTGGCGGGGAGGCCCATGCTGGGTCTTCCCGTTTTCCTTCCCCTCGCTGGCGAGGTTAGAACGGTTCTACTTGGTGGGCCATCGCGTTCAACGTAGCTTTGAACGTCTCATTTCAACGCATCCCATGAGCTCTTCTGGAATCCTCAAATCTTCGCTCGCGAAGAAATACGCGATGGCCCTGACAGGCCTTTTTCTTTGCCTGTTTCTCGTGGGACATTTGCTCGGAAACTTGCAATTGTTTGTCCCAGGACTTGAAGGCCAAACCGCCTTCAATGAGTACGCCAAATTCATGACGACGTTCCCGTTGGTGAAGGTGTTGAGCTACCTCACATACGCCAGCGTGCTGTTTCACGTCGTCGATGGCATTGCGCTGACGCTGCAGAACCGCCAAGCGCGTCCTGTTCGCTATGCCGTCGAGAAGGGGAGTGCCAACGCCGGATGGAGCAGCCGCAACATGGCAGTTCTCGGCACCGTGGTGTTGGTGTTCCTGGTGACGCACATGCAAAATTTCTGGTGGCAGATGCACTTTGGAGACATTCCCACCCAAGAAGTCGCAGGCGAGTCGCTGAAGGATTTGCACACGGTGGTTCTGAACTTTTTCAATCCGGCGACCAACAGCCTGGCCTTGGCCGCTGTGGCGCTTTACGTTTCGGGGATGTTTGCACTGGGCTTCCACCTGTGGCATGGATTCTCGAGTGCGTTTCAATCGATGGGTTTGCGCCACGAGAACTACACGCCCCTGGTGGAAAAAGTTGGCTATGCGTTTGCCGTGGTGGTTCCCGCAGCCTTCGCATCCATTCCGTTGTACCTGTACATGACCCAAGCCTAAGACCATGCTTGATTCCAAGATTCCCGGAGGTCCCTTGGCCGACAAGTGGACCCAATACAAGAACAACATTCGCCTGGTCAACCCGGCCAACAAGCGTTTGATTGACGTCATCGTGGTGGGCACGGGTCTCGCAGGAAGTTCTGCGGCCGCCTCGCTTGCGGAAATGGGATACAATGTCAAGGCGTTTTGCTTTCAAGACAGCCCACGACGCGCCCACTCCATCGCAGCACAGGGCGGCATCAATGCGGCCAAGAACTACCAAAACGACGGCGACTCCGTGTACCGTTTGTTTTACGACACGATTAAGGGTGGGGACTACCGCAGCCGCGAGGCCAATGTGCATCGACTGGCCGAGGTCAGCACCAGCATCATTGACCAGTGCGTCGCGCAAGGCGTCCCATTCGCCCGGGAATACGGGGGGCTGTTGGACAACCGTTCGTTTGGTGGGGTCCAGGTCAGCCGCACATTCTATGCGAAAGGCCAAACAGGCCAGCAACTTCTGCTCGGTGCGTATTCAGCCTTGAGCCGTCAAATTTCCAAGGGCAAGGTCAAGATGTACAACCGTCACGAGATGATGGATGTCGTCCTTGTCAATGGCAAGGCCCGTGGCATCATTGCGCGCAACTTGGTGACAGGGGAAATCCAGCGACACAGTGCCCATGCCGTGGTTTTGGCCACAGGCGGCTACGGCAACGTGTTTTTCTTGAGCACCAACGCCATGGGTTCCAACGTGAGTGCAGCTTGGAAGGCACACCGCAAGGGCGCGTTTATGGCCAACCCATGCTTCACGCAGATTCACCCCACGTGCATTCCCGTGAGCGGACATTACCAGAGCAAGTTGACGCTGATGTCTGAGTCTCTGCGAAACGATGGACGCATTTGGGTTCCCAAGAAAAAGGAGGATGCTGAGGCTGTGCGGAAAGGCACGTTGAAGCCAACCCAAATTGCAGAGGAGGACCGAGACTACTACCTCGAGCGCCGTTATCCGGCGTTTGGAAACCTCGTGCCTCGTGATGTGGCGTCACGCGCGGCGAAGGAGCGATGCGATGCAGGGTTTGGGGTGAATGAAACGGGTGAGGCCGTGTATCTAGATTACGCCAGTGCCATTGAACGGTATGGCAAGACCGAAGCCAATGTGCAGGGGCTTGAAAACCCCAGCGCTGAGGAGATTCGGCGTTTGGGGAAGGAGGTGGTGAAGGCCAAATACGGGAACTTGTTTGACATGTACCGTCAGATCACGGACGACAACCCGTACGAGACGCCCATGAAAATCTACCCAGCTGTTCACTACACCATGGGAGGTCTTTGGGTGGACTACAACCTGATGACCACTGTGCCTGGGCTGTATGCGGCAGGAGAGGCGAATTTCTCCGACCACGGCGCCAACCGTCTCGGGGCCTCGGCCTTGATGCAAGGTCTGGCAGACGGGTACTTTGTGTTGCCCTACACCATCGGTGACTACCTCGCCGACGACATCCGAACCGGCGCGATTGCCAATGACACCCCAGAATTCATGGAGGCTGAGAAGGCTGTGAAGGAGCAACTGAACCGCTTTGTCTCCAGTCAAGGAACCGTGCCGGTGGATGACTTTCACCGACGGTTGGGCCGCATCATGTGGGACCATTGTGGCATGGCACGAAACAAAGAGGGGCTCACCCAAGCCATCGCCGACATCGCGTCGTTGCGTGAAGAGTTTTACGCCCAGGTTCGGGTTCCTGGCACCACAACGGGCTTCAATCCCGAGTTGGACAAGGCCGGTCGCGTGGCAGACTTCTTGGAATTGGGAGAGCTCATGTGCAAGGATGCCCTGGAGCGCGAAGAGAGTTGCGGTGGGCATTTCCGCGAAGAATTCCAAACCGAGGAGGGTGAGGCCTTGCGCCGTGATGACGAATTCACCTTTGTCAGTGCGTGGGAGCACCAGGGCAATCCGAGCCAAGCCAAACTCCATCAGGAGGAACTGGTCTACGAAAACATTGAACTGAAGCAGCGCAGCTACAAATAATCCCCGACACGATGAATTTGACATTGAAAGTTTGGCGCCAAAACGGCCCTCAAGACAAGGGAAAGCTCGAGACGCACCAGCTCACGGGGGTGACAGGTGACATGTCCTTTCTGGAGATGATGGATGTGCTCAACGACAAGATCATTCGAGACGGCGGCGACCCCATTGCGTTTGATCACGACTGCCGTGAAGGCATTTGCGGCATGTGCTCGATGTTCATCAACGGCGAAGCGCACGGTCCAGGTCGCGGCGTGACGACGTGTCAATTGCACATGCGGTCCTTCAAGGACGGCGACACCATCACCATTGAGCCTTGGCGCGCCTCTGCATTTCCTGTTGTGAAGGATTTGGCAGTGGACCGTGGAGCGTTCGATCGCATCATCCAGGCGGGAGGGTACGTCTCCGTCAACACGAGCGGCGAAACCTTGGATGCCAACGCCATCCCCATCCCCAAAGCGGATGCGGACGAGGCTTTCAATGCGGCGACCTGCATCGGTTGCGGGGCGTGTGTAGCCACGTGCAAGAACGCGTCAGCCATGCTGTTTGTGTCGGC
>JBEARC010000131.1:0-17623 GCA_041163465.1 Bacteroidota bacterium
CTGGACTGAGGGCGCGTCCCATCGATAAAATGGAGAATTACGTGAAGCGATGCGTTGCTCTTCCGGGCGAGACCGTAGAGGTCATCGATGGAGATCTTCACATCGATGGAAAGCCAGCGGACAATCCCCCAGGATTGCAAAAGGAATACCGGGTTGTGTTTCAAAACCAAATCCAGTTTCAACAAGCGTTTCAACGTCTGGGCTTGACCAACATTGACCTGGGAGGTGGCACGGCTGTCCCTGAGGGTATCGCCGTGGTGATTGCTTTGACCGAGGAGCGCGCAGCAGCGATTCGACCGCTGTGCGAAGAAGTGACTGCGTTGTCCATGGCACATCGAAAGGGACGTTTGGACATGTTTCCAAATGTTTGGAATGAGGAATTCAATGAATGGGACCCCGACAACTACGGGCCCATCACCCTGCCCAAGCGAGGAGAGACCATTGCGTTAAACCCGCGCAACCTCGACGTGTACCGCCGCTGGATCACGGCCTACGAACACCACTCGCTTGAAGAGCGGCCTGACGGAACCGTGTGGATCGATGGTGTGCAGACCGAGGAGTTCACCTTTGGCATGAATGGATATTGGATGATGGGAGACAACCGCCATCGCTCTGCGGACAGCCGCATGTGGGGCTTCGTACCTGAGAACCACATTGTGGGTTGTGCTTCGTTTGTTTGGTTTTCCAAGCAAAATGAAGCCCAACACGGAAAGTCCAACATTCGGTGGGACCGAATCATGACCAAGGTGAAGTGATGACGCGGAATGGGGGGATGCAACGTGTGGTCCTTCCCGTCTCTGTGTTCCCACCTCATGCGTGGTTTGTGCTGGGGCAACGCGAAAAATCCGTGGTGTGTATCCATGAAACGTACGTCAAACAGAGTCTGCGCAACCGGATGGCGCTGTGCGGAGGTCAAGGCCCTTTCAACCTCAGTTTGCCGGTGCACCGGAGAAATGTCGGTCACCACCCTTGCGTCCGCGACATTCGATTTTCAGCCCGGGTTCATCCGGGTGTTTTCCTGAAAACCCTGCGCACCAACTATGGCAAGGCCCCCTACTTCGAACACGTGGCTCCAGACATCGAGGCTTGGGCCGAGACCCACCTGAAACCCGGAGCCTTGCTCGTGGATGCTGCCCTGGCTTCCACACAATGGACGTGTGAATGGCTCGGGTGGAAGCACCCCGAGGTGTCCACAGCGTACATCGAGTCAGGTCCACAAGTTTTGGACATGCGTCCAAAATCAGCTTGGAACGACCTTGGAACCGAGCGCTACCCTCAAGTCTTTGAAGACCGCCTCGGCTTTGTCGGCGAGCGATCCATCTTGGATGTTGTTTTTCATGTGGGACCGGAAGCGACCACATTACCTTCGCGCCATGGAAACAACCACATTGCTTCGGCTGGCCTTGCATGAGGCCCACCTGAGAGCGGGGGGCAAAATGGTGCCTTTTGCTGGGTATGAAATGCCGGTTCAATACAGCGGCCTCAAACTTGAACACGATGCTGTGCGATCCAGCGCAGGGGTGTTTGACGTCAGCCACATGGGTGAATTTTTTGTCGAGGGGCCTGATGCCTTGGATTTGGTGCAATGGATTTCAAGCAACGATGCCTCCAGGTTGTTTGACGGAAAGGTTCAATACAGTTGCATGCCCAATGGTCGGGGGGGCATTGTGGACGATTTGCTCGTGTACCGCTTCCATGACGAGAAATACATGCTCGTGGTCAATGCGTCCAACAGGAGCAAGGACTGGGCTTGGATTCAGCAACACGTGGCGGCGCATGCATGGGATGTCAAGGTGTCGGATGCGAGCGATTCTTGGTCCTTGCTGGCCCTCCAAGGTCCACGCGCGGAAGTGGACCTTCAAGCCCTGAATCCACAACGCAAGGATGGCCAACCCTGGTCTGAACTCCCCTACTACACCTTCACCGAAGCCACCCTTCAAGGTCAGGAAGTCATCATTTCTGCCACCGGGTACACAGGTGCCGGAGGTGTCGAAATTTACCTCCCGCACAGTCTCGCACCTTGGGCGTGGGACACGTTGCTCAGCGCGGGTACGACACCCTGTGGCTTGGGAGCCAGAGACACCTTGCGGATGGAAATGGGATTCTGTTTGTACGGCAACGACATCGACGACACCACATCCCCCCTGTCCGCTGGCCTTGGGTGGATCACCAAATTCACCAAAGATTTCGTGGACAAGGAGCGCCTTGTTGCCGAAAAGGCTTCGGGTTCTCAACGCGTCCTGAGTGGATTGTTCATGGATGATCGTGGCATTCCGCGCGGCGGATACAACGTCTGCAACGCCCAGGGGGATGTGGTGGGACGCGTCACGAGTGGCACCATGTCGCCTTCCTTGGGAGTTGGCATCGGAATGGCGTACCTTGAAGCATCTTTGGCCGTGGAGGGCACCCCGCTTTTCGTGGAAATTCGCAACAAGAAGGTGGCCTGCCACGTGGTGAAATTTCCTTTTTACAAAGGGTAAAATCTCGACCGAAGTTGACGGACAATGCAACCGTCTGACTTGATAACCTCAACCATGAACCGCATCGAAGTTTGTTTTTCGCCGGGCGAATACCATTTGTATGAATCGGAGTTTGACTTGGTGGTCGTGTTGGATGTATTGCGTGCCACCTCTGCCATCTGCACAGCCATAGACCACGGGGTCAAGGAAATCATTCCTGTGGCCTCTGTGGAGGAGGCCCTGGAATACAAGCGCCTTGGCTATCTGGCAGCGGCGGAACGCGGTGGCGAGATTGTGGAGGGTTTTGACATGGGAAATTCACCCTTCAGTTACATGGACCCAGCCCTCAAAGGCCAAACCGTGGTCCTCACGACCACCAATGGCACCAAAGCCATTCACATGGCGCGGAACAAAAAGACTGTGGTGATTGGCTCCCTGAACAACCTTCAGGTGCTTTGTGATTGGTTGATTGAGCAGGAGCGTGACATTCTGGTGCTGGGAAGCGGATGGAAGGACAAGTTCAACTTGGAAGACACCATTTGCGCAGGGGCCATCGCTGATTTATGCCTGGAGTCAGGAAGGTTCAAGGCTGATGAAGACAGTACTGTGGCAGCAAAGTTCATCTTCAGGTCTTCGCGGGACAACATGTTTGCCTTCCTCAAGGCCTCTTCCCATCGTCGACGTCTCCGTCGCCTGAATTTGAATGAGGACGTGAAGTACTGCCTGACGCCCAACAATTGCATGTCCATTCCAATCTTGAAGGACGGTTCTTTGGTTCGTTTGAATCATGAACCTGTGGCGACACACTCTTACTCCTCAAAGGCGATTACGCGTCAGGCTTAGGCCTTCCAAGCGATTCTGTACCGGGACGTCGCGACATCCCCACCCCAAGGATGGGTCGAGCGTGCGACAATGTTTGGGTTGGCCCGGGTTGCTGACCTCCTTGGTCCTTGTGGGAATCATGGGGATCATGGGGGCATGGGGGTTTGGACCCCATCGTGCGCTCCATGCGGTGTCCTGGTCCATGCTTCCCATGCCGATGAGACAGGCATGGGGAGGTCATCCAGACATGCTGATTCAATGGGCGACTTCTGCGGATTCTCGAAAACACACCGATTCCCTTGAGGCCCCTCGACATTATCTGGATGTGGATGATTTGCCCGTGAGTTTGCAGGATGATTTGCCCGTCGTTTGGGGATTACCCCACGCCATGGCAGATTCCCTGATGAGCACCTCCACAGAGGGAGGTCTGGGGTCCTTCGGTTTGTTGCCTTGGCACATTGAGCGCGTGTACCACCAACTTGCGAGGGCCATGAAACGTGACAGTGTGGATTTGAATCGGGTTCTGAGATTGGCCGCAGACCTCGGTCATTACATCGGAGATGCCCATGTGCCGTTGCACACGTCGGGCAACTACGACGGGCAACGAACGGGGCAGCGGGGCATTCACGCCTTGTGGGAGACCCATGCCATGGAGTGGCTTTTGGGCTCCACTCATGCTTCGTCCTGCCCATGCACCCCACTCCCATCCTTTGATCCACGCTGGACGGCATGGGAAATCATCGAAGAAAGCCATGCCATGGTGCCGATGGTGTTGGATGCGGAGTCCCAACTTCGAAGGCTTCATCCCGAGGATGGCTGGGGGTTCCGACGGCGTGGGCGAACTTTGCAACTTTTGCCCACGCCGGAGGCATTGGCGACTTGGGACAGCCTTACGCATCACACCAGCTTTCCACGATTTTGTCAGGCTTCCCGAACAATTGCATCGGCATGGCATGCGGCTTGGGTCGATGCTGGGTCACCCATGATGAGCTCTCCATCTCATGAAACCGACCCCGGACTTTGGACTTACCTTGTCAACCAAGTTCGTGATTTGCGCTTCCAATTGAAGGACCTCCGCTTCAGGTTGAATGCTGCAATTGACCTGGAGCCCCAACCCAACGACAATGACACGCCTCAAGACAACCTTGACCATTTGCATCCTTGACCCCCTTCATGAAGGGTCCCATGCGCATTGGGCCAAGGGCGTCAAGCACATGTGGGAACAACAAGGCCACCGTGTCCATTTGAAAACAATGCCAGGAAGACACTGGAAATGGCGAATGCACGGTGCTGCCACAACATGGGCCTTGGAAATTCGACAAGAATGTCAACGGGACATGCACTTGGAAGAAAGAGCACAGCACTGGGTTGATGTCCCCGATGTCATCGTCACCACCGACATGTGCGACACCGCCCAACTTCGTGGTTTGCTTCCCTCAGCATGGTCCCACGCCACGTTCATTGTGTACTTCCACGAAAACCAACTCACCTTTCCTTGGTCCCCCACGGATGATGATCCGAACAACGGTCGCAGCCACACCTATGGATACATCAACATCACCTCCGCTTTGGCCGCGGACGCAGTTTGGTTCAATTCCCAGCACCATCGCGAGGTGTTTCTCAGCGCAGTAGAAGAGTTTGTGCAGACTTTGCCCAAACCCCGGCCCCGCAATGTCCAACAATTGATTGTGGCGAAATCTTGTGTGCTCCCCATTGGATTCAATTCACCCATCCCTGACGCACTTGGTGGTGCATCGCGCGAGGTCACTGCGTCCGACTGGCCTTCATCCTTTCAACGCCCCTCATCGTCCAACGTACCGGTTATTCTTTGGAACCATCGATGGTCGGACGACAAGGGAACGCGGGCCTTTGCCGAATTTGCACAGCATGTCGTTTCCGAAGACATTCCAGCCCAATTCGCCATTCTGGGCAGGGCGCCGGAACGGCTTCCCGACGGGTGGCACCAATTGAAAGACATCCTGGGTTCGAGATGTGTCCACTGGGGGTTCGTCGAAGATGAGGACATGTATCGTGCTTGGCTGGAACGCGCAGATATCGCGCCAATCCAACCTCGACAAGAATATTTTGGGATTTCCATCCTCGAGGCCATGGCTTCGGGCACGATCCCCTGGGTGCCTGAATCCCACGCCTACGTTGAAACGATGCCTTCGGGCCATCGCTATTTGCCGTCCACTGAGTGGGTGCCATCCTTGAAAGAACGAGCCCACGAACATTGGCCTTTGACAGCGGATGACTACCGCAAACACGCCCTCACATTCTTGTGGAACGCCTTGGCCCCGCGCTATGACGAAGCTCTGTTGCGCGCCCGTAAGAACCGTCAACCTGAGCGACTCGCCTTGTGAAAAAACGCAACTCCCACTTGCCGAGGCTCTCCTCATTGTCACTCACCCGAGTCAATCCGCCCGTTTGAAGCCAAAGCCTCCACCAAACCCGCAGGAGGTCTCCTCGGCCTGCCCGTCTTTGAATCGACAAACACCAACACAACACGTCCCTGCACCAGCACTTGGCCCCTGTGTTTGACTTCGCAACGCAAGACCAACGTGGAAGTCGGCTGTCCTTCCACGAGGGTATAAACCTCAAGCTCTTGATCGTACCTCGCCGGTTTGCGATAGTTCAGTTCCAAGCGGACGACGGGCAACAACACGCCATCCTCCTCCATGGTGGCATACACCCACCCAACATCCCGAAGCATTTCCACCCGGGCAGCCTCTAGGTAGGCCGCATACGTGCCGTGATACACCATGTCCATCCGATCCGTATCCGCATATCGAACACGAAGTTTGTGGATGTGTGGGGTCGGATTCATGACTTTCATCACAGGACGAACAAAGATGATGTGACATCACGTAACGACCAAACAAGCAGTCCCGCTTGAAGTGGTTGGTGATTTGCCGTAACACAAACCTCTGACTTCTTGTTGTTAGCACACCAACCCCTTGACATCACCCAAAAACATTATGTTGCAACATATTCTGCTTGAGGACAAATCCGACTCATCAGAAATCAGAAATCTTAAAAAATCAAGGGGGTATAAATTTTTTTTTGAGGGATTTTCTCCAAACATTCGCAGTGAGTTTTGAGCATCGTTCACAAAGCGTTCGATGGTTCATTTTTTTCAACCTCTCACTCGTTTCACATGAATCCAAACCACGTCAATGTTTGGGCGAAATGCCTGTCTGTCATCCAAGACAACATTAGCGCGCAAGCTTTCAAAACGTGGTTCGCTCCCATCAAGCCCGTGAAGCTCGATGGCCATGTACTGACGATTCAGGTTCCCTCCCAATTCTTCTACGAATGGCTCGAAGAGCACTACGTGTCCCTTCTACGAAAGACCGTGCGTAAAGAACTTGGGACAGAAGCTCGCTTGGAATACAGCATCATCATGGAACATGCCCATGAAGGTGCCTCGAGTAGTCCTTACACAGTGCACGTGCCCACGACCGAGGTTCGAGCCACTCGAAATGCTCAAGTGGCCATGCCGGTGGTGGGTGAACCCGCCCCGATCAAGAATCCATTCGTGATTCCTGGTCTGCGTAAGCTCAACATTGATTCCAACCTGAATCCCAACTACAGCTTCGACAACTTCATCGAAGGGGAGTGCAACCGTCTCGCACGCAGTGCCGGATACGCCGTGGCTCACAAACCCGGTGGAACGGCTTTCAATCCCTTGTTGATTTACGGTGGTGTCGGATTGGGGAAAACCCATCTCGCGCATGCCATTGGTCTTGAGATCAAAAACCGTCAGCCAGACAAAACCGTGCTGTACGTCAGTTCGGAGCGATTCACACATCAATTCATCGATGCCGTGCGCAACAACACGGTGAACGACTTCAGTCATTTCTACCAGATGATGGACGTCTTGATCATCGATGACGTTCAGTTCTTCAGCGGCAAGGAAAAGACCCAAGACGTCTTCTTTCACATCTTCAATCACTTGCACCAAACCGGCAAGCAAATCGTCCTGACCTCGGACAAACCACCCGTGGAAATGCAGGGGATGGAACAACGGTTGCTGTCCCGTTTCAAATGGGGACTGAGCGCTGATTTGCAAGTCCCTTCGTTGGAGACCCGCATGGCCATCCTGGAAAAGAAGATGTATGCAGATGGCATCGAATTGCCGAGGGAAGTCATTGAATACCTTGCCTACAGCATCACGACAAACGTGCGCGAATTGGAAGGTGCCCTGATTTCTTTGGTAGCTCAAGCGAGTCTGAATCGCAAGGCGATTACCTTGGATTTGGCCAAGCACATGATCGACAAGTTCGTCAAGAACACCGCGCGTGAGGTCAGCATTGACTACATCCAAAAGGTCGTCTGCGATTACTTCGACCTTCCCATTGAACTCTTGAAGAGCAAGACACGCAAGAGGGAAATCGTACAGGCCCGACAAATCTCAATGTACTTCGCCAAGAAAATGACCAAATCATCCTTGGCGAACATTGGGTTGCACTGCGGAGGAAAGGACCACGCAACGGTGCTTCATGCATGCCGAACGGTCAACAATTTGAGTGAGACCGACAAGCATTTCCGCAAGTATCTCGAAGACTTGGAAAAGAAGTTGGCCATTCATTGAGCCAACGCGATTCACAACGCAATTCTCATCTTCTAGACATACGATGGACCTCCACTCCCCGGAGGTCCATTTTTTTTGTCACATTGGCTGAAACAACGAAATTCAAACCATGAAAACGACTCAACGCGTGCTGATGGTTTGTCTTGGGAACATTTGTCGGTCTCCAATGGCAGAAGGCGTTTTCAGAAACCACATCCAACAATCTGGACTTCGATGGTCTGTGGATTCTGCTGGCACAAGTGCTCATCATCAAGGCGAACCGCCTGACCAACGTGCCCAGCGCGAAATGCGCAGGCGCGGAATCGACATCCGAAACCAGCAATCACGGCCCATTCTCGCGAAAGACTTGAACACATTTGATGTGATTTTGGCAATGGACACAATGAATCTCCACGACATCCAAAGATTGGCCAACGGCGACATCTCCAGGTTGGCAAAAATTCATCTTGTGTTGGATCAAGGAGAAGTTCCGGACCCTTATTACGGAGGCTCTGAAGGGTTTGCCCAAGTCTACGACATGCTTGATGGCGCGGCGAGACAATGGGTTGAGCGGTGGAAAAATGACGCCTCAGGCCGTCAATCTTGAGAAATCGCTGGAAGGGATGGGCACCGGCAGACCCAAGACAAGCCAAGGCGGTTGAACAGTGTTGACATCAATCCAGCACGTTCACAGGCTTTGTAAAGACACCTCAAAACACACAGGGGAGGATGCCGGTATTCCCGCTTGCGGTACGCCCTTCTCCCCAAAAGCTTGAGAAGAAATAGCCCACACCATCAGGCGAGTGGCGCTCTCGTATGATGCCAGGGCCTCCTGCAGCCCAGGCACAATTTGATCAGGCGCTCCAGGAACCCATTCCATGCACGTCTCCATGGGAGGTTTCTCGTGCCTCTGCCCTGACCAAACATCTGCCACGGCCTTGGTCTTCAAGGTCAAGCGATGGGGACCATCCGGCCTGGGATGTCCCAAATCTTCGAGAGAAAGACACCAAACCCCAGGCACGATTTCCTGTGCCGTATCGAAACCTGAACGCTGAATCCAACCCGTGAGCCAACTACGCTCGTCTTCGCACTCCACATTCGTGATGCGACCAGCCCCTCTCCTTCCATCAATGGCATCACGTTCCAGGTTCTGAGAATAGTCAGACATTGGAAGGGGGGTGACTGACAGGTTTGAACTTTGTGAATCACCTTCACAACCAACATGCAACACCAGTGGCGTGTAAGGAGCGATGCATCCCGGAATCCCACGCACCCCAAAGGCAGCGTTGGAGGGTGACCACACCATGACTGAATCCCCGGGAACCACAAGATGGGAGATTTCCTGAAAAGCCTGTGGAACCCCACCACCCCCAACCTGAAACACCTCTTTGCCTCCACACAGAGAATCGCCGTCGAGGGCATGGGCCGACCACGTCATCGTGACTTCTTCACCCACCGATGCAGGCATGCCGGCCCGGGCCTCTCGGACCCAAACCACCCACACCCCTCCAGGCAATTCGAGTCGAGCCTCAAATGGACGAGACAACGAATCGAGAATCGCTCTTTCCAAGGCAAAGCGTTCAGTGTTGAATCGGGTCATGCCACGATGAACCTGTTGCATGAGTTGGTCTTCATTGGGCAGGTCAGGACGCTGTGGACGGGGAGGACGGCATGCAGCCACAGCAATCAAACCCCATGCAACAAGCAACGTCAAGGAACACGGCATTCCCGTGGACATTGGCTTCCCGAAGACTGTCGCCAGGTGCGATCGCCAAGGCTTCATCAGTCGTCGTATTGCAACAAATGTGACCACTGGGGAATCAAGGAATCGAGACGGGCCAGCACATCGTCGAGGCTCTCTCCTTCACAGGCACCGCCTGCAGCATTGTGATGTCCCCCACCGTGAAAATGTTCAGCAGCCACATCGCGTACACTGAACGCCCCACGTGATCGAAAACTCATTTTGACCCGGCCCACGTCTTCCTTGACAAACACAGCCAGATTGACGCCTTCAATCGACAGCGCGCGATTCACCAACCCCTCCGTATCTCCTTTTTGGGCATTGAAACGCGCCAGTTCGTCCAAACTCAGACTGATGACTGCCGTGCGATGGGGGCCATAAACCCGCAATTTTTGACTCAATGCAAAGGCAGTAAGCTGCACCTGATCCAATCGGTTGGTGTCGTAAACCAAGCTATGCACCCTGCTGTGATCCATTCCCGTGGCCAACAACGAAGCAGCCATCCGATGGGTTCCTGGTGTGACAGAAGGGAATCGAAAACTCCCCGTGTCGGTCATGAGTCCGCAATACAAGCAGGACGCCATCTCCTGGGTCAAACGATGCTCTTCTCCCCACGCACACATCAAGCGATACACCAGTTCAGCCGTGCTCCCTGCTTGGGGGTCTGAACACATCAAGTCTGCAAACGCCTCGGGTTCTTGATGGTGATCCACCATGACGACCCGGGTTGATGACGCACAGGCAGCCTCGAGGATGCCTGCCATGTGGCCAGCCCTCGACAGCGCGTTGAAATCCAGGCAGAACACAACTTCTGACTCGTGGATGATTTGTTCCGAACGCTCAGGCTCTTGCTCGTGCAACACCACCCCCTCATGCCCTGGCATCCAGTGTAAAAACGCAGCATATGCATCGGGCAACACCACGGTGGACTTGACACCAAGGCTACATAACAGATGCTGCAACGCCAATGAACTCCCCACGGCATCACCATCTGGTGAGCGATGTGCGGTGATGGCCACATGGCGAGAAGCCAAAACCTCATCCCTCAATGCCAAGACCTTGGGTGATGAAAACACATCTTCCATGCGAGAAAGATACATTTGTACCCATAGCGGTCCGATGAAGACCCATGGCAAAGCATTCACATCCATGCGAAGACAACTTTTGACATCTCGCTTTATGCAGCCTCTGACACAGACGTCCAAGCAGGTATGCCTTGGCTTGCTGTGCGTGGCCGGCTTGGTAAGTACGCAAGGATGGACCTCGGAGCACAACTTCCATTTTTCTCGTACGGACATCCATTGGCGCGAGTCGACGCACACCTTGCAAACAACAATTCGCGTGTTTACCGACGATCTGGAGCGATCCTTGGATGGTTTTCGCCAATCCATCGCCACCCAGTCCTCCTCCCTTGAAGGCCTTCCTCCCCTGAGGCTCGGGGATGAACGTGAATGGGAGCTTGCCGATACATTGCTCCATGCATGGGTGAAGAATCATCTCACATGCACCTCCCAAAAGACCCCCATCCTATGGCGTTGGGTCGGCAAAGAAGTTGAACTAGACGTAACCTACCTCCATGTGGAATCGGAACGTTTGCCGCACCAGCCTGTTGGTTGGTTCATCGAAAACCAAGCCTTCATGGAACTCTTTGAGGACCAAGTCAATGAAATTCACCTGCACGCTTTGTGCGGACGTGAGGAGGTGGAGAGGCGAGAAATGCTGGACATCAAGGTTCCTGCCATGACCTGGTTCCCGTGTCAGGTCGAAGGGTCGAAAAAACAACCCAAACCCAGGCCATGACTTCGCCAGAATCCCTGAAATCCAAGGCAGAGCGGGTCGCTTGGTTGATTGACGAGTTGAACAAGCTCTACCCAGAAACACCCATTCCCCTCGATCACCAAGACCCCTTTACCTTGTTGGTTGCGGTGCTTTTGTCAGCCCAATGCACGGATGCCAGGGTCAACCAAGTCACACCCGCCTTGTTCAATCTTGCGAGCACCCCCCAATCCATGATGGCTCAGCCCGTGGAAGTGATTCGCGACATCATTCGTCCCTGTGGACTTTCACCACGAAAAAGTGCGGCCATCTCTGAACTCAGTCGCATCCTTGTTGAGAAGCACGGGGGACATGTCCCCGCCAATTTTCAAGACCTCGAAGCCCTGCCTGGCGTCGGGCACAAAACGGCCTCGGTGGTGATGAGCCAAGCGTTTGGCATCCCCGCATTCCCTGTCGATACGCACATCCACAGGTTGATGCACCGATGGGGCCTGTCCAAAGGGACATCTGTAGAACAAACGGAAAAGGATGCCAAACGGCTGTTTCCACGTGACCTGTGGAACAAGCTCCACCTTCAAATCATCTTCTACGGCAGGGAATACAGCCCCGCACGAGGCTGGAGCCTCGACAAGGACTACATCACGGCATCCATCGGCAGAAAATCCCTCTTCCCCAAGGAGTAATCGGAAAGTCAGGTGGAACCGGCAACCATCAGGACAAAAGAAATGCTTTGAGCGCGTCGTACGATGCTTCAATGACTGTAGCCTGTTTGGGACGGGACAAGCACGCCTTCAAATGAGCCGGCATGTTGGGCTCCACCCCTGTGGCTTCCTTGACGACCTCTGAGAATTTGGCTGGATGGGCCGTGGCCAAAACCACGCCAGGGACGCCCGGTGTGCGATGGGCCATCAATCCTGCATAACCCACGGCGGTGTGTGGGCACAGGAGGTAACCCGAGGCATCGTAGACGGAACGCATCACATCCAGGGTTTGGTCATCGTTGATGGAATGACCCTTCATGATCGCCCTGAGCTCAGACAAATCCCCACCGCACAACGCCAGGAGCCGTGGCAAATTGGACGGGTCGCCCACATCCATGGCATTGCTGATGGTTGGCACAGAAGGACGAGGCTGAAAATCAGCACCGCCCAGGAGGTTGGCCAATCCATCGTTGGCATTGGTCGCAGCCACAAACCCCGCACAAGGCATGCCCATCTTCGCTGCCAGCACTCCCGCGGCCAGGTTTCCTACATTTCCTGAGGGAACACTGAATTGAACAGGCTCGCCCAACATGTGGGTGGCCCATGCATAGTAAATGCTTTGAGGCAACCACCGGGCAATGTTGATGCTGTTGGCTGAGGTGAGGGGGCGTTGATTCTTCAGCGAGGAATCCATAAACGCAGCCTTGACCATGGCTTGGCAATCGTCAAATGCACCTTGGACTTCGAGTGCTTGGATGTTCGAGCCCGCCGTTGTCAGTTGCTGTTCCTGAATGTTGCTGATTCTCCCTTGGGGATAGAGAATGACCACATCGATGTTGGGAACCCCCAAAAAACCTTGCGCCACAGCACTTCCCGTGTCGCCACTGGTGGCGACCAAAATGGTCAATCGCGTATCGCAGACCTTGGACAACACCCTCGAAAGAAAGCGGGCACCGACATCCTTGAACGCATGGGTTGGGCCGTGAAACAACTCCAATGCATACACCCCCTCCTCCAACTCATGCAGCTCCAAGGGAAAGGACAACACATCCTTCAACAGTCGAGCCAATTCCTCTTGGGTCAACGTCCCACCGAAGAAAGGAGCCATCATCTCCACCCCCAAGTTCCATGGGGCCATGTCCTCTTCCGACAACCAACAATCGGCCGAAAGCACTGGAATGCGTTCAGGGAAATACAACCCCTTGTCCGGAGCCAATCCTTCAACCACGGCAGTGGCTGCCTCTCGACGAATTCGTGGGTCAGACAGACTGTGAAACAACATGAGCTCCTTGCGTTGAAAGTGTGGTTACGTGAAGATGATAGGACAATTCGGCTGCGTTCATGACCTCAGCAAGGGCATCTGCCACACATTGAGCATCTGCTGCTGACAAACAAACCCAAAAACTCGATGGGCCACTTCCACTGATCCCTCCTGCCCTTGCGCCTGCCCTCAACGCGGCGACCCGCGTTGCTTCCCAAGAAGGCAACAGCGGACTCCGGTGTGGCCCTACCCACAGGTCTTCAAGGCAATACATGGCCTCCAACTCACGTCCGGCATGAAGTTCGTGTATGAACTTGCCCAACCAAGCAGCCTGCTTCACTGCCGCATCAAGCGTCACGTGAGAAGGCAACACAGCACGGGATGCTGAAGTTTTGATCTCTACCTGGGGGTGCAAAATGACCAAGTGCCAAGATTGAGGAACGGGCAAAGCACTCACACGTCCTTCGGGATCCACCAACGTCAAGCCCCCCATCAAAGCGGGCGCCACGTTGTCTGCATGTCGGGCACCACTGGCAACGGCCTCTCCATCCAAGGCAAATGGCAGCAATTCGTCCTTCCGCATCCCTGCTTCTGCAAGTGCATCGATGCCCACCACCGCAGCAACTGCAGACGCAGCACTGGATCCAATGCCACTCCCCGGCTTGATGCTTTTGTGCACTGTCATTTCAACGCCCCAAGACACATCGAGGGCACTCATCAACGATTGCGCAGCAACACCTGCGACATTCTCATGAACATTCAATGACAACAGCGTTCCTGGGCCATTGATCAAATGAACGCCCGGCTGAGAAACCCTGCGAAAATCCATCCATTCACCGGGCTCACGCAGGGCGCAGCCCAAGGCGTCGAATCCGACATTGAGGTTGGCGACGGTGGCTGGCGCCCACACGCGCAACGATTCCATGGGAGGCATGACCGAAAGTTAACGGGTTGCGGCGAATCTCATGATGTCGGCAAAGACGCCCATGGCGGTCACATCAGCGCCAGCCCCCGCTCCTTGCACAATCAGGGGACGAGCCTTGTACCGGTCCGTATGCACCATGACCACGTTGTCAGAGCCTTCCAACTTGCAAAACGCGTGTTCAGGTGGCAACGACTGAAGGCCCACCGACGCGCGTGGCTGACCTGAATCATCCACAGCAAAACTTGCCACGTACCGAAGACTCATGCCATTCGACCGCGCTTGTTGCAACCGTGCTTGCATGTCCTCCTCAGCCGTGTGAAGTTTGTCAAGGAAATCCTGAACACTGCCGATCATGAGTTCCGTGGGTAGGAATCCGGGATTCTCAACATCCGACATCTCCATGGAGTATCCCGCTTCCCTTGCCAAAATCAAAATCTTTCGCTGGACATCCACCCCACTGAGGTCAATGCGTGGATCAGGCTCCGTGTAGCCCGCTTCCATCGCTCCATGGACCGCATTCACAAAACTGCAATCGTCGCCGAATGTGCTGAACAAAAAGTTCAATGTTCCGGAGAGTACCGCGTCAATGCGATGGATGCGGTCTCCACTTTGTACCAGATGCTCAATGGTGTCAATCACAGGCAACCCAGCACCCACATTCGTTTCAAAACGATACTGTGTATGCTTCGCTTGGGCCAATCTCTTCAGTTCATCATACCTCGCTTGGGTACCTGCAGCACTGATTTTGTTGGAGGCAACGACCCCGATCGAAGAACGCAGAATGTCTTCATAGCTGGATGCAACTTCCTCACTCGCCGTGTTGTCCACAAACACAGCGTTCTCAAGGTTGAGATCCCGCATGGCCTTCACAAAATCGGGCAGGGATGCGGTTTGGCCCTTCGATTCAACCGTTTCACGCCATCCTGACAGGTCAATGCCTTCAGGGTCCATCACATGCACGCGAGAATTTGCAATGCCCACCACGCGGAGGTCCATGCTTCTGTTGGTCAACAAATCATCATGCGCCGCTGCAATTTGGTCCAACAACGTGCCCCCTACATTCCCCACGCCCATGCAAAACAAATGAACCCGGCGTACTTCACGCTCAAACAAGGTACCGTGCAATGCGCGAAGTGCTTTGGCCACATCTTGGTTGCGAATGACGATGCTGATGTTGCGTTCCGTCGATCCCTGGGCAATGGCAAAAATGTTGATTCCATTTTTACCCAAAGCATCAAAAGCTCGTCCTGAAATGCCTGTGTGATGATGCATGGCGTCCCCCACCAAAGCCAGGATACTCAAGCCGGTCTCCACCCGAAACGGCTCCACCTTGCCCACAGCCAAATCACTTTCAAATTCATCCTGGAGGGCCTCGAGGGCCAAGTCAATGTGAATGTCTTGGACCGCCACCGTGATGCTATGCTCGGAGGAGCCTTGGGTAATCAAAACGACGTTCACTTGACGCATGGACAAAGCCATGAACAACCGGCGAGAGTATCCAGGAATTCCCACCATGCCACTTCCCACCAAGGTGAGCAAGGCCATGCCATCGATGGAGGACACGCCACGAACACCCCCACCGGGATTCGGATTTGCGCTGATTGTGGTCCCCGGTGAACTCGGATCAAAGGTGCTCCGAATCACAAGGGGAATGCCGGTTTCGCGAAGAGGCAACAACGTGGGAGGATAGATCACCTTGGCACCAAAATGGCACAGTTCCATCGCCTCCTCGTAGCTCATGCTTTCGATGATTCTCGCAGAAGGGACCAAACGCGGATCAGCAGTCAACATTCCAGGAACGTCGGTGCTCTTTTCCATGTGTTTGGCACCGACCATGCTTGCCACCAAGGAGGCAGTTAGATCGCTCCCTCCCCGCCCCAAAGTGGTCACCTCTCCTTGGATTGAGCGGCCCACGAAGCCCTCCATGACCACGATGTCCACATCCTTGGCCTCTGCCAAGGCTGAAGTCAAGCGGCTCGCCATCAAGGATCGATCCACGTGGGCTGAACCATGGTGGTCGTCTGTGGTCACGATGTCAAGCGCATGCAATCTGACCGTTGAGAAGCCTCGTTCAGCGAACAAAGCGTGAACGATAGGAACACTCATTCGCTCACCCATGCTCACAAGTGCATCGCGCGTGTGGGCACTGAATTCTCTGAGCAGCTCAATTCCTTCACACAAGGAACGGATGTGCATGAGACCCTCTTCGAGTTCCATGAACACGCCATCGGCTCTCTCCTCATCGAGCAAGGCTTCTGCCGATCGCAGATGCCGCCTCCGAAGGTCACTGACGATGTCGTGCCATTCTGGACTTCCTTCACGTGCGAGCTCCCCGGCCTTCAACAACGAATCGGTCACGCCCCCCATGGCGGACAACACCACGAATTTTGGCACCTCCCTTCGCGCCCACAACACGTCTGCCACCTGCGACATCGCCGCAGCGTCCACCAACGAACTTCCTCCAAATTTGATGACTTCCATGATGAATTTGTCGAGTACCGCTTGAATCCACGTCCGACAAACGGGCATTCAGCGCATCAATGCCTCTGACCCATTCTCAGATTGACATCGTTCCGAGCACAAGTACGGAAAAGCCGAGCGATTGTTACATCGTTCCCGTCAAACACTTTCCCCAATCCAACAAAGCACGTTGGAAACGCTCCTTGTTCGTCGCGAGAACGCGACAGAAACTCGTCTTGAATCTTCGTTCGGTCTTACGACGGATCAGGACCAAACTTGGAGATCACCTCCATGGATACGCCCGTGTTGGAGAACCCTCCGTCGTGGAAGAGGTTCTGCATGGTCACGTAGCGTGTGAAGTCGCTGAACAACGTGATGCAGTACTCTGCGCATGACTGCGCATCCGCATTGCCCAGTGGCGACATGGCCTCACTGTAGCTGATGAATTCGTCGAACCCCTTCACGCCGCTGCCGGCTGTGGTCACGGTGGGCGACTGGCTGACGGTGTTCACGCGGATTTTTTTGGCCACGCCGTAGTGGTAGCCAAAGCTCCGGGTGATGCTTTCCAACAGCGACTTCGCATCGGCCATGTCACCGTAGTCAGGGAAAATTCGCTGCGCCGCGATGTACGACAACGCCACCACACTTCCCCATTCGTTCAACGCGTCGAGCTTTTTCGCAGTTGCGAGCGTCTTGTGCAACGAGATTGCGCTTACGTCAAGCGTCGTCTGCAAAAAGTTGTAGTTGATGTCCGTGTAGTGCCGGCCTTTCCTCACGTTGGGACTCATGCCAATGCTGTGCAACACGAAATCAACCTTGCCTCCGAAGTGCTCCATGGCCCCGTCGAAGAGCTTCTGAAGATCTTCCTCGCTGGTAGCATCGGCTGGAATCACGGGGGCGTCACC
>JBEARC010000132.1:0-3204 GCA_041163465.1 Bacteroidota bacterium
ACTTGCTTGCCCTGCTCAGCTTGACCGCCTTTGGCTTGAGTCATGCGCTCGTCGCTTGGTCCCAAACCGATTGCCCTTCGCCCTACGGCGAGCCGGATTCCAATGGTTACAGCACCATCAATGCAGCCTATTTTGACACGGACGGCAGTGGCACGGTGGATGTGCCTGACCTGATGAATATGTTGTCTGCGTACGGCGTTGTCGTGGCGCAAGCGTTCGCTTGCGGCGATGCTGTGAGCTACCAGGGCTACGACTACGCCACAGTTTTGATCGGCGACCAGTGCTGGTTTGCGGAAAACCTCCGGAACGAGAATTACGACAACGGCGATGCCATTCCCTCGGGACTGAGCGACGAGGAGTGGATGAACACCACCTCGGGCGCCACCACGGTGTATGGGGAGGACGCGGGCTGTTCAGCATCCGCACCTGATTTCGATGCCTGTGACCCCGTGGCATCGCTCGAGGCGTATGGGCGCCTGTACAACTGGTACGCTGTGGTGGATGAACGCGGACTGTGTCCCGCCGGTTGGCATCCACCCTCTGATGCAGAATGGATGGAATTGGAAATGGCCTTGGGCATGTCTGAAGCTGATGCGGGAAGTACTTTTTGGCGAGGCACCGATCAAGGAAATCAAATGAAGTCCACCACGGGATGGGCCAACAGTGGAAACGGGACCAACGCAAGCGGAATGACCGTGTTGCCGGGAGGGTACAGATACGGTTTCGACGAAGCAGAATTTGTCATTGCAGGCAATTTCGCATGCATGTGGACGGCTTCCGAAATGACTTGGGGTGCGTACATCAGGGTGTTTATGGACAACCGAACGGACATCAAACGCGAGCAAGAGTCCAAGGATTTTGGGATGTCTGTCCGTTGCCTTCAAGACTGACCGAGGCCGCCATTCTTGGTCTAACCCTCACAACAAACCCCGACCTGGCCTAAGCCAAAGTCGGGGTTTCTTTTGGCGCTCGCGCCACTCAACCGAGAATTACTTGCCGCCAGCAGGGTCGCTAAGCTGAGGCTCGGCGTTCGCAGGATCAGCAGGCTCGTCTGAGGCGTACACGAAGTCCATCTCCTCGATGAGGTTGGTGCAGCCCGCGTACTTGTCGAGGATCCACATCACGTAGCGGATGTCAACCGAGATGGTGCGCTGGAGCTGGTGCTCGAAGGCGATGTCGCCGCTCATGGCTTCCCAGTTGCCGTCGAAGGCCAGGCCGATGAGGTCGCCGTCCGCGTTCATGACGGGGCTGCCGGAGTTGCCGCCTGTGATGTCGGTGCCGTGGATGAAGCACACCACGAGTTCGCCGCTTTCGTCCGCATAAGGCCCAAAGTCCCGCGCCTTGATGAGCTGCTCGAGACGCTCGGGAACGATAAACTCGGGGTTGCTGTTGTCCTTCTTCTCGAGGATGCCGTTGGCCGTCGTCACGAAGTCGTAGTGCACGGCGTCGGCGGGCTTGTAGTCACCCACAGGACCGTAGGTGAGGCGCATCGTGGAGTTGGCATCGGGATACCATGCCTTCTCAGGTTGCATCTCACGCAATCCGCGCACGAAGAGGCGGTAGCCTCGGTCAAACTTCTCTTGAGTCTCCGCCGCAGTGCCTTGGCTGTAGCGCTCATAAATGCTCATGGCCATGGCCACGGCCAAGTCGCTGTCAAGGGTTTTCTGCTTGGGGTTGGCCAAAAACTCCGCAAAGGCATCCGCACTGCGCAAAGGAGACTTGCTGTAAATCTTCTCGGCATATGCCGCGAAATCGCCTTTGTACTTGTCTTGGACCGTCTGAAAGGCAGAGGGCCAAATGGCAGGGTCAATGTCGTCACGGTATTTGGTGAGCATGTTGACAAACATGTCACGGTCGGTGTCTTGGTCGTAGTCCTTGAAATGGCTTTCGGCCAAACCTTCCAGCATCGCACGCGTGCCAGCAGCACGGTCCGCATCCTCGTCAAACAACCCACCAGCGCGGAATCCAACACGCAACGCGAACAGCACAATGTCACTGCCCAACAATCCAGCCTCGCGCGCATAGACTTCGCCACGAACCGTGGCGTCGGTTTCCGCGTAGTACGATGCGATGAGGTCGAGGGCCTCTCCATAGGTTTCTTGACGTCCAGCATCCTTGGCCACCCAACGGGTGAACAGCTCTTCCAGCTTTTGTTTCTGTGCCTGAACTTCAAGACGCTTCAAACCTTTGGTTTGGCCGATGTAGTACTTCCAGTAGTTGGCGGTTTGGGCGTACTTCGCGGCGTACTTGATGCGTATTCCCTTGTCAGAGTCCATGTGGCTCTTCATGGTCTTGAGCTTCAAGTCGCGGCACTCCACCACGGAGGGGTTGTACAGGTTGATGGCCTGCTCGACCCCCCAGCTGCTGAGGAAGCGGTCCGTGCTTCCGGGGTAGCCCATGATCATCGTGTAGTCGCCTTGATCGACGCCGGCCATGCTAATTTTCAGGTGGCGCTTGGGGCTGTAAGGCACGTTGTCTTCGCTGAAATCAGCTGGGTTGTTGTCGGCATCGGCATAGATTCGGACCATGCTGAAGTCACCGGTGTGACGGGGCCACATCCAGTTGTCCGTATCGCCACCGTACTTACCTACGCTCTCGGGTGGAGCCGCCACAAGACGGATGTCACGGTAATCTTGGTAGGTGAAGACGTAAAACTCGTTGCCGTAATACATGGTCTTCATGTCGTAACTGTAGGCAGGGTTGGCCTCCATGTATTCACTTTGGATGGCCTTGAGTTCAGCCGCCACTTTCTCGGCGCGCTCTCCCTCGGGCATGTCGTCCGTGACGGTGGCCAAAACGCGTTCCGTGACGTCGTCAATTCGGACGAGGAAGCTGACGTAGAAATCGTCTATGTGCATTTCTTGGTCCTTGCTCTTGGCCCAAAACCCATCGGTCAAGTAATCATGCTCAGGCGCACTGAAGCTCTGAATGGCGCCGTATGCACAGTGGTGGTTGGTCAGCACCAAGCCCTGGGACGAAATGACCTCAGCGGAGCAACTTCCGCCGTTCAAACGCACGATGGCGTCCTTGAGCGAGGCGTTGTTGATGTCGTAGATGTCTTGGGCGCTCAGGCGCAAACCAGATTCTTGCATGCCAGCTTCGTTGATCTTCTGCAGCATATGGAGCAGCCACATCCCTTCGTCGGCACGGGCTTGAGAGAAGAGGAGCATGAATACCGCTCCAAGGGTGGTGAATCGTTTCATA
>JBEARC010000133.1:0-2596 GCA_041163465.1 Bacteroidota bacterium
TGTTTGAGAGTTTTGAAACTTGGCCTCCGCCGGGATGGACCCTCGAAGCGCTGGGTGCCGGACAAGGCTTCATCCAAGATTGGCAAGGGCTTTCCTGGGATGGAGACCACAGTGCATACGCCGCGATTAACAATTCCACGTGCGACCATTGGATGGTTTCTCCGGCCATTCAAGTGGTGACTTCGGGGTACGAACTTCGATTTTGGGAATTGCACGGAGACATTGAGTACTATGTAGGACATTCTGTTTGGGTCTCGACGGGGTCGTCTACGCCCGGGAGTTCAGATTTTGTCGAGTTGGCTTCTTGGGAAGACTTGCCAACGGAATGGACGGAACGCGTGGTTGATTTGTCCGCCTACGATGGCCAACAAATTCATGTGGCGTGGAGATATCAAGGGACTTGGCATACGTGGTTTGTGGATGATGTGTCGGTCACGCCTTCCAACTTGGTTGATGCAGGGATCATTTCGTGGGATCACCCCGGTCTTGTGATGGAGGGCGGAAGTCCTGCCGCGGTTCAAATCACAGCGAAGAATTGGGGCACAACGACCATTGAGTCTGCGGAAGTGAATTGGCAGGTCAACGGAGAAAATCAAGTTTCGTGGTCGCAATCGGGCTTGTCTTGGGCACCCGACGAGGAATTGTCCATCGACCTGCCGGCTTGGTCTCCGATGACCGACGGCTTCTATGAACTCACGGCGACGTTGGTTGTCGAAGGCGATTTTGAAGAATCCAACAATGTCTTTGTCACGACCGTCGATGTGGGATCCTCCACATCGCTTGAGGTGTTGGCATTGATTCCGGCGGGCATGCAGCCGATTGTTCAGAATCAAATGGTTTTGGTGGAAGTCCAAAACACCGGTTCCACAACCATCGACGTCATGTCAGTGGCGTGGAGCTTGGATGGGATGGCCCAGAATGAGGTATTGATCGAAAATGCCAACTTGCTGCCTGGTGCTGTCATGGAGATTCCCTTGGGAAGTGTGTCCTTGGATGCGGGACTTCACGTGGTGGAGGCCAACCCTCACGCGCTGGGCGATGACACCTGGCCCATGGACGTGTTGACCAACACGGTGGCTGTGGATCTGTTTTGGGAGAGTTTCGAGGGAGGCACGATGGGAGGCATGCCAGAAGGTTGGAGCACGACGTTTGGGATTGTCGAAGGTGCCAATTTCGATACGCCCTACCATGGAAATTGGTACTACACGGCGATGCCGGATGCCAATGTTTTTGGCGTGGTCACAGACACGCTGTGGACACCACCTTTGAGCATCGAAAGCGGGGATCAATTCAGCTTCTTCATGAAGAAGGATGCCTTTTTGGCAACGACCAATTTGTTTGTTGTGGAGGACATTGTAACGGGTGAAGTTCAGGTGCTTGGGCCGTTGAGCATTCCAACAGGCAACTACACGGAAGTCTCCTTTGACATTTCCTCACTTGCCGGGGTGAAGCGCATGGGAATCACCAGCGCGGTGGAAGATTTTCCCGGGTTGTGTCGATTTGATTATTTCCAATCGACGGCCTCGCCGTTTTGGCACCAAAAAGACCTTCGAGCAGAGCCCAATGTCATTTCTTATCGGCTTCCTTCAGGTGAACCCTGGGAGTTTGAATGTCGGGTGAAGAACGTAGGGTTGTCAGACATTTC
Source organism: Bacteroidota bacterium (assembly GCA_041163465.1). Taxonomy (GTDB): domain Bacteria; phylum Bacteroidota; class Bacteroidia; order Flavobacteriales_D; family Sanyastnellaceae; genus UBA11663. The sequence continues at coordinate 1,646 of JBEARC010000133.1, forward strand.
AGGATCAGATTACGGTGTGGAGTTGGTGCAGGGCGGATTGGCTGAGGAGCCCGTCGTGTTGGCCAGTTTTGAGGGCGTGGACTGTGCTTCGTGGGAGACGGTTTCCATCCCAATTTCACACACGTGGATGGATGTGGAGGCCATGGAATTGTCTTTTCGGGTGGTCATGGCGGAGGATGAAGACGGCTCAAACAACCGGAGTCGCATCACCTCAGTGCATGCAGTTCCCCCGTCGACCGTGCTTGTGGGGGCTCAGGACAGCTGGATGTCGCAGCCTTCGTTGATGGTTCCCTTCAACTCCAATGGCAACGCGATGACGCTTGGTGAGGACGACATTTCCCAAATGATTTTGCGGCCGAGCGACCTTGGTGAAGGAGGGACCCTGTACGGATTGGCCTTTCACTACCAGAGCTTGTTGCAAGTGGGATATGAGAACACCTTGCCTTTGCAGGTGGCCGTGTCTCCCACGGAGGTCATGGATTTGAGTGAGGGCTGGATCCCGTCGGCGAATTTTGAGGTGCTGTTCAATGACACGCTCGTGATTCATCACGGGTTTGATGAATGGGTGTATGTGCCTTTTGACGAGCCGTGGAGCTATTCAGGCAGCGAATCCTTGGTGTTTCGTTTTTACCAATACGATCCGAGTTGGCCCCCCTCGTTGTTTCGTGGGTTTGATGTCCAACACCCGACAGGCGAGGAAGTGTTGATGCGCGTTGCCATGGACGTGTATCAACTGGAGGTCGACGAAGACATTGACTTTGCCTTGCCATGGACCGCTCGGGCTGACGTGCGTTTGATCAGCGATCCCGCGACGGTGTTTGGCACCCTCGCAGGGGTGGTTCTTGATGCGGAGACCTCGGAGCCCTTGGCGAATGCGACAATTGTGTTAGAGGGGTCGAGCCTTTCCGCAACCACGAATGCGCAAGGCGGCTTTGAGTTTCAGGATTTGCC
>JBEARC010000134.1:0-24883 GCA_041163465.1 Bacteroidota bacterium
ACATGGCCTGAAGGAACCGTGACAAACTGAACCCAAGGTGGGGCCGCTTGACGCCAGCGCTTGCACCAGGACCATCGGATGATGCGGTCCCTTTCTCCAAAAAAGGCCGCGAACATGGGAGGTTTGGTGTTCGTGCATGCCTGGGAGTCATCGCCTTGCGGAGTTTGCATCCATGCGGATTTCATGCCTTGGAGGGTAGGCCAAAACTTCTGGTGGGTTTGCCATGTCCGGGCCACAAGTTGCCGCATGCTCGGATGTTCCGTGTGGTACAGTGCGAAATGCTCAAGATGTGCAGGAATGATCCGACACCATCGAAGCGCGCGAACTGTTGACCGAACGATGTCGATGTGTTTGTCGCACCATCTCCACACGGCACGTCCACCGGGTGTTTCGACAGCCAATCGGTACACCGGGTTTTTTTTGAACCCATCGGGTGCCAGGAGCACGATGCGGTCCCACGCCCTGGGGTGTTGCTCAAACAAGGTCATGGCCACCCGCCCTCCGAGCGAGTATCCCAAGAGCACGCGTGACTTCACCCGCGCGGACTCACCGGTCCAATGGAGAATCCACATTTCGATGGCGGCCTGGAACACAGAGGGGTCGAGGGCCAACGTCTCCGGTTGATTGGGAGGGGTGCTGCTGCCGTGGTGGTGACAAAGCGCAATCGAAAGCATGGCGGTTTTTCCAGGAAACAACGGGGTGTAGGAGAGCATTTCCTCGACGGGTCGGCCAAACCCATGAAATGCTACCACCACGTGGTCCCAAGCTTTGTCGTCGTTGGATTCCGTGTCGCCCCCCCATTCAGCCCAAATCCCACGCCACGTCCACCCTTGATGGGTCCAAGAGGTCTGGCGGGATAGGACCTTTGAAGCGCCAAGTGCGTTGGGTCCCGATTCGTTGTCCATGGCATTTTGCTGGGGGCAATGCATGGCACAAAGTTCGGGCCGTGGGTTCTTTGTGGAAAACGCGAGGTCGCAAGTGACAGTCGTGCAGACCAGGGACGGTGTACTTTTGCGCCGTCCCACATCATTTGGAGCCTCGAAATTTGCCCGAATGCTTGACGAATCAATTTCTGAAAGCGCTCGGATAAAAAAAAAATGCCCAAAGACAACAGCCTCAAATCGGTCCTTATCATTGGAAGCGGACCCATTGTCATTGGACAAGCGTGTGAGTTTGACTACTCGGGAAGCCAAGCCTCTCGAAGCCTTCGTGAAGAGGGCATTGAGGTCACCCTGATCAATTCCAATCCCGCCACGATTATGACCGATCCGGTGGTAGCGGATCACGTGTACCTCGAGCCGTTGGAGCCGGAGTCGATTGTCCGCATTTTGCAAAAGCACAAGATTGATGCAGTGTTGCCTACCATGGGCGGTCAAACGGCATTGAATTTGGCGATTCAATGCGAGGAGATGGGAATTTGGGAGGAATTTGGGGTGCGGATGATTGGGGTTGATACGAAAGCCATTGAAATCACAGAAAACCGAGAGGCTTTCCGGAAATTGATGGAGGAGATCGGGGTGCCCATGGCGCCACAAGCCACGGCCAAGAGTTTCTTGGAGGGCAAGGAAGTGGCTCAGCAATTTGGATACCCCCTGTGCATTCGGGCGTCCTACACCCTTGGTGGGGCCGGAGCGGCCGTGGTCTACGACAAAAGCCAATTTGAGGAAAATCTTCAGCGTGGTCTGCATTTGAGCCCCATCCACGAGGTGATGATTGACAAGGCGCTCTTGGGCTGGAAGGAATTTGAATTGGAGTTGTTGCGCGACTCCAACGACAATGTGACCATTGTGTGCTCCATTGAGAATTTTGACCCGATGGGCATCCATACGGGAGACAGCATCACCGTAGCTCCAGCCATGACCCTGAGTGACAGCACCTTCCAGCGCATGCGAGACATGGCCATCCACATGATGCGCAGCATAGGGGATTTTGCGGGAGGGTGCAACGTGCAGTTTGCGGTCTCTCCGGACGAGAAGGAGGACATCATTGCCATTGAAATCAATCCTCGGGTGTCTCGTTCTTCAGCACTGGCGTCCAAGGCGACGGGCTACCCCATTGCCAAAATCGCCGCAAAGTTGGCCATCGGATACCACCTCGATGAGCTGAAAAACCAAATCACGGGCAACACGTCCGCGATGTTTGAGCCCACGCTCGATTACGTTGTGGTGAAAATCCCACGTTGGAATTTTGACAAATTCCCGGGCGCAGACCGCCAATTGGGACTTCAAATGAAGGCTGTTGGGGAGGTCATGGCCATTGGTCGATCGTTCCAAGAGGCTTTGCAGAAGGCTTGCCAGTCCCTAGAAATCAAGCGCAATGGGCTGGGTGCGGACGGTCGCGAATTGCGAGACCAAGACGCCATCATGCACAGCCTTCGCCACCCGAGCTGGAATCGTCTGTTCCACATCTACGATGCCTTCAAGTTGGGCATTCCGTTCCGTTCGATTTTTGAGGCGACGAAAATTGATCCCTGGTTTTTGCGGCAGATTGAGGAGTTGGTTTGGTTTGAGCGGGACATGGCGAAGCACACACTCACGAGTCTTCCGCTTTCCATGCTTCGTGAGGCCAAACGAAAGGGGTATGCCGACCGTCAGATTGCACACATTCTGAATTGCTTGGAATCAGAGGTTCACGATCGAAGGCATGCTGAAGGTGTTCGGCGGGTGTACAAATTGGTGGATACCTGCGCGGCTGAATTTCCTGCCCTGACCCCTTACTACTACAGCACGTTTGAGGACGAGGCCAACGAGAGTGAGGTGACGGACAAACCCAAGATTGTGGTGCTTGGAAGCGGGCCCAACCGCATTGGACAGGGCATTGAATTCGATTATTGCTGTGTGCATGGCGTGCTGGCTGCGAAAGAATGTGGTTTCGAAACCATCATGATCAACTGCAATCCTGAAACGGTGTCAACGGATTTTGACACGGCAGACAAATTGTATTTTGAGCCGGTCTTTTGGGAACACATCTACGACATCATTCTGCACGAAAAGCCCGCAGGGGTCATTGTCCAGCTCGGAGGCCAAACCGCGCTCAAGCTTGCAGAAAAACTCGAGCGTTTTGGGATTCCCATCATGGGAACCTCCTACAAGGCGCTTGATTTGGCAGAGGATCGCGGGAGTTTCAGCACCCTGCTCAAGAACGAGGGTATTCCGTACCCCAAGTTTGGTGTGGTGGAGAGTGCTGACCAAGCCGTGTCGCTCAGCAAAGAGTTGGGTTTCCCTTTGCTGGTTCGGCCATCGTACGTATTGGGCGGACAACGCATGAAAATTGTCATCAACGAGCAAGATTTGGAGCATCACGTGATTGACATTCTGCGAGACATGCCCGAGAACAAAATCTTGCTTGACCACTTTTTGGAGGGGGCAATTGAATGCGAGGCTGATGCGATTTGTGATGGGGAAGAAGTTCGCATCGTGGGTATCATGCAACACATTGAACCTGCGGGCATTCACTCCGGTGACAGCTATGCGGTGCTTCCTCCGTACAACCTTGGAGCCTTGGTGACTCAGCAAATTGAGGATTACACCCGTCGCATCGCACTCGCCTTGGATACGGTGGGGCTCATCAACATCCAGTTTGCGGTCAAGGACGATGTGGTGTACATCATTGAGGCGAACCCTCGAGCCTCCCGCACCGTGCCTTTTATCGCCAAGAGCTACGGAGAGCCGTACGTCAACCATGCCACCAAGGTGATGCTCGGTGCCTCCAAGCTCAAGGACCTGCCTCACAACCCTCACATGGATGGGTTCTCCGTGAAGATTCCCGTTTTCAGCTACGAGAAGTTCCCCAATGTGAAGAAGGAGCTCGGCCCTGAAATGAAATCGACCGGTGAGGCCATACGGTTCATCCCAGACTTGCGCGATCCTTTCTTCCGAAAAGTCTACAGCGAAAGGAACTTGTATTTGAGCAAGTGATTTGAAGGCGGGGCATGGGCCTTGAAGGTGCTACCTTTGCCGCATGTTCGCAGGCCTCATCAGAACGCTCCTTTACATCGTTGGCGTTTGGTTCATTTGGAGGTGGTTGGACCGCATCGTGGGTCGCGGTGCGCCCTCACGCTTCTCCCAAACCTCGTCGAGGTCTTCGGCCTATCGCGGACCCCGGGCGTCGCACAACCCCCAAAGGCCCGACGATTCGAAGGAAGGGGAGTACGTCGATTTTGAGGAACTCAACGATTGATTTTCTTGAAGAGGAAGCCCATGGAGGTCGGACATGGTGGTGTACACCCCATGAAGTCCGGGGCTGTCATTGCCCGCTTCACGCCCTAACTTGCGGCCATGGATTTTCGTGAAATGGGTCGTTTGATGGTGCCTCACGTGGGTGCGCTGGTACTGATGTGGTTCGCGGCCGCGTTGGTTTTTTGGCCTTCGATGTCGGACAACAAGGCACTGAACCAGGGGGATACCACCCAAAACATTGGCATGGCCAAGGAGACGCGTGATTACCAGCGACTTGAAGGGGAGATTCCGCATTGGACCAACAGCATGTTTGGCGGCATGCCTACGGTGCAAATTGCAGGCAACGATGTCAGCACAGCCCCCAAGATGATTTGGAGGGCCTTTCGCAAAACCATGCCCATGGAAATTGCCACGGTGTGGGTGGCGATGATCTCGGCCTACGTGTTGGGATTGTGCTTGGGTTGGGGGCCTTGGTTGTCCTTGATGCTTGCCATGGGCTTTGGACTGGCTTCGGTAAATGTGCTGTATTTGGCGGCGGGCCACGCCACCAAGGTTCGAACAATTGCGACCATTCCCGGGGTTTTGGGAGGGATGCTTTTGGCTTACCGGGGAAGGGTGTGGAAAGGTGTGGGGATCACGGCATTGTTCACTGCACTGCACCTGGAAGCTTCGCACGTTCAAATTACATACTACCTCCTGTTTTTGTTGGCTGCCGTGGCTCTGGCTGCTGGCATTCGAGAATGGCGGGCTGGACGGTTCATGAAGTACGCCCAGACCACTGCGCTCCTTCTCGTGGGTGGGGTGGTCGGTGCCCTTCCCCAGGCAGGTCATTTGGCGATGACCCAAGAATACAGCACCTACACCACAAGGGGTGAAGCAGTTCTCGCACCTGGTGATGGTCAGGGCGGCGGGTCGAAGAAGGCTGAAACAAGCGAGGGGTTGAGTCGAGGCTACATCTTGGAATACAGCATGGCCCGAGGGGAATTCTGGAGCATGGCCATTCCCAATGTGAAGGGTGGCAACGACCGCTTGTATTGGGGCGAACAACGTTTCAGTGGTGGCGCGTTTTATTTCGGGGCGCTGGCGTTTGCCTTGTGCCTGGCATGGCTTGTCGCGGGTTCGCATTGGCTTCGATGGCCCCTTCTGGCCGTGTCGTTGCTTGCCATTGTGTTGTCATGGAGAGACACGACGTGGGTCAGCGACTTTTTCTTGGAGCACGTCCCCATGTTCAACAAGTTTCGTGACACGAAAATGATGTTGGTGCTTTTGCAGCTTGCCATTCCGCTTGGGGCAGCAATGGCCATCCATGAATTGTCAGTCAAAGACCCCTCGAGGTCTTCGAAGCGTTGGCTTGTTGGGGCCGCCTTGCCCTTGCTTTTGTTTGCCGCTTTTTATGCAGTGCCTGAGTTTTGGTTTGATTTCACCTCATCGATTCGCACCGACCAAGCTGTGGAGCAACTGGGTGAGCGACGCGTGGTGGGCATGCGTATCGATTTGTTTCGCGAGGACGTCCTCCGGTCGATGGGGTGGGCTTTGGTCGCGGGCCTTGCGCTGGTAGCTCTCCTGAAATCTTGGGTTGCCCCGCGTTGGATGGTTGTAGGATTGGTGGTGCTTGTGGCCTTGGATTTGGGCTCTGTGGATGGCCGTTACCTTAGTGACAAGAATTTCGTGTCTCGGATGGACAAGCGCTTCCCTTTCGAAGCAACCCAAGCTGACAAGCTGATTTTGGCAGCTGAATCGGCTTCCGTGGAGGGGTTCGATGACCAGGTCGCCGATGCGCGTGATCGCATGGAGGAATCCTTGGGTCACCCGTTGACAAGGCGCCACCAAAAGGCCATGGATGGCCTCGGTTTTGAAGTGTTGAATGCCAATTCTCATTTTCGTGTGTTGGAGTTGGCCAATCCATTCAACGATGCAAGGACGTCCTACTTCTTCAAGTCTGTTGGGGGGTATCACGGGGCCAAACTTCGCCGTTACCAGGATTTTATTGAGCGCGTGTTGTCAGGGGAGCGTGAGGCCATGATTCGACAACTGCAGGCTGGGGATTTCAATCTGGATCCAAGGAATTACCCAGGCCTTCGGTTGCTCAACACGAAGTACATTCTCCTCCCTGGGGGCGATCAGCCACTTCCCTTTGCGGGGGGGCTAGGTGCTGCATGGATGGTGGAGTCGGTGGATTGGGTCAAGTCCGATCGGGAGGAGGTCGAGGCCATTCCTTCCTTGGATGTACAGCGCACAGCGGTGGTTCACGAGGAATTCCGATCTCAACTGGGGAGCGTGGGAGCTCCCGGGCAGAACAGGGTCTCCATGACGACCTACCATCCGGAAGGTTCCACGTACGAGGTCACCTCTGAGCATGGGGGGCTGCTCGTGCTAAGCGAGATTTACTACCCCGAAGGGTGGTCTGCCACGTTGGACGGGGAATCCATTGACTTGATTCGTGCCAATTATGTGCTTCGGGCAGTGGCCATACCCGAGGGTACCCATGTGCTTGAACTCCACTTCGAGCCTGGCCGATGGAGTGCAGCCAAAGCTGCCAGTTATGCCGGAACCTTTCTGTGGTTGTTGCTTTTGGGATGGTCTTTTGTGCGGCGCGAACAACCTTGAGGTGAACAATGGATGAACAATTCGAGGAGGGAGTAGTTACCGAGGGGATGGGAGCATTGAACATTCGAACCACCGACGGCGTCGCGGGGTTTTCAGACAACGATTGGGAGGCGTGGGACGCACTGCTCAATGAAAGCGGGGAGGCCAGTGTCCATCTCGAGAGCCGTGCGGTGAGGGCGGTGCTGAGGAGTCCAGCCCGCATGGTGCGGGCAGCCTTGTGGGAGCATCCAGACCGGGGAGTTTGTGGTATCGCAATCATGGAGGATAGCCAGGCGAGCAGTCAAGGTGTTGACGATTTTTTGGAGGGTTCTGCCCTGTTTCGGGTGGCCAAATCATGGCTTCACCGACGCGGTGGACTGCACTTTGACGTTCGCGTGTTGGGGACCCCCTTGGCGAGTGGTCCCCACGCGTACCGCTTCGCGCCTGGCGTCGATGAATTTGCATGCATCGACGAACTGCTTGCCACCCCAGCGATTGGATCCAATCTGCCTTCGACCCTTGTCGTCAAGGATCATCCCTGTCGCTTTTCTTGGGGAGAAGCCAAGCGCGCAGGTGGCAAGTCCCTTTGGAGGAGGGGGTGGGTGGATTTGGAATTTGACCCGGTCATGGTGGTCGACATCCGAAGAATTCAATCGTGGGAGAATTATCTTTCAGCGCTTCGAACCAAAGCGCGAACCAAAATCAAGCGAATCCTGTCACTCTCCGAGAGTTTGGAATTTGAACCCTGGTCTTTGCAAGAGATTGAACAACATGCTGACGATTTGCATGCGTTGTACCTTGAGGTTTACGGCAGGGCCGCTTTTCGCTTGGGCTGCCTACATTCCGAGGATTTGGCGTGTTTGAAATTGGAGTTGGGAGATGATTTTCGCGTGTTGGCTGTCAAGCATGAAGGCTCGCTTGTGGGGTTTCAATGTTCCTTGGCCAACGCCAACATCCTCGAGGCCTACTTTGTCGGCTTTCTTCCCCACCTGAACAAATCTCACGCCTTGTACCAGCGCATGCTCTTGGAATTCATTCGGCGAGGAATTGAATTGGGATGCCAAGAGGTTGTTTTGGGGCGAACAGCGCTGGACATCAAATCATCGTTGGGGGCAGAGCCCAGGCGTTTGGTCTTGCACGAACGCATGCGCAACCCAATTCTTCATGGACTTTCGCGTTGGGCAGCAGCAGCAAGTGCTCCCAAACCACGCGATTTGAAAAGGGCTTGGAAGCACGATGGGTCCAACGAATGAAGGAGGTAAGGGTGATTGGAACTGGCCTTGGTTGAGCAGGCCTTTGGGTGAGGGAGTCCAGGATCAATCAAACATGAAGTCATCTCCGCCGCCACCATCACTTCCTCGGCCTCCTCGGCGGTTTCGTTCTTCCATCTTTCCAAACTTGTACTGTAGCGTGATGTAGGCATTGCGGCTTTCTCGCTGACGCCAAACATCTTGCGAAAACGAGGTTGTTTCAGTGCTGTACGACCAGCGTCGGGTGTTGAATACATCCTTGACTTGGAGGGTGATTTGCCACTTGTCTCCGGGCAAATCCCGGCTAGCGGCTAGGTTCAGGGTTGCCATGCCATGGAAGCGGCCTTGAGCTGTCACCGAGGGTCCTCGCAAGAATCCGTTGGCCTGCATTTTCCATGATTTGCCCAATGTCCACGAGGCGAACAAACGCGAAGAAGCACTGAATCCGGCTGAGCTGAATGGGGAATCCAAGGTTCGTCCATCGTTGACCACCCGGAATGCACTGGCCGTCCAATTCAGGCGTCCTTGTTTGCCGAGGGGTGCCATGATGACAACTTCCAAGCCTTCGTTGTGCTGTCTTCCCAAATTCTGAAAGTTGGAAGACAGCACCCCCGTCAAGGAATCGACGGACGTGAATCGGCTGATCACATCCCGCGTGTCTTTGAAAAACAACGCGGTCGTCAAGCTGGTTCGTCCCCGTTGCCATTGGTGATTGAGTTCGTAGCTGTTGGTGAATTCCGGCAAGAGAAAGGGGTTGCCTGACCTGTAATTCCTCGGATCAGACATGTCGACATAGGGATTGAGTTGTCGGCCTCGAGGCCTGTTAACCCGTCTGCTGTAACTGACAGAAAACGTGTGTTCGTCGTCGGTTTCCACGAACAAATTCAACGAAGGATACAGCCTGAAATAGTCATTGTCGAAGGGTTCGGCATCCAACAAGCCATCACCTTCCAAGCGGGCAGAAGTGAACACTTGCTCGGCGCGCAGCCCTGCTTGCATGCCAACCGGGCCAAAGGTTTGGCCTGCTGTCACGTACCCCGCATGGACTTGTTCATCATAGAGGAAGGCATAATTCACAGTGTCAAGACCCCAAGGCTGAAAAATGCCTCCCACCAACTCCGTGCTGTCTGCCTCGGTGTAGGTGAAATCGGTTTGGTCTTGGTTCCATGTGGATTTGGCACCCAACTCCACCTTCCCCTTCTCTCCCCAAGGGCGTTCCAAATCCGTTTGAAACAGCCACCGATTGTTGTCAGCCCGTTGGCCGTTGAAGGTGAGAACTTCCGGGATGTTTTGGGAGAGACTGGCATCTTGGAAGTGGTTCTCGCCCTGTTGAATGTTCACCGATCGACGGATGTCAAAGGTCCATCGGTGGTCTCGTTCCCCCCATGTTTTCTCAAACCCCATGAATACATCCCCACCTTGCGAATCATTGTTGCCCAATTCGTACCGAAGGGCTTCCGTGGCAATGCCATCCAATGCTCCTCCCGTCCAAATCTCCGCGGTCCTGGTGGAGTCCCAACTGTCACGGATTCCTCGGTTCCCATTGAGTCCTGCAAACAGGGTCCATGATTCCTGGGGCCGCCATTCCGTGCGAATGGACCCGGTCAAGGATGAACGATGCGAATCTCCTGGGCGTGAAACATGGGATTCCGAGGTGGAGTCACTGGACCATTGCTGGATACGGTCTGTTTCACCAGCCATGAACATCCATTGGTCGTTCCAGCCCAGGTTGCTCGATACTGACCACAGGCTGTTTCTGTAATTCAAGCTGGCGTTGGCGTCGTGGTTTTCTCCCGTTCCATAGGTGGCTTGGAGTTGTCCACTGATCCCCTCCAAACGGTTCTTCTTCAGCACGATGTTGAGGATGCCAGCGGTTCCATCGGGGTCAAACCTTGCTGAGGGGTTCGTGATGAGTTCAATGCGATCCACGGCGCTCGCTGGCAAGGATTCCAGAAAGGCCTCTCGTGCCCCCCCCGAGAGACCTGAGGGACGTCCATCAATGAGGATTTGGACACCGGCACTCCCCCGCAACGTGATGTTGCCATCGATGTCCACAGCGACTGAAGGGATGTTTTCCAACAAGTCGCTGGTGTTCCCGCCTCGGCTTGTCAGGTCACTCCCAACATAAAAGACCTTCCGATCCACGCGCATTTCCATCACTGTCGCTTGTTCAACCACCACAGCTTCTTCCAAGGCTGTGATGTCGCTTTCCAATTGCAAGGTTCCAGTCTCCCACACCAAGACACCGGGAGGCCTCGGGCTCAACATGGCAGGGCCTAGCCACAAGGTTTTGTAGCCCGGAAACCGGATGTTCAACAGGTGCCTGCCCACTTCCACCTGGGTCAGATGGAAGCGACCGTCATCCCCCGACAACGCGCCTGCAACGGTCGAGCTGTCTTTGGCACTTCGGACCACCACGGAAACGAATGGCATGGGTAGCCCAGATTCGGCATCCACCACCATCCCTCGGACTTCGGCAATTGTGGGCTTGGGTGCGTCAGACGATCGGGTTCCTCGGCTTGGCGGCCCTTGTTGAGCTGCACCCAACGACGGCGCCAAGAAAACAAGACATGCAAAGCACAGCCTGAGGGGTTGAAGGAGTAACGAAACTTGCATGTCCCGAGGACGAAGGAGTGGCTGAATTGTTGAAAAACGCGAGGAATTGTCCTCGACTTTCAAAGGTAGGGCATCAGTGCGCGGCTATCTTCGCATTGTGCGTGAAGTCGCCCACATCCCACATCCTGTGATGCGCATTGCCATCCACTCTTACAACGGCCAATACCGTTTGCAATTTGAGGTGGATCAGTACGCACAATCCTTCAAATTTTCGGAGTCTGACCATCGATTGGATGAAATCCAAACTTGGGGTCAAGCCATGGCTGAAGAGGTGTTGATGCGGTTTGTGGACATGAGAACGCAACATCACAACATTCTTTCATCCAAATCAAGATGATTTCTTCCAAGGTGTTTTGGCCCGTGGTGGGCGTGTTGGTTTTGTGGTTGGGGGTTCTTTCTGTTGGTCAATGGGGTGGCACGAAGTCAGTGGGGCAGCGCGCAGCCGAAGGAGGCAATCCAGTGGTGGCCTACGTGCATGGGGATAGCTTGCAACGTGGTTTGAACTTGTTGAAGAATTTGCAGGCAAATCTGATGGCCCAAATGGATGAGCGCGATCGGCAGCTCCAAGAAGAAGCCAAGCCATTGCAAGAAGAGGCGCAGGAGTTGATCGACTATGCCAACAGCGGCTCTGCGACGAAAGATGAGTTGAGGATTGCTGAAGGGCGAGTTCGTGACATTGAAAACACATTGCGTGCCATGCAGATGGCCGCGGAGCAAGATCTGCTCGTGGCCGAACAGAACATGCAGGCAGTGATTGCAGAGGCCCTTCGTCGCCATCTCCAAGATCACGCGGACGAGGAGGGCATTGACATGATTTTGAATTGGGGATTGAGCGGTGAGGGTGTGTTGTACGGCACTGATCCTTGGGACATCACCGATGCCGTTTTGAACAGGATCAACGCGGCCCATGGATTGTCACCAGTTCTTGCAGCTCGCGACCAAGCCAACGATTCCGACCAGGTCAAGGATTCGTCTACCTCGGAAGAAAGCCCCACCCCCTGATTGTCTCAATCCACCACCATGACGGTCGCCCAGGTCAAAAAGGAACAGCATATCGTTGACTATTTGCTCTATTGTTGGCAGATGGAAGACCTTGTGCGTGCGGCCACTTTTGACGCTGACGCGCTCCGGAATTGGGCGGAGCAACAGGCTGAAGCAGAGGGCACGCATGTGGAGGAGGAAGTCCGATGGCTCTTGGCGCTTGCCGAGGATATGAAGTCCTCCGGCGTCGAGGAGCAAGGACATTGCAGCCAGGTTCAAGAAACGATGATGGAGTTGGCGCATTTGCACGAATTGCTCGTGGGGGCCATGGTGGATTCGAAGTACCTCGAAGCCTATCGGGAGGCGCGACCGCTTCTCGATGAATTGACCAAACGCCTCGACCGGGACATGCATCCAGTCGAGAAGCTGTCCTTGGGTCTCTACGGTTGGCTCGTGATGCGTATGAAGAAAACCGAGGTGAGTGCAGAAACGGAGTCGGCCATGGTGGGACTGAGGACATGGGCCAACGAATTGGCCAAGGGCCATTTGAAGGTCTATTATGGCAAGGGGTGATTGGCCCTTGGCCTGAGGATTCCATGTCCCGACCATCCTCCGGCCATCCCCCATGTGGTGTTGACAACTCCTGAGGCACCATCCTGATTCAGAGGGGGGCGTGCGTCAATTTGCAACATGTCCCACAACCACCTTTGGCAACCTGAAATTTTGGATCTTTCGTCGGCATCCGACAAGACCCGTTGGGAAAGCCTGCAAGCTTCTGGCGCGGTGCTGGAGGTGTACGATACACTTGATGCGCAGGTGGCGGAATGGGCAGTTTGCCATGAGCCTTCTGCCAAACACGACCCAACGCTTCTTGCCAACACGTTGGCTTCCTTGATGGCGGATCGAGATTGGGACACATTCGGTGTTTGGGTGCACTACCCATGGTCAGGACGCTTGGTTCATGTCCTTCCTGAAGAAGCATTCGTTGAGGTTCGAACCAACCGAAACCGCGAGAAAATCTCGAAGGAGGAGACACAACGTTTGAGAAATTCCACGGTTGGAATTGCTGGATTGAGTGTAGGCCAAAGCACAGCGATTGCCTTGGCCATGGAGCGGGCTTGTGGAACCCTGAGGCTGGCAGACTATGATGTTGTCGAGTTGAGCAACATGAATCGAATCCGCTGTGGTCTTCATGAGTTGGAATTGCCCAAATGGGTGGTGGCCGCTCGAGCCATTGCAGAGTTTGATCCGTTCTTGAACATTGAGATTTTTGATGAGGGGGTGAATCGAGCCAATGTGGAAGAGTTTGTGAGTGGATGTGATGTGGTGGTCGATGCGTGTGATGGTCTGTCTGCCAAGGCCTTGCTCAGGATGGAAGCTTACCGCCAGGGGATTCCTGTCGTGATGGACACCAACGATCGTGGCATGCTTGACATCGAGAGATACGACACCGCAGCGGTCAGATCGAGGGGGTTCGTGCACGGTCGCATTGACGAGGCGACCATGGCGGAATTTGCTGAATCAACCGCCTGGTCGCCGGCTGCCTTGGATGCCTTTGTGGACGTTCAATCGGCTTCGGATCGAGGGCGGCGCAGTCTTGCCGAAGTGGGGAAATCCCTGGTGAGTTGGCCCCAAACGTACACGGGTGTCGCTGCAGGAGGTGCGCACGCGGCCGAGGTCTGCAGGAGGTTGGCACTCGGGGAATCCTTGCCGGACATTCGAATTTACATGGACTTGCATGAGCAGCTCACTCACACGTCCATCCGTTGAGAGACTTCGCAGGGCTGAGGAAGTCCAAGAGGTCATCGTCTTGGTTTCTCGGGCCAATCAAGACGAGCGTCTGTGTCACAAATTGCTCGAAGGTCACAAGCGCGTGTTGGAGGCGTATGGCATCAAAAACCTGTCATCGTTTCGGACGGATTGGTTTCGGAGGGATGATGTGATTGTGATTGCAGCGATGACGCCTGATGGCGAAAGGGTGATGGCAGGGGCACGCCTTCAGCCCGGAGCGGTTGCCAATGACTTTCCGCTTCACCAAGCCGTGGGCCACATGGATTCGAAGGTGGGCGATTTTCTCGAGGACATCATTCCGGAAGGTGTGGTCGAACTGAATGCGCTGTGGAATTCCATTGAACTTGCGGGCATGGGAATGGGGTCGGAGTTTCTGATTCAGGTAGGCATGGCCGCTTTGCCCATGATTGGCGTCAAGCATTTGGTGGCATTGACATCGCCTGTAACACGTCGTTGGCGAGAAAAGCACGGATGGCGACTGCACGAGGAGTTTGGTGAAGAAGGATACTTTGTCTATCCCAAGCCTTCCCTCCGTGCGAGTGTCGAGCATTACATTCATCCTGATTTTGAAGGAGATGTCGCACCGGAGGTGCTCGCATTGATGTCGTCGGTTCGTCAACGCCCGGAGGGTGTTACGACCCACCTTCATGGTCGCAAGGGAGAGCTTCGAATTCGATTGAACCTGACGTTGTGAGGTGGCGCATCTGGGCATTCGGCTGGATTGCTTGGGTCTTGACGGGCTGCGCGGCATTCGATGAGTACGAGGACCCAGTCTACCTCGGTCGAGCCATGTCTCGGTTGTCATACGTCCCCGCGGAGGGATTTCGTGAAGGGGATGTGCTCGATTCTTTGTTGAGAATCAAGGAAGCTCGGTTGCAGTCTGGTTCGGTGGACCTGCCGCTGCTTCTTGAAGCCAACCGCGATCCGTATGACCGCGAAGTGCCAAGTTTGCCCAATCAAGAGGGATGGCATTGGTTGACGGTGACAATTCCAGCCTCCAATCCAGAGCTACACATGATGGAGGTTTCAAGTTCCTCCATCGATTCGATGGTGGTGTGGATGATGTGCGGCGATCGGGTGTTGCACCAAACAACCGCCCATGGTTCAAGTCGTCATTGGCCTCGAGGAAAGGGGTTTGGCAATTTCCCTGCCTTTGATTTGCCAGAAGAACCCTGCGATGATTTGCGTGCCATTGTAGGCATGAAATCGGGTCGTGGTACACCCATTCCAATCAGGGTTCATGAGCGGTCTCTCTTGGAAGTGTGGCAAATCAGGCGTGATTCATTTTTCATGTTCTACCTGGGCATCATGGTGGTGATGCTCCTGTACAATGCCTTCCTGTTTTTCACCCTTGAAGACAGGACCTACTTGTTGTACATCCTCTTTTTGGTGGGAGTGGCGGGTTCCCAATTTGCACTGAATGGCTACAGCTGGATGTTGGGTTTGAACAGCCACACTTGGCTTGGATCGCGGTTTGTTCACTTCGTCGGGATGTACTCCGGTATCACCACGTTTCTCTTCATACAACGGTTCTTGGATTTGAAGCGGCTGGCTCCTGGTTACTACAAAACACTGAACATCATCCTGTTGTGTTATGTCCCTGCCATGTTGTTCTTGCTGTGGGGAAAGTTGAATGTGGCGTTTGACCTGATCAACATGCCGGCGATGTTCTCGGTGCTGGTGCTGCCCGCCGCGAGACACACCATGAAGCGTGGCCACAAATCTGCCCGCTTCCTGTTGGTGGCCTTTTCCGTGTTTTTGGTTGCGGTCACCGTCTTTGCGCTCCGGGAATTCATCCCGGCCATTCCACACAATTGGTTCACGGACTTTTTGATGCCCATCGGGAGCATTGTGGAGGTGGTTCTGCTTTCTCTGGCTTTGGGCGATCGGATCAATCAGTTCAAACGCGAGTCGGAAGAGGCCCGGGAAGAGCAGCTTCGGATCAGCCGTTTGAACGAGCAAATCATGCAAGAGCAAAACGCGGCGCTCGAGCAACGTGTCCAAGAGCGGACGGAGCGCTTGCAAGAGCAAAACAACACCCTGGAGTCCACCTTGGCCGAATTGCGGATGGCCCAAAATCAGCTGGTACAGTCTGAAAAGCTTGCCAGCATTGGACAATTGACGGCGGGCATCGCCCACGAGCTCAACAACCCCATCAATTTTGTCTCCTCGAGTGCCCAATCCTTGAGGCGAGATTTCGAAGATGTGGCGTCCATCTTGCAGGAGGTGGAGAGGTTGGATTCGGAAGGGGAGCAATTGGATGAGGCTGTTCGTGAATTGCATGCGTTGGTCAAGCGTTTGGATTTGGAATTCACCATGAAAGAAATTGAAGAGCTGCTGACTGGCATTGAGGATGGAGCCATTCGGACGTCTGAAATCGTGAAGGGCTTGAGGATCTTCAGCAGAATGGATGGGGATGCCATCACCAGGGCGGACATCAATGAATTGCTTGAATCTACCTTGGTCATTCTCAGGTCAAGTTTGAAAGAGGAAGTCCAGCTTCATGTCGATTTGGCGCCCAATCTTGAAACAATCGAATGTCAACCGGGCAAGTTGAACCAAGTCTTCATGAACTTGATTACCAATGCAGCACAAGCCACCAAGGATCAAGAACCTCAGGACCGGCAAGTAAGGGTTCGCACGCGCATGGTGCTGGAGGGGGACAACTCCTGGGTTCAAGTGGCCATCACGGACAATGGAACGGGCATGTCCAAGGAGGTTCTCGACCACATTTTTGACCCGTTCTATACCACCAAGGATGTGGGAGAAGGAACGGGATTAGGTTTGAGCATTGTCAAGGGCATTTTGGACGATCACCACGCCGTACTTCACATCGATACCCAACCCGGGGAGGGCTCAACCTTTCTCATCAGTTTCCCAGCATGATTCACGTACTTTATCTCGACGACGAAGAGCACAACTTGACGGCCTTTCGGGCGGCCTTTCGCAGGCATTTTGAGGTGCATGTGACCACCGATTCTGCAGTGGCAGAGCGCTTGTTGGATGAACATCCCATTGAGGTGGTGATTTCAGACCAAAAAATGCCCGAAATCTGTGGCGTTGAATTCTTTGAGATGATCATGGCCAACCATCCTGATCCTGTGCGCATGTTGCTCACGGGACATGCGGATATCGACGCGGTGATTGATGCAATCAACAAGGGCCGGATTTACAAGTACATCTCCAAACCTTGGAATGAAGCGGAGTTGAAGCGACTTGTCGAAGAGGCCAGTGAGATCTACCGCGCGCGCAAGCGAAGCCAACAAGTCTCAGCGGCATACGGGAAAAATTTGATGTCCATTCGTGAGGCGTTGATTCTCATGCGCGCTGAGTGCGTCGAGGAACCGTTACCGACGCAGGAGACGCGGTTGCGCTGGATTTCGGCCTTGGACGCAACGATTCAATGGATTGAAAATCCCGACTCCGAGTTTCATCTGCCTTGATTCAACCATTCTTTGAAGGCGGCCGTGTATCTTCACCCTGACCATGCAAATCCTGCTCATCGACGACAGTGACATCGACAATGCGGTGAACACGAAATTGCTCAAATTGGCGCGTTTGAGTGATGACGTGTTGGCATTCACAAGCCCCCGCGAGAGTTTGGTCTACCTCATCAAACACGCGAGCACGTGGACCTCTCCTCGATGGATTTTGCTCGACATCCGCATGCCTGACATGGACGGATTTGCCTGGTTGGAAAAGTTCAGAGAACTCCCTGAAGGCGTGAGGTCGATGTGTCGCGTGTTCATGCTGAGTGCCAGCATCGACCGAGAGGAGCTGAATCGGGCGGAGGAGGATCCATGCGTCATTGCCTTGATGGAAAAGCCATTGGACGTATACCTGTTTCGTCAGCTCCTTGAGCTTTGACGCCAACGACCCTTGACGCCAACGACCCTTGGCGTCAACGAGCCTTGACACCCACGAGCCTAGACGCCCGCACCCATGCCTTTACCACTGCATGGGCACTTCGATCACGAGGATCCTTGCGTCCTCGCTGACGTCGATTTCGAAGCTTTCGGTGTTCCAAACTCCCACGGCATCCCGTCGGCCGAGCTTGTGACCCGCCACCGTCGCTTCGCCTTCAAGCAGCATGGCATACGCACCTTGGCCTTCCCCGTGCAGTGCGTACGAACGCTTCCAGCCTGCCGCCAATTGGCCGACGTGGAACCAAGCGTTTTGGTGGATGCGCACACCCTCCTTGCCGTCGGGGGACACCACGCATTGAAGGTTGTTGCGTTGGTCGGCAAGGTCCATGGTGATTTGGTCGTAGGTGGGGGTGAGGTCGCGCTCGTTGGGAAACACCCAAATCTGCAAGAACCGCACATCTTCATTCACGTTGTGGTTCTTTTCGCTGTGCATGACCCCGGTTCCGGCGCTCATGATTTGGACGTCGCCTTCGCGAATCACCGTTTTGTTCCCCATGCTGTCTTGGTGTTCGAGGTCTCCAGACAAGGGGATGCTGACGATTTCCATGTTGTCGTGGGGGTGGGTCCCAAACCCAGTACCTCCCGTCACGGCATCGTCGTTCAGGACGCGCAACGCCCCAAAATGCATGCGTTCGGCATTGTGCCAATTCGCGAAACTGAAGCTGTGGTACGTGTCGAGCCAGCCGTGGTCGGCGTGGCCGCGAGATTCAGAGGGGTGAAAGACGGTGTTCATGGAAGTGGCAGGTTGTCCCGTGGCTGTGCCGCCGCTTGCGAGCAACGCACCCACCGTCAGGGCAGAAATCGAAGTTTGGGAAAAAACGTGCATGACCCAACAAATGACAACCAACGTCGGTTGCGTGTTCAAGGTGCAACAAAAAAGGGGCACATGCCCCTTTCTCGTTCGTTTCTTCGAGCTCAGAGGTACTTGAAGTCCTCCCCGGGCTTGATGTTGAGGAGCGTTTCGTAGATCAGGCGAATGCAGTTTTCGACGTCGTCTTTGTGCACCATCTCCACCGTGGTGTGCATGTAGCGCAACGGCAGCGAAATCAGCGCACTTGCCACCCCTTTGTTGGAATAGGCAAAGGCGTCCGTGTCTGTCCCGGTGAAGCGGCTTGCGGCTTGGCGTTGGAACGGAATCTTGTTCTTTTCCGCGGTGTCGATGATGCGCTGCAGCAAGTTGTTTTGGACGGCGGGGCCGTAGGTCACGCTCGGCCCTTTGCCTGCGGCCGTGTCGCCTTGCTCGATTTTGTTGAGCATCGGCGTGTGCGTGCAATGGGTCACATCCGTCACAATCGCAACGTCGGGTTGAATGCGTTCGGCAATCATCTCAGCCCCCCGCAAGCCAATCTCCTCCTGCACCGAATTGGTGATGTACAGCCCAAACGGGAGCTTCACCTTGTTCTCGTGCAACAGGCGCGCCACCTCCGCAATCATGAAGCCGCCCGCACGGTTGTCGAGCGCCCGCCCCACGTACCAATCCTTGTTCAGGACCATGAACTCGTCGGGGTAGGTCACGACGCACCCCACGTGGATGCCCATCTTCTCCACCTCCTCCTTGTTCTTCGCGCCAACGTCCAAGAAGATGTTCTTCAACGTGGGCGTTTCCTCTTTGCCCGCGGTGCGCGTGTGGATGGCGGGCCAACCAAACAGGCCGGGCACGACGCCGTTCTTGGTGTGGATGTTCACCCGCTTGGACGGGGCGATTTGGTGGTCGCTTCCGCCGTTGCGGCGCAAGTAGATGAAGCCGTCGCTTGTGATGTAGTGCACAAACCAGCTGATCTCGTCGGCGTGCGCCTCGATGACCACCTTGTACGGAGCGTCCGGGTTCACGACGCCGACGACGGTGCCGTAGGTGTCAACGATGTGGGTGTCAATGTAGGGCTTGATGTAGTCGAGCCAGAGTTTTTGGCCTTCGGTCTCAAAGCCAGTGGGCGACGCGTTGTTCAGGTACGCCTCGAGGAACTTCTGGGACTTCGCGGTGATGATTTTCTTTTTTGCCATGCCCCAAAAGTAGAGCGGGGAGAAGCCGCATGTTGCGCCTTCCCCCCGCCAGTTGTCAACCTTGAGAAAGTGAACTTTCTCCCTGTTCAGGTTAAGTTGGTGATTATTCGCAGTCCGAACCGAAGAGGCTCAAGAAGGCCAACAAGTCACTCGTGGAGACGGAGCCGTTGCCGTCAAGGTCGCCTTCGCACGAGCTGCTTCCTCCTTCGAAGATGCACGAACCGTTGTCCAGCGTGGCCGCTTCGTTGTAGTTGCTGGCGTCGGCGTAGGTGCATCCTTCGTCGAGGTCGCACGTGCCGTTGCCGTTTCCATCCTCGCAGCAGGGGGCAATGAACCTCACAATGGACCCTGGTCGGAACCCGCCTTCAAAGTCCTCGTCCAGACGTGCACCGCAAATGGATGTCGGCGCGTTCAGTTCAGAGCACAGGTGGTTGTCGTCGAGGTACATGAACCCTGACTCGGCGTTGTAGCTTCGGATGTAGTACACGCGAACGTCGCCGTCTTGCACGAGCTCCACGGCAAACGATCCTTCGGTGTTGAGGGATGCTGGCTGGTCGACCACCAAGTAGTCACCCCACCACGTGGGTTGCTCGTTCTCATCGAGGTTGCTTGTGGCAACGGCGATGGTTTGGTCGGTGTAAGCGTCCCCGCAGGTTCCGCAGTACTGGTTGTTGGCGCAGGCGGCGTTGGTGAGCGTCCACGTTTCTCCGCCAACCAGAGGCTCGGCGAGGCTCACACCCGAAACAGGCCCTGCGATGTACACGAGGACGTTGGAGGGGTTGCATTCGTTGCCCGCAATGTTGGAATTCACGTGATCGACCAAATACGTGTTGCCACCCACGGAAATCGTGGACTCGCCAGGAATGAAGAGGCCGCTGTTTTGAAGGTAGACTTGTTCGTCGATGCCGAAGAAGTTTCCGTTGTACTGGGACTGGCAGTTCAAGACGACCGCCCCTGAGAGGGACCCGTCGGTGGTTGCGCTGGCGTTGTAGTTGCACGCGCTCTCGTCGGTGCACCCGTAGACTTCGTCCACGTCGCACACGCCGTTGGCGTTGACGTCAAGCAAGCAGCTTCCGTCGTCGACCATGGCGTCGGCATCGTAGTTGCATGCGGAGGGATCCATGCAGCCCTGTGGTGGTGGCATCAGGGTGAAGCAGCCGTACCATTCTGGGTCATCTTCCTGTTCAAAAGTTCCCGAGAACATCGTTCCATCCCACACACCGTCGTAGACCAGTGGATACCCCGAGCCGGAGTAGTTGTGGAGGTACAGGTGGTCACAGAGCGACCAATCCCCGTTAAAGTTTCCATCCAACGGCCCATCCCACGTGTTGTCGTTGAAGAAGTACATGTCGCCAACAGCTACATCCATGCCGTCGCAGTATTGGTCCCACGACAAAATCCAAGGCCCCTCTGTCATGTCGACCACGGGGTTTTCAAGCAGGCTGCATGACCCGTCTTCTTCGGTGGCGTCGGCGTCGTAATTGCACGCGATGGGGTCGGTGCATCCGAGCACTTCAAGTTCGTCGCACGTTCCGTCACCGTCGGTGTCGTTCACGCAGGTTCCGTCGCAGGTGTAGTGTTCTTCGGGCAGGTTGCCGTCGCAGTCGCAGGTTCCTTCAGCGATGCCTGCTCCCCCGCACACGCCGCACTCGTCGAGTTCCAAGCATGGGCCGTTGGAGAGGGTCCACGTTTCGCCGCCTGTCAAGGCAGTTGCCAGATCTTCCCCAGGTTCGCCGATGTATACCAAGACGTTGTTGGGGTTGCATTCGTTGCCCGCAATGCCGGAGTTCACGAAGAGCACGGTGTACGACGCGTCCCCGACCGAGATGACGGTCTCGCCGTCGATGAAGAGTCCGCTGTTCTGGAGGTAGACTTGTTCGTCGATGCCGAAGAAGTTTCCGTCGTACTGGGACTGGCAGTTCATGACGACCGCCCCTGAGAGGGACCCGTCGGTGGTTGCGCTGGCGTCGTAGTTGCACGCGCTCTCGTCGGTGCACCCGTAGACTTCGTCCACGTCGCACACGCCGTTTGCGTTGACGTCAAGCAAGCAGCTTCCGTCGTCGACCATGGCGTCGGCGTCGTAGTTGCATGCGGAGGGATCGGCACAACCAATTCCCGCGCAACCTTCAGAGGGAAGGAAGAACCTGACAAATGAACCCGGCAGGAACCCTCCCTCAAAGTCGTCCCCGAGGTCGCCGTCGAAATACACAATGCCGTTTTCGAAGTCGCTCCCCTCGGTTGTTAGCTCGTAGTAGCGGGTAGTGCCACCTTGCGTGAATTCGGCGATTTCGTCACCGGTGAGCAGGTAGGAGACACTGGTTGAGGAGTTCTTGAGGCTCGTGTAGACGTAATTCTCTGTCCATGCATTCACTTCGGGGGCGTCGGGCAGCATGGTTGTGGAAAGCGCAACCGATTGCGCAACGTACGCGTCATCGCATTCCGTGCAGAAAGACAAGGATTGGCAGGGTGTGTTGCGAACCTCAATCAAATCCCCAGGACTCAGCACTTGATCGTTCATGCCGAATGAAAGCCCTCCAGGCGCCGAGACAGGAGAGATGTAAAGCAGAATTTCATCGCAATTGCTCAGCGAATGGTGGTGGAAGAGGTAGTCGACGCCATCGACACTCAGAATGGTTTCCCGGTTGACAAATCGGGTGAAATTCTGCTCAAAATGGCCCCGACTAACCATGACATAATTGTGAGGGAAGGATTGATTCTCGGTGCAGCCGACGACTTCCATGAAGAAGGATCCTTCCGAGGTCGCCTCAGGGTTGTAATTGCAATCCGCGGGGTCCATGCACCCGTCGATGTCGTCGACATCGCAAATTCCGTTGCTGTCAAGGTCAAGCAGGCAGGGGTTCGTGTTGGAGAGGGTCCACGTTTCGCCGCCAAACAACGTGTTGATGACCCCACCAACGATGTGCACGTGCACGGTGGTCGGGTTGCACTCGTTGCCATACACCGAGGCACTGACGTGGTCAATGACGTAAGCGATCCCATCGACATTGATGACGGTTTCGCCATTGATGAACAAGCCGTCGTTTTGGAGGTACGTTTCCGCATCGATTGGGAAATACCCCATTCCTGGTCCATAGGCACCCGTGCAAATTTCTGTCACAACCTGACCAGACAGGGACCCGTCGGTGGTTGCGGTGGCGTCGTAGTTGCACGCGCTCTCGTCGGTGCACCCGTAGACTTCGTCCACGTCGCACACGCCGTTGGCGTTGACGTCAAGCAAGCAGCTTCCGTCGTCCCACGTAGCAGTCGCGTCGTAATTGCAGGCGCTTGGATCGGTGCATCCATCGACTGGTTCTGGGATTTTTCCGATGACCGAGATGCTTTGCCCATCGCAGTCGAAGGTCACTCCAAACACGTAGAAATGTTCCAGAACCCCACTGAAGGGCGCGGTGCTGTCTTTGATGTCGTTGTAGGCGTCCTCAGCGTCAGCGCTCCAGATGAGACTTGTTCCGCTTGAATTCAGCAGTTCCATGAACACGGGTTCATTCAGGAACATCTCGAGGATGTCTTGACGTTCAGCCACGTGGTAACCTGTTGGCGTTTCAACCCCATAAATCATGGGTAACCCCGGGGAATCGGGGAGTTGCCAATCTCCGACGACCGAGGATGGGCATAGGGTGCCGGTGAAATCCCAGTGGACGTGGTAGTAACCGAGGTCGAGAAAAAGCAGGTCTGAGCTGCTTGGAGAGTAGGCGCCGTTGACGACAGCGCACGTCTCAAAATCGTCCGTGGGATTCCAAACCTCTTCCGTGCCGAACAGCAGTGCGGACAGAGGGTGATAACCCAGCAACACATTTTCGTTCACGTCTTGGGCGACCGTAAACTCAAAAGGGATGGGGTCGTCCATGGTCCACGGGTAATCGGGCAGTTGGGCGGGTGAGAAGAAAGACTCTTCAAATGTGGTGGGGAAATAGCACCACCCATTGTCTCCTTGCGCCCCTGCGGCGAGCGTCGGGTTGTAGTTACACGCACCAGGGATGGTGCATTCGTTGTACGCACAAAAAAACTGGCTGCTGCTGTTTGTAAAGGAGTCCCCGGCAACGACAGTGTCCGTTCCGTCATTGATGTTCCAGGAGTACTGTCCAGATGTCAGTCCATTGCCGTCAAGACTTGTGACGACAATTTCGAAACAGCTGTTGAAATCGTCGGGATAGACGTTGGACATGCAAAAGGGAACAATGAAAGAGTAGGCTTGGGATGCGGTGAAGGAGGTGGGCGGCATGTCCAGCAGCACGTCTCCCGCAGCAGTCAGAACTTGGAGACCAATTCCATAAGGGTAGTCGCCGGGTTCCAAAGTGATGCTGATGTAATCGACGTGCTGATTTTCACACAAATAGCAAAAACAGTATTCGCAATTGCCGTCATCAATGGTTGCGAGCGGATTGAAATTAAGCGAGAACATGTTCGTGCAGCCGTACACCTCATTCACGTCACACACTCCGTTTCCGTCGAGGTCCTCTAGGCAACTTCCGTCCTCAACCAGCGCAAGGGGGCTGAAGTTGCACGCGGAGGGATCCGTACAACCTGGACAAGCGTCGTATGCGTCTTGGCAAATGTCGTCCCACGAATTTTCGACGCAGTACGAATCAGAGGCCATGACCGCAGCAGCACAAGCTTGGTTTTCAGCAAGGATGTAGTTGTCGGGCAATGAGCAAGCCCAAACTGCAGGAGCACCGCTACTTTGGGGGGAAACGGGCAAGTACAACTGGTTGGCATCCTCGCCCGGACACACCTCAATGCAATTCAATGGATCGCCGCATGTTGGACATGCTGTACTCACTTCGTAGGAGACAGCTAGGGAATTGGCGTATGCGTTGTGCACGGTGACGGTCCACGGAAAAAATGGATCCAGCAAGTCGCCTATTTCGAATACAAAAGTCCCTGCATCGCCGGTTGGGGCACCAAGCTCGCCAGCATAATAATCGCATTCGCTGGTCAAGTTGCAGTCATTGTATCCCGCAAAGTAGATGCACTGACCATTGCCATCGTTGATCTCAACGAAAATGTCACTGGACCAGGAGTCACCCACGGGGTCACCGCCAAAGGTGTATACAATCTCATCTCCGGGGAGAAGGGTGAAGGTGACAGATTCGCACCCGGTGAGCTCAGTTTGGCCGCAGTTGAAAAGAGCGAAGGAGGTTTGTGTGAAGGCTGCCAACAGCAACAGCGCAAAGAAAGATCGAAGGTTCATCGTGTGAGAGTTTTTGTTTTCGTCTCACAATATGAACCTTCGAACGTATAATTTCGATGTTTAATCCAACAAGTCGTGCTCAAACCTAGCATCGATGGTCGATGACGGCCAATCTGCGAGGCGGGCAGTCAAGCTAATATGTAAAATAAAGAATTCTGAAACGTACAAATGTTGTTCTGAACGGAGCGCGGTCTAAGGGGGGGGAGCATCCGTGAAACGGATACCTACCTTGTCAGAAGACGTACTTGTTCTTGTCGATGAGCGCCTGCGCTACGCGACGACGGGCCTCCTTCGTGTTGAAGGGATCGACCTTCGTGAAGCGCTTCATGCCCATGAGCATCATCT
>JBEARC010000135.1:0-3480 GCA_041163465.1 Bacteroidota bacterium
CAGGCATGTTCCTCACGACCTCCACCCCCACGCCATATTTCCTTCGGTAAGCTTTGGCAATGGTTTCATTCACCGTGATCATAGAGGTCAAACGTGACATGCACCATCGCTCCAACATCAACCACACAGACCGACGAAATGGCTTCCCTGTCAACCCCGCCGCCTCCGTAAAATACTCGTGGCTGTCGTAGACAACAGGCCGCTGACCCCACACCAACGCTGGCGCGAGTGTGTCCAAATCGTTGCACCAGATCGCGTCAAAACCTTCCCCATGCCTTCGTACCCACTTCCAAAGCGCCCACTGCCACAAGGCGTAGAAACGAATTCCCCTCTGGGCCTTCACACGAAGGCGCTGCGCTTCCCATGGCCCCTGCCAGGGCTTCATGCCCGGCATCTCCCGACCGACCAACACGGGCGTCCAACCACGATGATTGAGCGACTGACACGTCTTTTGGACCCGCTGATCAAAGGACAAATCATTGGATACCCAAACAGCAATCCGAGGCATCAAGTCACAATTTCCCCTCTTTCACCTGCTGCAAAATTCGCTTGGTGTACCGCGGAAAATCTCCCTGCATCATCCAACCAAAATACCCCGGGTCTCTGTCCAACACGTCTTTGACGCGCTGCCCACTGTGCTTGCCAAAATTGAACAACACGTGCCCTTCGTCATCAAACACCAATCGGCCCATCAAATCGGCGTTGTTCTGCATCCGACAAAACGAAGCAATTTCCGCCACATCTGAAGGGAGAGGCCCCACCGTCTCACCTCGGCTGTCGAGCACGGTGTATTCCTTGTAGCGCTCGACTTGAGCCAAAAAGACCTCCAAAGTGGCAGTCGTATCCGGCAGCGCCTCATGGGCTCCCTCGAGGTCCTTGTCGCAATAAAATTTGTAGGCCGCACGCAGCGTCCGCTGTTCCATGCGATGAAAGATGTTTTGGACATCGACCAGATGACGGTCCTCCAAACCAAAATCAATGCCCACTCTCAAAAACTCCTCTGCCAGCATGGGGACGTCGAAGCGATTGCTGTTGAAACCGGCCAAATCGCAGCCGTGCAACCACTTGAGCAAGCCAGGGGCAATACGTCCAAAGGTGGGTGCGTCGGCAACGTCCGCATCGTACACACCGTGAACCAAGCTCGATTCCAATGGAATCGGCATCTCTGGATGAACAAGAATTCTTTTCCCAGGCTCTTCAGGCTTGCGCTCCACCGACCCATCTGGCTGCACCTTGATCAAGGCCATTTCCACGATTCGGTCCACCCCAACCTTCGTGCCTGTTGTCTCCAAGTCGAAGAACACCAGCGGCCTTTTCAAATGAAGAGACTTGACTTGCTCCATCCACGCTTCCATCTTCCTTGAATTTTCTTAAAATCGATTAGCGAATGTCAATCCTGACATACTGAAATGACTCTGGTGCCACCTCCGAATTGCGATGTTTTTCGGGTGTGTCTGAGTCTGGCTGCACTCGAGTGACCATCTCGATGGCGTAATCCACCCCCTTCACCAACCCCTCGTCTGAAAGCAGATCAACCAATCTCAAGTACACATTCATCACACGATCATGGGCCAATTGCTGGTTGGTTTTGTCGGCACGGCTGGTGAAAGCAGAGGCGCTTCCTTCAATCCTAACCATGGGCTGACGGCTTTGTGCAACTGATACAATTTGATCGATCGTTTGAGCCAGCGTCATCCGCTCAGTATGAACCTGACCAGCGTATAGTTGGACAGCCATGAGCATGTGTGAATTGCTTGCCTGATTCAAAGCAATTTCACAAATGGGATCTGAGACAAATGCGGCAAATGCCGATTCGAGCAAAGCAGGCACTGCGGGATGATCCTCTACGATCGCTAAAGGTTCCACGACTTCTTCAGTGTCCAGACCTTCAATCATCAATTCAGGCTCTGCATTGGCAAAAGCCGAGCTGGCGACAGGGCTTTCGGATTCTGACGGTTGTGTGCGAGCACCAGGCACCAGAACAAACGGCGTTCCATGGCCTCCATTGGATGCCATCAAATCTCCCCCGTACAACGTTTGAATGTTCATGTCCACGACACCACTCTCCCGATTTTCAGGCACATCAATGGTGCGCACATTGAGCAAAGTAACTTCACCCTCCGCATTCACGGATTCAGCCTCCAAAACGTAAGTTGCTCCAGTTTCCAAGATGAATTGAAAAGCCTTCTCTCCGGGCAGCGAGGCAATGCGGTTGATTTCATGTTGGGATTGGGAATCCCGCAAAATCAAATGGTCCGGGAAAGCCTCGCCCTGAGCTTCCTCAGCGCGTAGGGTAACCACCACAACATCTCGCTCCAATGTCTTTTCTTCGAGATCAACTTCATAGAGATCCAAGTCACCTTGAGCCACGTCCCGACGAGAAGCCAAATATGCCTTTTTGCCAGTGGCGCCAATGACAAAACCCAGATCGTCCTCTACACTGTTGATGGGATAGCCCATATTTTCAGGAGATGAGTACGAGCCCGACTCATTTCTAACACTTCGGTACACGTCAAATCCCCCCATTCCCACGTGGCCGTCTGAGGCAAAGAACAACGTGTGTCCGTCAGGTGCAACGAAGGGCGTAATCTCATCACCCCATGTATTGACTTTCGTTCCCAACGGACGAAGCGGTGTCCACGTTCCATCCCCGCGACGATCACTCTCATACAAATCAAAACCTCCCTCTCCCTTTCTGTCAACGACACTTGCAATGATGCGATCCTTGCCAGGGAAAAAAACAACCTCACCGTGATTGGGAATGTGTTTGTCAAGCACCAAGGACTCCACCTCTGCCCAGCCTAATTCAGTGCGGACAGACACCATGCGATCCGTGACCCAGCCATCATGTTCCTCAACCACCAATTCCACACCAAACGGATCCACAGCAATGACTTGGGCGTGCTTTTCTACTCCAAGATCCATACGTTCTGGTTTCGACCAAACATTGTCCTCCCCCAATCGCGTCACGTACACGTCGCGAAATCCTTGGCCCGACACCTCCCCTGATTCTGACTCTCGAGATGACGAGAAAAACATCGTACCTCCATCGGCAGTCAGTACGGGATGCGAATCCTCTTGAGCGGAGTTTATCTGCATCTTTTGCACGGTCATGTCTCTCGGATTGTCCATTTGGACTTGTGCAAACTGAATTTCTGCTATGAGCTTTGACGCAAGATCCGTAGAAACGTGCTTGCCACCGGCCTCTTCCACGAATCGACCAATATCCTTGCGGGCTTCATCAAACTCCATGAGCCGATGATTGACTGTGGCCATCCAGAGCCAGACCTCGACGGGTGGCAAATCGTTGAGTTCGTTGAAAGGGTCGTACCTCTGGGCCAAATCACCATGGACACACGCTTGCAATTCGGATTGAACAAGGGCGAGATTGGCCCCGGATTCAAACATGCAAATCGCGCGCTTGTACAATGCGTTTCGATGCGCTGGACGAAGGTCAATCGCCTCAGTCCACACGGGAAT
>JBEARC010000136.1:0-3649 GCA_041163465.1 Bacteroidota bacterium
ATTTCATGCAAGACCCCAACCTCCAACCTTGAAGACCATGAAGCTTCATTCTCCCTTCACACAGAAAGCCTTGGCATCACTTGGGATGGTGTTGACCCTGTTCATCGGTGTCGGACAGGCGCAGGTGGATCGATCGCACGCCCCTGAGGCTGGGCCTGCCCCACAACTGAACATTGGGACCTCGACCCAATTGGAACTTTCCAATGGATTGAAAGTCATTGTGGTGGAGAATCACAAGACCCCTTCCGTCTCGTGGAACCTGACCCTGGACTTCCCGCCCTTTTTGGAGGGGGACAAGGCGGGGCTTCAAGAGATGGTCAGCGCCACTTTGGCTGGTGGCACACCCATTCGAGGCAAGGCCCAAATCGCAGAGGATGTTGAATTCCTTGGAGCGACCTTCAACGCCTCTTCGGATGGTTTTTATGCCCGATCGCTCAGCAAACACAGCGAGGCCCTGATGGACATTGTTGCCGATGCCGTCTTGCACCCCTCCTTCCCGGAGGAGGAACTTGAAAAAGCGCGAAAACAGGTGCTTTCAAGCTTGGCCAATGCACCTACCTCTCCTGGGAGCATCGCTTCCAACTTGGTGGCGTCCGTTAATTTTGGACCCGAGCATCCCTACGGCGAAATCACAACGGAGGAGAGCATTTCGTCCATCACGCGCGATGACCTCGTGGCGTATCACAACACGTACTTCCGCCCCAACGTGGGATACTTGATCGTGGTCGGAGACATCACCCCTGAAGATGTCCAACGCATCGGAGAACGCGTGTTTGCAGGATGGCGCCGTGGTGACATCCCCTTCTTTCGCGTGCCTACACCCAAACTCCCAACCGGCAACCAAGTTCGGTTCGCCCAACTCGAGGGGGCTGTTCAAAGCACCATCAACATCACCCAACCCGTTCCGCTCCCCCCAAGTCACCCCGATGCCATGGCTGTGGCTGTCATGAATTCCATCCTGGGTGGAGGTGCCTTTTCGGGCCGCTTGATGCAGAACCTGCGCGAGGACAAAGCCTTCACCTACGGGGCTCGGTCGTCCTTGAACAGCGATCCTGTATGCGGCCAGTTTTTGGCCTATGCGGATGTGAGAACGGAGGTCACTGACAGCGCAGTGGTCGAATTTCTCTACGAAATCAATCGCATCAGGACGACGTTGGTCGACAGTGTCGACCTCGCGTCTACCAAAAGTTTCATGGCCGGGAGCTTCGCGCGTTCCTTGGAAAGCCCGGGAACGGTCGCTCGGTTTGCACTGAACATCGCCCGGTACGGACTTCAAGACGATCACTACACCACGTACTTGCAGCGCCTCGATGCTGTGACAGCCGAAGACGTGCAACGCGTGGCCAAAAGCTTTCTCAAGTCCAACAACCTGAACATCTGCATTGTGGGCAACCCCTCCATTTTGGAAAGTCTGCGTGTGTTTGATGACGCTGAAGGCGTGGATTTGTATGATGCCTTTGGCCAAGCGATCATTCCACGTTCACCCGCGCCCGAGGGGGTCACTGCACAGAGCGTGGTCAACGCCTATTACGAGGCCATCGGAGGTGCGAAGGCCTGGAAAAAAGTCGCCGGGTTGGAGACGTTGGGGTCCATTGAGTTTGGCATGGGCATGTCGCTTGAACACAAGGAGTCCAAACAATTCAGCAAGAAAAACCGCGCCATGCGCACGGAACTCGCCATGGCTGGGCAAGGTGTCATGACACGCATCGTGACTGAGTCCGGGGGTGAGGAATTGCAAATGGGTCAGGTGAGCCGCATGGAGTCAGACGAAGTTGAAACGGCTCTGCAGGCCATGTCACCTGCCCGGTTCATGGACATGCTCGGAAAGGAATGGCACGCCGACGTCCTGGGGAGCGAGCCCTTCAAAGGAGAACCCACTTGGGTGGTGGAGTTTTCTCGGGAGAATGTGGTGGAGACCCATTGGTTTGGTGCATCCGACGGCTTGTTGAAACAAAGCAAACGACCTTCCCTCGATGGTGGGATGCAGGTGGAACAGTTCAATCACTACTTGCCATTTGGAGACCTTGGGTTGAAATTGCCTTCCGAAAAAATCACCTCCGTGGCAGGCCAAACCATGACCGTTCGCCTCGCCAAGGCCACCTTCAACCCTGCCTTCGCGCCAGACATGTTCACGTTGACGCCATGAATGTCATTTCCCTGCAAAACGTCTCTCTTCGCCACCGCGAACACGTCGTGCTCGAGAATGTGAACTTGACGGTCGGCCAGGGAGAATTGGTGTATCTCATCGGAAAAACCGGAAGTGGAAAATCGAGTTTGCTTCGTGCGCTCTATGGAGATCTCGGCTTGCACAGTGGCACCGGCACAGTGTGCGACATTGATTTGGGGCGGATCACGCACAGAAACGTTCACAAGTTGAGGCGTAAGCTGGGCATGGTGTTCCAGAATTTTGGACTGCTCGACGACCGAACGGTATCGGACAATTTGTCGTTTGCTTTGAAGGCCACGGGGTGGAAGGATTCCAAAGCCCAAACCCAACGTATCGGAGAAGTCCTCGAGGCCGTGGGATTGCCACACAAGGGGTACAAATTCCCCCACGAACTCAGTGGCGGCGAACAGCAACGCGTCGCCATTGCCCGTGCACTTCTCAACGACCCTCCCCTGCTTTTGGCCGACGAACCGACAGGCAATCTCGACCCCGAAACCACCGAGGAGATTCTGTCGCTCATGCATGATTTGCCCAAGCAAGGCCGATCCCTGGTTATGGCCACCCATGATTGGGAAAGCATCCAGCGTCACCCAGGTCGGATCTTGACCTGTTCCCAAGGTCGTCTTTCAGATTCGAATACCGACGCATAGCCCATGGGCCGATTTGATTCCATGGAAGAATCGCCACTCCTGAGTGTTGTCATTCCCGTGTTCAACGATGCCGTTGGGCTGAGAAAGACGTTGACTGCCCTTGACGACCTCCCTGCATCCTCGCGCTCCCAGCTTGAAGTGATCGTCAAGGATGGTGGGTCATCGGATGGATGCTTGGAGGCCGTTGCAGCCTTCATGCCCATGTTGGCCCACGTGGAATCCTCCCAAGACAGGGGGATCTACGATGCAATGAATGCCGGGGTCGCAAGGGCCCGAGGCAGGTGGGTTTGGTTTCTTGGGGCTGGTGACTTGCCTGATCCAGAAGGTTTGGCAGCAATGCTGTCCTTGGCTCGAGAACACGCGCAGGCCAGGGAACACGGGCAGGCGAAGGAACATCCGCGCGGCTTGGGACCCCAGCCTGACATCGCCATGGCTGCCTGTGTCCATGGATTGCCGCCCCTCGAACCTGGCGTCCCCTCGGCATTCATTCCGCGTTGGGATTGGCGATTGATGTGGCGAAACACCACGCATCACCAGGGACTCTGGATTCCAAGGTTGTGGCTCGTGGAGCGGCCCTTCGACACATCATACCGCGTCCTGGCCGATTACGCGTGGATTCTCCAACTCAGGAAATCTCAAGCGACCGTCGCATGCCACCCCCACGTCGTCTTGGCGAGGGTTCAAGCCGATGGGCTGTCACGCCAATTCACGCCATCCTTGTATCTCGAAGAATGGCGAATCAAGAAACAACAGCTTCCTTGGGTTTGGATGATGGCTCAAGCCTTTTGGCTTCCCCTCAAGTGGGCCTTCAAGCTCTCGTCCAAAACCTTGA
>JBEARC010000137.1:0-2684 GCA_041163465.1 Bacteroidota bacterium
AGGAATCCGAGCTGGTATTCTTCGCGCACGGGACTGTAATTGGGATCGTCCGCGGACGCATCGTCCGGTGCATAGGTCAACTTGAGCACATTTTCCGTGCCCAAGATGTTGACCCAATCGACGCCAAGTTCATGGGTTGTCGAAGGACGATTCCACGTCAGGTTGGTTTTGAGGTCGAGCCTGAAGTAGTCGTCAAATTGCTTGGTGTTGCGGGTCGCATCGTCCCAAATGAGCTCGCGCTGAATGAGGCTCTGCGCTTCGTCGACCTCACCGTACCAGCGTCCGCCCACCATGGTGCACTTCGCACCTGTGACCAAACTCAAGGACGAGCCAAGCTTCCATTCCTTGCTCGCCAGGGCATTCCAGGCATAGCCACCGTTGAAATCCGTGTTGCGATAGACCCCGTCGGCACCCGTGTACTGAGCGTCGAAGAGGCTTCCTGTGAACAGGACAAACCATCCCTCGCGAAACGCGCGAGCCAAGGTGAGCTCCACGCCCTTGTTCCTCCCTCTTCCTTCATTCACGAGGGTGTCTGGAAACAACCGAGAAAATCCCCCACCGGCATTGATCAGGGAATAACTCGTGTTGGCTCGACCCCACACCGTGCCAAGATCTGCCACAGGAATGTCGTAGAGCTCCTGCCAGTAGACCTCCGTTTTGAGGGACCAGAGATCCCCCAACCGCCGCGACATGCCAAGCACCGAATGGAAACTTTGGGTGAAATCCATCTGCTGGTTGGGCATGGCCAATGGCACGCGGCCGTCCGGACCGGGAAGCGCAAGTGGATCGGGACCCGGCGAGGACGCGTAGAGGTACGGGGTTTGCATTTGGCTGTGAAGGCCGGCCCCCAAAGACCACGCCGTGCCTCCAGCCGAGACGAACTGGGCACCGACGCGGGGCTCTAGCAAGGACTTGGCCCCGCTGCGCGAATCCGCCATGGCATGGAGGCCCGCCGTGAAGGTCCACGCTTCCGACGGACGGAGCTTCACCTGAACGAAAGGCTGGATCAACAACGACGACATGTCCGCATCCCACCGACGGCCAAAATCACCCAAGGTCAGGGCCGAATCGAGGCCCGCGCTGTCCGGCTCCCACACGAAGGGGCGAATGCTGTCATTGAAAGCCCAAAACATGGCGTCGGCATTGACCCCAAAGCGCAATGAAGCCGTGCCACGAGACACCTCCAATTTTCGGTTGGCATGAACCGCCATCGAGACCCTCCTTTTGTCGAAGAGGTACGCCATCAAAGGCTGGGTGGAAATGTTGGTGAAGAAGGTGTCCCCTTCCATGGTGACCAAATCACGTGTCACAAACTCATGGCGGCTGTCCTGCCAGTCACGGCTCAGTGCGAGCGTCGATTTGACATAGGTGCGTTCATTGACTGGCTTGGTGTAGGTGGCGCCCACGATGCCCATGCCCGTCCTGAAAAATTGATCGCGGTCGTTGTCGCCGTAGATGTTTCGTTCAGGCTTGACCTGGTCTGAGATCAAAATGTCGACGCTGCTGTTCCCCCCGAGCCCCCACAAGGAGAAGGCCCCACCCCCACCCGTGGGCACGTGCAACTTGAAGGATCCATCCTGGTATTTGGGAACCGCGCTGGTGCCGATGTCGATGCCGAGCGCTGAAAAGATCACCGCTGTCGAATACCGGTAATTGATGAGCAAACTCGATCTCTTGTCCCGATTGAGCGGTCCCTCGGCCAGCACCTCGGTGCCAAGAAATCCGAGCTGGCCGCTTCCGTGCCATTGGTCTTGGTTGCCATTGCGCATGCGCAGGTCAAACACCGCCGCCGTGCTGTTGCCAAACTCGGCAGGAAAGGCCGCGGTGAAGAAGTCAGAATTGGCCAAGGTTTTGTTGTTGACGATGGCCACGGGCCCACCTCCAGTCCCAGGCACTGAAAAGTGGTTGGGATTGGGCAAGTCCACACCTTCCACGCGCCACAGCACGCCGCTGGGGCTGTTCCCTCGAACCACAATGTCGTTTCTGGAGTCGTCCGCGCCCTGGACGCCTGCAAAATTGCTCGCCATGCGGGCGGGGTCTCCGCGAGAGCCCGCATACCGGTCCGTCTCCTCCACCGTAAACGCCCGGGCGCTCACAGTCGCCATCTCATTCATGACCTCCCCTTCCCGCGTCGCCGTGACTTCCGCTGCCTGAATGGCCACCACGCTCTCCTGCAGCTCCACCTCCAACACCACGGGCCTTCCACTTGTCACCACCACACCCTCAATCACACGGGGCTCGTACCCCATGAACGACACGCGCAAGGCATGGCGCCCCACCGGCACCTTGTCAATCACAAAACGCCCATCGAGGTCGGCGGCCGTCACCACCGACTCCAGCGTGAGCACCTGCACCGTCGCACCCATCAGAGGATAACGCGCCTCCGCATCCACCACCGTCCCAGAAATCGAAGAAGTCAACACAGCCGCACCCAACCCAGAATCTGCCGACACACCCGAGGACGTGCCCTTCGACGGTGTGGGCAACTGAGCAGCCAAGGATGAAGCGTGCAATGCAGCACCACACAACAGCAAGGGAGCCCAGAGGCAAGAAAGCCATGCCTCGCCCTTTGGCCACAGGCGAACAAACCACCAAAACATCGAGCAGGTGAAATTTTGCATGAGGCAATCTACCTCATGTTAAGTACATCAACCAGGAGCCAGCACCAAACCGGCTTCTTCTTC
>JBEARC010000138.1:0-11617 GCA_041163465.1 Bacteroidota bacterium
CACGATGTGTTGGGCGCCATGGAGCATTTGTCGCCCATGTATCGAACCGTGTTCAACCTCTATGTCTTCGACAACCTGGGGCATCAAGAGATCTCGGATCGCTTGGGCATCAGTGTTGGAACTTCGAAGTCGAACCTTGCCAAGGCAAGGAGAAACCTTCGAGATTTGTTATTGACCGCCAAAGGAAGAGACGCACATGTCGAATGAACACCCTTTTGATCACCAACTGAGGAGCGCCGTTGACGGCTACCAGGCTGACGTAACCCCCGATTGGAGTTCTTTTGAACGCTCCTTGCATGGTCCGTCGGTGGCGCCGACAGCCCCAGGCAGTAGCCGGAGCATTCACTTCTTGTCCATCGCAGCCGCCGTGGTGGCAGGTGGTGCCTTGATGTGGG
Source organism: Bacteroidota bacterium (assembly GCA_041163465.1). GTDB lineage: Bacteria > Bacteroidota > Bacteroidia > Flavobacteriales_D > Sanyastnellaceae > UBA11663. The sequence goes on from JBEARC010000138.1 coordinate 396, forward strand.
TGGCCCAACCTGTGGTTCAAGAGGCCCTGATGCCCTCACCGAGCCAAGACGTGACCTCATGGGAAGGCGATGGTATGATGGTGGATCGGACGTCCTTCGGCAAGGGGCCGAATGGTGAAGTCACCGACACGGAGAGTTCATCCGAAGAAGCCAACTCCTTCCGCGCTGCGTGGGACGATTTCTTGGAGACATCTGATGTGGGTTCACTCGGATCAGGACTTCCTTCAATCCTGAGCGAAGCTGAATTGCTCGAAGTCGCTGACGCCGCGGGAGACCTTCGGCTTTTGACGCCCGAAGAAAGCCCACGGACAGAGATTCAGTCAAACACTGACGAAGCCTCCCATCGAGCGATTCCCCCAGTCGTCCATTCCAACGTGGGCAAGGACTTGGAGGGTCGTTTGGCATCGGGAGGCATTCGAGATGACCAAAATGCCAATACCCACGAGGAGACAGTCTTGGCCGAGCTGCCTTTTGATGCCTCGGTGAAGGAGGCATGTCAAGGTGTCGAAGTCGCCTTTGAGCTTTCTGGCATCGACCGGGCGATGAGCTTCTTGTGGAATTTCGGAGATGGACATTTTTCGAGTGATCCTGTGCCAGTTCACCGTTTCGATCGTCCGGGCACGTACGACATCACGTTGTCTGTGCGCCCTCCTGGGGACGGTTCAATCCGGACTCGAACCATCCAAAACATGATCACCGTGTTGCCTCGTCCAGAAGCCGAGTTCTCATGGGAGTTCTTGCGTTCCAAGGAGAATGGTCAGATGGAGGTAGTTCTTTACGACCAAACGTCCGAGGCGACGTCCTCGCAGTGGGTGGTCGACGGCCAAGTGTCAAAGTCCAACCGCATGTCCTTGACTGTGCCTGGGAAGTATCCGGTGAACTTGGTGACGAGCAACAAGTTTGGATGTTTGGATGATGCCAGCCACGACATTGTCTTGGGAGATCGTCACGGAATTTTGGCCCAAGCGAGATTCAGTCCCAACGGCGATGGCCATTACGATACCTTCATGCCGCATGGTTTGATTGAGATGAAAGATGCATGGTCCTTGGTCATTCAGAACCAACAGGGAGAAGATGTGTTTCGCACCACAGATTCTCGTCGTCCCTGGGATGGTCGGTTGCCTTCGGGGGATTGGGCCCACGATCGTGAGGTCTTCCAATGGACCGCAACATGCGTGTCTCCTGATGGACAGGTGCGTCTGTTCACGGACCGCCTGCGCGTGGAGCGTTGAAGTTGCCCACAATTTCTGGAAAGTTCTGGTGGACATGTGCAACGCACCTGCGGGTTTTGGCGTTTGTGATTTGGCCTACTTTTACAACGAATTGTAGCAAACCGAACATGAAGCAATTGGGTCTTTTGGGTGCTGTGCTCCTCGCTGTGTTTATGCAGTCTTGGACGAATATCATGTGGTCTCAAGAGGGGATTGTCATCAGCATTGACAATGGTGGCACGTATGTCGTGGATTGCGACGCTGCGGAGACCATTTATTTCACGGATGACAACAACTTCCAAACCGACTTTCAAGAACCTTACTCCAACAACGACTACACAATCACGTTGTGTCCAAGCAACCCGGGAGACGCGGTTCAGGTCAACTTTTTGGCCTTTGACTTGCAGACCAACGCCAACCCCAACAACAACGACGTTCTTGTGGCATTCAACGGCGACAACACCGGAGCAGACATGGTGGGTATTGGGGCCGGGAATTCATTTGTCGGTGTAAGCATCACGGCGTCGATTGACAACCCCACAGGGTGTGTAACCTTTCAGTTTAACGTGAACAACAATGCGACTGGAGGTGATGTCGGATGGGTTGCCGAGGTGAGTTGTGTGACGCCTTGCTCGTATCCAGAGGCAGGAATTTCCTTGGTTACGCCAGCGCCGTTTCCCGACAATCCCATCAGTGTTGGATTGTGTCCCGACGAATCTGTCACGTTTGATGCCAGTGGATCCTTACCTGGTGCTCCCGAGTTTCCGGTGGATTCGTTGATTTGGAACTGGGGCGATGGGACGGTGGAAATCACAGCTGTTTCCGATGGATGGCAGCAAAGTCACAGCTACAGCGAACCGGGTGAGTACATTGTTACGCTCGTGGTGCAGGACATCAATGAGTGCAACAGCACCAACCTGTTTCCGCACCAAGTGCTGGTCTCGACCATTCCCATTTTCAATGCGGAGTTTTCATCCCCTCTTTGCGAGGATGCCCCGGGATTCCTGAACGGAGACCCTGTACAAAGCATCACGTGGACTGCGCTTCCGCCTGTGGGCGTCTCCGAGCTTGCAGACTTGCCAGACGCCACCGGGGTGGCGTTCACATCAGAGTTGTTCATTGACTTCTTTGACACTGACCAGGTGCTCGAAGATTGCGATGACATTGAATTGATCACGGCGAACATCGAACACAGTTTCATTGGAGACTTGAGTTTTTGGATCACGTGTCCCGATGGTACGGAGGTGGTTTTGATGGAAAACGGTGCTTCTGGCGGCCCTGACCCCAATGGATGCACGCCCAATGATTTGGGAGGAAACGACCTTGGAATTGTGGATGTCGAAGGTTACAATTATTCGTGGAACATGGACGCCGAATGGGTGCTGGACGATGCCAACAATCCCAACGCAGGCAACCCAATGCCGGCGGGCACGTACCTGCCCTGCGGAGATTTGTGCGATTTTGTCGGCTGTCCTCTCAACGGCATTTGGACGTTCAACGTTATCGACCAATGGGCTGCTGACAACGGCACGCTGTTTGAATGGGGCATTGACTTCAATCCCAACATTGTTCCTGGCATCACCACGTTCACCCCTGTGATTGGCTTGGAGTCTGATTCCTCGTACTGGCATCCTGTCGGTGACCTGAACACCCTTTTGAGCACCAGCGATTTGGGTGTTGTCAATGTCAGTGCAGACGCCAACTACGTGGATTTGATGTTCCCAGATCCAGGAACCTTCGAGTTTGGGTATGTCGTGACCAACAATTTTGGTTGCTCTTGGGACACGACAGTGGTGGTGGAGGTGATCGAGAACCCAGGCACGTTTATTTCTGCAGGGCCAGATCAAATCTTCTGCAACAACCCCGTGCAGTTGTTGGGGAGCCTCGACAATGGTGGGGCGACGAATTGTGGCAATTCAGCGGGTTCCGAGACCTATTGCTACGGTGCCAACGACAATACCATCTTCAATTATTGCCCAGACAATCCAGGAGATGGTACCATGATGACCATCAGTTTCAGCGCGGGACAAATGGAGGCAGGATGGGACTTCGTCACGGTGTATGATGGCGCCAATGCTACGGGCCCGGTGCTTGCACAACTGGACGCTGTATTCGCCGGTCAGTCGTTCACGGCTTCGAATCCTGATGGATGCATCTCCTTCCAATTCAGTGCCGATGGCGGCTGCGACTGTGCAGGATTCTGCAATTTTCAGCCGATCGAATGGTGCGTCAGCTGTGCGGGAGACCCCAGTGCTTGCGGATACGATTGGTTGTGGGAACCAGCAGATTATTTGGATGATCCCACCAGCCCACAGCCTACGGTGTTGGACTTTGACGGTGCTCCCATCGAATACACGTTGTACGTCGAGCCTGTTGGATTTGACAACTGTCAAGCGGTGGCTACAGTCATGGTGGAACCGGGCTTTGATTATCTCGTCGAAAGCCAGCAGCCTTCATGTTTCGCCAACGACGGTGTGATCAGTGTCGAGGTATTCGAGGATGCCAACGATCCGGAGGGCCCATTCACGATTCAATTGTACGAGGAGTTGGCCAGTGGACCCGTCTTGATTGAAGAGTTGGTCTGGGACAACATCTCTGATTTCTACTACAATGACTTGGAGCCGGGCGAGTTCACGGTCGTTGTGTTCAACAGTCAGGGCTGTGTTTACAACCAAACAATCATCCTGGAAGACCCGTTGCCCTTGTCGCTCAATGTCCCCAATGTTCAGTCCATTTGTCAAGGGGGAGTGGCCACCCTGCAGGTGAGTTCCCCTCAAGATCCATTGAATGTGTGGACATACGTCTGGGACAACGGTTTGCCAAATGGTCCGGTGCAACAAGTGAGCCCAGGCACGTCGACGGTATACACAGTGCAAGGGTTCGATGTCAATGGATGTCCGACTCCAGAGTATCAGGTGGGGGTCAATGTGCTGCCAGGTTTGAACGCGGACTTGGTGGCATCCGATTTTCTGTGCAGTGGTGAAGAGGCGTATCTGGATGCATCGGCTTCTTTCGGTGGAAGTGGAACAGGGTACTCCTACTTGTGGACGTTCGAAGGGTCCATCCTTGACGAAGACGAAGAATGGATATGGACGACGCCACCTTCCTCAGGTGAGTATTGTGTCACTGTCACCGATGATTGCGAAACCCCACCGAGCACGACTTGTGCGGAAGTGGTTTTGGAAACACCGATTCCTATTGCGTTTTCATCAGATACCACAGAGGCTTGTGGGACAGGGACTTTCTTGTTCACCAACGAGACTGACCCGGCCTTGATTTCATCAAACCTTTGGGAGTTTGGTGACAATACCTATTCGAATCAGAGCAACACGGTGAAGACGTTTGACAACCCTGGTTTCTACGATGTAACGCTCCATGTGGTGTCATTGGCAGGTGGATGTGATTATTCCTTGACGCAGGAATCATACATTTTTGTGTATCCCATTCCCAATGTTGGCTTCTATGCGGGTCCTCAACCTACGCGTGTTCCGGAAACCGAGATTCAATTCACAGGATACAGCGATGCCAGCGTGACGTCTTGGCTTTGGACATTCAATGTATTCAATCCACTCGGTTTCTCGGCTTCCCAATCGCCCACGTTCCAATTCCCTCAAGATGTAGGGGGTGCTTATCCAGTTCAACTCACCATCACCGATGCTCAGGGTTGCACGAACTCAGTCACAGAGGTCGTTGAAATCAAGGATATTTTCAACCTGTTCATCCCCACGTCGTTCACTCCCAACAACGACGGAACCAACGATGCCTTCTTTATCCAGGGAACGGACATTGATCCAGATCGTTTTGAGTTTGAGATTTACAATCGTTGGGGAGAGGTCATCTGGGAAACCACGGATCCATCCGATGCTTGGTATGGACAAGTGGGAGAGGAAGGCCAGCACTATGTACCCAACGGACCCTATGCCTACCGTGTCGAGGTACACAGCTTGGAGGATGAGAGCTACCGCAAAGAAGTGTTTGGGGTGGTGATGATCATTCGTTGATTGGGTTTCCGTTCGCACAGACAAAAAGGCACCCATGAGGTGCCTTTTTGATGAATGGGTCCGAAGAAGTTCGACCGCCGATGAAGTGGTTCACAATCAGATTCCAAAAAGAATTAAGGTTGATGATCGGATTGCCAACCCAACATGGCGTCGATGGTTCCGCTCGATACGCTGTGGTAGTTGGGTCTGGCCTCGGTGTAGATTGAACGAGCCATGTCGGACAAGTTGGATTCAAGCATTGCCGCGTACAAAGGTGTCAAGAATTTTCGCCTTCCGACATGGACCAAAAAGGTGCGCAAGCGGTCATAGGCTGGTTCATGCTGGCTGCGAATGCATTGTTCGAGCCACGCAAAGAGGACCTCGTTGTTCCCGGTGGCATTGATGTCCCAGTGGGCATCAAGGTCCGCCATGCGCGATGCCGGTGTGTCATTGGGGATGTTGGACAGAAAGCGGTAGCGCTCTTGATACATCCAGTTGTTCCAGGGGAGTTCTGATGTGGCAATGCGTCCATTCACCCATCCTTCGAGTACAGCGTCCACGCGTTCGATGCGGGAACTTGACACTTGGGGACAGTTGTCAGGCAAGCCAGGTCCGTCCACCCAAGATTGCACTTGGATGGTTTGGCGCAATTCCTCTGTGATGAGTAGGTGTTCCTCGAGGTAGGCCAAAAACTGATCGGTGTGCATCACCGAAAAGGCATGACGGGTGAAATACTCCTTCAAAAAGGCATCAAATACTTCTCGACCCACGGTTTCTTCAATCAACCGCAAGAAGAAGTAGCCCTTGTCGTAGGCAATGGCGGTCATGCCGTCGTCAGGATCTCGGTCCTGCAAATGCAATCGGAGATGTGTGTCGTTGGGATTGACATCCATGATGGCATCCACTTCATCCACCAAACCTTGGTAACTGAGTGTGCTGAGCATTTCGCTGATTTCCCTGCCATACACAGACTCCATGATGCGCTGCTCGAAATACACCGTAAACCCCTCATTCAACCAGAAATCGTCCCACGTGGCATTGGTCACCAAATTGCCGCTCCAGCTGTGCGCCAACTCATGGGCCACCAAGGACACCAAGCTGCGATCCCCTGCGATGATGGTGGGTGTTGCGAAGGTCAGACGTGGGTTTTCCATGCCGCCAAACGGAAACGCTGCAGGAAGGACAAGCAAATCATAGCGTTCCCAGGCGTAGGATCCATACAAGGATTCTGCGGCTGCAAGCATGTCTTCCATCTCCGCGAATTCATAGGCTGCGGCATCAATCACATCGGGCGTCGCATACACCCCCGTATGATCGCCCACGCTTCTGAATTCCACGTCACCAACGGCCAACGCCAGGAGGTAGGAGGGAATGGGTTGGTTCATGTCAAAATGATAGCGCCCATCCAAGGTTTTGGTGGTGGGATTCACGGCGCTCATCAAGGCCATCAGGTCTGATCGCACCTCCACATCTGCGGTGTACGTGAATCGAATTCCTGGGCTGTCTTGACAAGGGATCCAGGTTCGCGCAAGGATGGCCTGACTTTGGGTGAAGAGGAATGGCTTCTCACCCTCCACCCAGAGAAAGGCAGCCGCTTCTTGGGACGTGGAGTAATCAATGCTGACTTGCTTGCTGTGTCCCTGAATCGGAATACTCAAAGGTTGCCCAATGAAGGGGCGTTCAGGGCCTAGTTCAAACGATACCTGCTCGCCATCCACACGAACTTCATGGATGGCAAGATCCCGAATGTCCAACATCACGCGCTGGACTTCTGGTGCGACTTTCAAATCGTAGGTTGCGGTGGCATGGATTTGTTTCCGTTCAAAGTCGACTCTTGCCTGCCAATTCAAATGTGTGGTCAAGGCTTCTTGAGGCCTGCTGTAACTGTGGGGATCGTTGGCACGTTTCATGTCGAGGATGGTGTCAGGGTTACGAGGGGTCGGGGAGGGCTGGCAACCCAACCACGAGAGCAAGGCTGAGAGGCAGGCCGCCGTGAAGATTCGATTCATGCGAGGTGGATTGAAGGTAAACAAGGTAGGGAGGTCAGGGTAATTCTTCGGTCCATCGAAGTCAATCGGCTCCATCCCTGGAAAGAGAATGCCGATCCAACAATCGCCCCACGATCACGACAACGAGGGTTCCCAGGGCTGATTTGACCAACACGGCGGGCATCAGGGCCATCACAGGATCAGTCCATGAAGCCTCGGCGGGCACAATTCCACGTTGCCAAGCCAGTCCCAACGCAAGAAGGATGGCATGGCCTAGAAGCATCAACATGGCTGCTGAACCATAGCGGAATCGCCTGACTCGCTCAGCCAGAGCACCCACGACGAGGGCGGCAATGAGGAAGGCCCAAAGAAACCCAGCCGTCGACCCAGTGAAGTGAATCCAACCACTTGCTCCACCAGCGAAAACAGGCAATCCCATGCCTCCGGCCACGAGATAGAGCAGCACAGAGAGCAGCCCCACCTGCCAGCCCCAGAGCACCGCCCACAACACAATGACCAGACTCTGCGGAGTGATGGGAACGGCTCCTTCAAAGTGCCATACATGAGGAGATGCAAGCCCCATTACAACCGCACCCATGCAGGCAGTAAGTGCCAAAGACCACCGTCCAAGCAAGGTTTGAAGGGGTTGAAAAAACATCAGTGGGACTGTCGAGCCTCTTGCGCCTTGGTCAAGTCAAATTCAATGACGTTGTTGTCGCGGTGAATGTCAGCTTGGAGCTGCTTCGGGTCCAGTTCGACTTTGACAGCGCGCAAGTTGTCCGTGGGAAGGGACAACTCATACGTCGACTCAACCCAGGGCCAATCCTCACCAAGGATTTCACCTTCCTCCAAGGAACGATGTCCGCGCATCATCACCAGGGGAATGTGCACCAAGGTGGTGGTACCATCCTCCCACGTGACTTTGACATCTTGGGGCATGGGCATGTTGCCACGGCGTGAGAGAGAAATGTTCAACGAAGCCCCATCCGCGACAACCGATTCAACGGCGTAATCAACCGCGTCCGTGGTGTGCATCATGTACTGGAAATACCAATCCAGTTCGAGACCACTTTCACGCTCCATAACGCGTTTGAAATCGTGTGGGCCGGGGTGTTTGAAAGACCATTCCTTGAAGTAGGTCCGCATGCCATTGTCGCGGACATCGGTGCCCACCACAGCACCCAATTGCTCCACCAAAACCTCGCCCTTGCTGTAGGCCGCAACTCCGTAGGCCCGGTTGGTCTTGTAATGGTCAGCGTGCGTAATCAAGGGCTCTTCGTTGCCGCTGAGATGCTGGTTGATGTACCCGGCGTACGCCCATTGATGGGGATTGGTCTCAGGTTTCATCGGATCGGCAAACAAGCTGGCCATGCAACGAGATTCCGCCCACGAAGTAAACCCTTCATCCATCCACTCGTGAAGGCTTTCGTTGGAGGCGACGACGGATTGGAACCAGCTGTGCGCCATTTCATGGACTGTGACCCCGACCAGGCTTCGAAGGGAGCGTCCGCCGGTAATCAGCGTGAGCATGGGGTATTCCATGCCTCCGTCTCCTCCTTGGACCACGCTGTACCCAGGGTAGGGATAGGGGCCGATGTCCTCGTTGATGAAGGCCATGGCACGTGCCGCGTAGTCCGCCAAGGCCGTCCAATTGCTGTCAATTTCTGGATTCGCTTGATGGACCAAACGCAGCTTCACCCCATCCACTTCCACCACTTCTTCGATGAAATCGGGGTCTGCAGCCCAAGCAAAATCAATGACGTTCTCTGCCTTGTAACGTAGTGCAGTCCCAGGATTTCCGTTGGGAAGGGTGATGGACTTTCGGGAAGTGTTGACGCCTGTTGCAGCCACGCCATATCCGGCAGGAACTTGAAGCACAACGTCATAGTCTCCCCAAACGCCATGAAACTCTCGACCGATGTACGGATTGCTGTGCCATCCATGGTGGTCGAATTCACACAGCTTGGGGTACCACTGTGTCATGCTGTATTCAACACCTTCTTGGTTCATCCAGCCTGACCGACGAATCTGACGCGGAACTTGGGCTTTCCAGGCAAGCTCAAACAACACAGACTTGCCTGGCCGAAGAGGCTTGGGAAGGACCACTTCCAGGATGGTGCCGTCTTCCACAAAGTCCACCTCCGCACCATCGACCTTGACCGACTCAATGCGCTGCCAACCCCATTCATCTTCGGGAAGTTCCGCAATGCGGCTTCCCACGCGACGGTCAGGGTCTGAAATGGTTCGGGATCGCACATCCATCATGCTTCCAGGCTGAAATGCATTGAAGAAGAGATGCCAAAACACCTTGTCCAAAGTCTCGGGGCTTCGGTTGATGTATGTCACCACCATCGCGCCTTGGTATTGGTGGTTTGAAGTATCAAGCACGATGTTCATGTTGTAGTCGGCCGTTTGTTGCCACCCAGGATATTGGGCGGAACATACCGGGATCAGTCCCAAGAACAGTCCCAAGAACAGCAACACAGGGAGGACATACGAACGCAAATAAGTCATGGTCAATGGATCAGATTGTAGAACGAAGGGCAAGCATTTTCAAGACACCCACCGCGGCCTCGATGCCCTTGTTGCCCAAAGAGCCGCCCGACCTAGCGGCCGCCTGGTCATGGGTGTCGTCGGTCAAAACGCAAAACATCACGGGCTTTCCTGAGTCTTGGGACGCTCGAAGGATGCCTTGGGCTGCAGAGGCACAGACAAAATCAAAATGCGCCGTCTCGCCCCGAATGACAGATCCAATGGCAATGACACCATCCACGTCATCACGTTGAGCCAGCCATTGTGCACCAAGGGGAAGCTCAAAACTTCCCGGTACCCATCGGACGACGATGGAAGATTCAGGAACTGACGCCTCGGACAAAACCGACAACGCCCCTTCGAGCATGCCTCGGGTGTACGACTCGTTCCATTCAGACACGACGATGCCCACGCGAAGGTGGGCACCGTTTGGCAAGTCCTCAGACTTGTAATGACTCAAATTGGTTGTCGCCATGGACTGAAAAGGATCAGCGCGCCAACGAGGCAGCGAGGCCTGTGGCATTCGCGGCGTACGTCGAGTTGGGAAAGTCCTCGGCCAAGGACTCAAACACATCGTGGGCCTTGTCTTCCTGGCCCAACTCAAGCAACACGAGACCCTGCTTGTATGCGCACATGGGAGCCAAGGCTCTGGCAGCCAATCCTGCAGCGGCGCGGTTGGCGGCCGATGCAAAATGACGCTGAGCCTCGTCCAAATTTCCCAACTCCACCAAGCAATCACCGATGTTGGCCTCCACAAGGGGCCCAAACACATCATCGTCAAAGCCACATTGCTCAAAAGATTCGACGGCTTCTTGGAATCGCGCCGCATCACGGTGAATGATGCCGAGTTCAAAGGCAGCACGGGCTGCAGCTGGTGTTCCAGCATGGTCCATCAGCACTTCCTCGAGCCCAGCACTCAACCCATCACCTAGCATGGCGAGGTCGACACTGTCTTTGGCGAAATAGTGTTCAGCCATGAAGGCAGCTTCTTCAGCTTCACGCTCCGCGGGGGCCACAATCAAACTGGTATAGCCAATGACGATGAGAATCACAGCAGACACGGCTCCCAGACCCATGGTCAGCTGCTTTCGGTTCTTGTCTACGAACCGTTCTGTTTGGGTGTAGAGCTCGTCTACGTTGACGATCACGTCTTCTTGGTTGGATTTCTTCGCCATAAGGATTGGATAACGGAGGACAAAAATAAGAAATTCGCACAATGCGCCTCGAAGAACTTCATTTGGTCCATTTCAAGAACCACGCAGGGGCCGATTTGACCCTTGGTCCTCAAGTTAATTGTTTCTTGGGAGACAATGGCAGTGGGAAGACCAATGTTCTGGATGCAGTGCATTATTTGTGCTTTTGCAAGAGCTATTTCAATCCGATTGACGCCCAAAACATTGCCCACGACGAGCCGTTCATGTTGATTCAAGGAGATTTTGATCGATTGGGCCGAAAGGAGCGAGTCAGCTGTGGTGTGCAGCGAGGGGCCAAAAAACAGTTCAAACGAAACG
>JBEARC010000139.1:0-27745 GCA_041163465.1 Bacteroidota bacterium
AGGGCTGCGTATTCCCATTCTGCTTCTGTGGGAAGACGATATTCAGGCAAGAGCAAACCGTCTTCGACTTTCACGTCGCGGAATTCACTGTTGGGGCTGAAACTCTGCAATCCTTCGCGCATGCGCTCACCGATGTACTGACCGTTGAGATAGGCTTCGGTTGTAAAGTGATCCTCGTCAATTTGCGCAGCGGGGTTGTGAACGAGCAAGCCCTCGCGAATCAAAATGCCCTCGTTGACACGGTCAGATCGCCACTGACAAAAGGCATTGGCTTGCAACCAGCTGACACCGACCACGGGGTAATCACGGTAAGCCGGATGACGCAAGTAGTATTTCACCATCGGCTCGTTGTATGCCAATTTGTTTCGCCAAGAGGCCGTGTCTGGCAGGGCACGCTCCACAATTTCTGGGTAGGTAGACCCATACACGCGCTCAAGCCACCACAGGTATTCCAACCAAAAATGGTTGGTGACCTCGGTTTCGTCCATGTAAAAGGATGACACACTTACACGTCGAGGGATGTTGTCCCATGCGTAGTTCAAGTCGTCGTCGACTTGTCCCATGGTGTAGGTACCGCCTTCGATGAAGACAAGACCTGGCCCGGTCTCTTGTTCGAAGTAAGCGGGGCGTTCAAACCCACCGTTCTCGGTGTAGTCGTACATCCACCCAGTGGCTCCCGAGCGCTCGTAGTAGCACCCTGTTGTTGCCATCAGGACTCCGAACAAGGCCAACAGGCCTGAAGCGTGTGTTCGAATCATGTTGTGTGGTTTCAATTGTAGGTTTCCGTAGGTTGTGCAGGGTGGGCGGAGGTCAGAACGTGGGGCATTCCACAGTTCTGAATTTGGACCGCTGGGCAGTCAGGAATTTCATGCTCAAACTCAACTCATGCGCGCCGCCCGTGGCAGGAGTCAAATCAGAGATGGTGATGTCATAGCTGTACCCAAAACGCATCAAGGGTGTTTCAACACCGACGAGAACGATCAACGCATCATGGTTGTTTTCGGAGAAAAATCCACGATACCAAACGCCGCCGACAAGAGGACCTTTGCTCACGTACGTACCGACATTGAGTTGCTGAAATTCGCCTTGAATGCGGTAGAGCACGTTGGGTGAAATCCACGCTTCAACACCTTTGACACTGCGCTGGAGTGGTAGTTTGGCACCCGCGTGGCCGGTGATTTTCATGGGCAAACGGCTGACGCCCACCACGAGGCTTTCGTTGGGTTCATTCAGATGCGTCGCGGCAGCCCCGACATAAAACTTTTCGGTGAAAGCCAACAGCCCCGCCCCGAAATCAACCTTCTTCACGTTTCCTCCGCGGGGGGTGTCTGACGTCTCATAAATGAAACCTCGACGAGGATCAATCATGTCGCCAAACGTGAGGTTGCTCCAATCAAGCGCTTTTTGAAAATAGCTCGCCTCCAAGGCCGCGCGCAGTGACAATTTTCGGGTGATGGCCTGCTGGTAGCTGTACATGCCCGTAATGCGCGTGGTGGTCAACGTGTTTTGGCCTGCTTGATCGTTCATGACCACCAAGCCCAATCCCCCTTGAATGGAGTTGAAGTGTTGGTCATAACCCACAGCCTGAGTGACATATGCTCCACTCATGGCTGGCCACTGGTTGCGGTGTGTCATCACAAATCGTGGCCCCCGAGCTGATCCAGCGAAGGCTGGGTTGAGCAACAATGGATTGGCGTAGAATTGGGAGAATTCCGGGTCCTGTGCGTGGGCTTGAGGCACTGAAAGAGTCAGTGAAAACGTCGACACCAGGGCCAAAAGCAGAATGCAGGAGAAGGTCTTAGTCATGTCGTAGGAGACTGTTGAACCCACAATGTTACGGAATTTTGACGAGGCTTGCACAAAGAGGGTTTTGTTTTGAAGAACGCAGAAAGCCGAGCGGAATTGTGGACAAGCCAATTTGCGCAGCTGTTGGGCGTCAGGGCAATAAGTCGGAACTTTGTGCGTAACGACTGTGCAATCTGTGATCCACTCACTGCGATTCATCATGGCGAAAATCCGACAATCTTGGCTGTCTCAGGGGGCATGTCATACTTCGTTGTTCACATCAGCACTGTGCATAGTGAAGGCGACTTTTGGTGTCGCCTTGCTCGCAATCGTGAGCGGACAGACGTGGTCCCAAGGGGTTGTTTGCGAAACATGGACTTGGTCCGAAGAGGCGGTCGCTGCATTGATTCAAGACCAAGGACGCGCCGTAGATGCCGTCGTGGAGGTGTTGGTGGATTCCCTGTGGAGCGAGGTGGAGGTGTTGCATGAAGATCAGTCATGGGTGCCTTGTGAGGAGGGGTGTTTGAGGGCCATGGAAGGTCGGTTGAGAAGCAGGGTTCGCAGGTCTGTGACGTGGCGGATTCAGGCCGTGCCGGGAGGCGCCTTGTTGACGGGACGTATTCCAGTGCTTCGCTGGGGTAACCATGGGTGGGAGCGTCTTGAGTCGTTGCGTGCAGATCTCGGGGCCTCTCCGTTGGGTGTGTCTCGGGTGACAAGGGTTTGGCCTGAGTCAAGCGTTTTGTCGGAGGGCGAGTGGTACATGGTGGCGACCACGGAAGAGGGCGTCCATTGTCTGGGATACGATGAGTTGCTGGCTTTGGGGATTGATCCGGCCGCGGTGGACCCCTCGGCGTTGCGCTTGCATGGTTCTGGGGGACGCGCGCTTCCCATGGTGAATGATGCGGAACGACCTCTGGATGTTCCGCAACAGGCTGTGGTGGCTCGTGGGTTGGACGATGGATCGTTTGATGTGGGGGATGGGCTGTGTTGGTTTGCTCCTTCGCATGAGGAATGGACCTGGAATGAATCGGATGGTTGGGTCCATCGCGCACAACCTTGGGCAGATACCGCGAAATGGTTTTTGCGTGTGGATTCTCCGTTGTCTCACCCGGCGCTTGAAGTCGAACCCTTGACAGGGACGGAGGGTCCGGTGGTGGAGACCCGTACCACCCACACCCACCGCGCTGTTTGGGAGCCACACAGCGTCAACTTGATTAAGTCTGGGCGCAACTGGTTTGGACCGAGGCTGTCTTCCTTGGGGGCAACGACTTATGCATGGAACATCCCCGTGGCCCATGCCGTTGAGGGCGTCGAAGGAAGGGTGAATTTCGCAGCGTGTTCTCGGACCGTGGGAACAGGGACGGGATCCCAACTTCAATACGTCTGGAATGGGCAAGAATTGAATTTTGCAGATGGTGTATTGACATCCTCCTCTTTGAATTATGCGTCGTATTTCGAAGGAAGTTTGACAGCAGTGATGGATCAGCCAGCCGTGCAACTGCTGGCCAATTTCACTCCCGGTACATCCGAGAGTGATGTTTGGCTTGACTATGTGACCTACCAAATCCAACAGCAGTTGGTGTTTGATGGTGTGCAGCAGGGCGTGAATGGGTTGCCTGTCGATGGGAGCGCACCGGACGAGTGTGCCCGCTATGTGATGGGGGGGAGCGTCCAGCCAGATGCCGTTTGGGATGTCTCCAATCCCTTGGATGTGCGGGATGTGATGGCTTCAGCCCAACCTGAAGGATGGACCTGGAAGGCCCCTGTGGACATGGTGCGAAGGTTTTGGGCCTTTCGCTGGTCAGCCGCCTTGCGGCCAACCCCTTTGGGGAGCATCGCGCCATCCAACCTCCAAAGCCTGCCCAACACGGAATTGGTGATTGTGACTGTTCCCGGATTGAAGGCTCCAGCCGATTCTCTGGCGTCTCTCCACCGTTTGCAGGGCATGACGGCTGAGGTGGTGTTGCAAAGGGATGTGTTTCAGGCATTTTCTTCAGGCCAACCGGACCCCACAGCCATCAAGATGCTGATGATGATGCTCCGGGATCGTTGGGTTCAGGGTGGCTCGGTGGGACCCGAGCCGAGGTATCTGCTGTTGCTGGGTGATGCCACCTACGAGAACAGGAACCTTCCCGCCGACGGGATGAACATTGTGGGTCATTACAGCGAGGAGAGTTTGTCCACCACACGCTCCTACATTTCCGACGATTATTATGCGTTGACAGCCGAAGGACAGGGCGAACGTCCTGAGGACAAACTCCAGTTTGGAGTAGGTCGCATTCCTGCCTCCAATGCTGAAGATGCGTGGGCTGTCGTCGAGAAAATAGCCACGTATTTGGGTTTTGATGAGTCTGACGACCTCGCTGCGAATTGTTTGGACCCCAATGGCTCGAGTGTGTTTGGTCCCTGGAGAAATCGACTCCTCTTTGTGTCTGATGATCAAGATGGCAACAACCAGGACGGCCATCGGTACATGGAAAACAGCGAGGAACACAGCAACCACATCCGAGAATTCCACAACGAGTACGATGTTCTCAAGATCTACCCCGACGCTTATGTCCAAACGAACACGCCGGGGGGGGAGCGGTACGACGATGCCACGGCTGAAATTGCCCGTCGTGTGGATGAAGGGGCTTTGATCGTCAATTACATCGGTCACGGAGGTGAACGAGGCTGGGCACATGAACGAATACTCAACCTTGAAACCATCCAGGGCTGGCGGAATGTGCGTCGCCTGCCCGTCTTCATGACGGCCACGTGTGAGCTGTTCAGGTACGACGACCCGGACATCACTTCGGCGGGTGAGGAGATTTTGATGAATCCCCTGGGAGGAGGTGTGGCGTTGCTGACCACCACCCGAACGGTTTACAGTGGGGGGAACCAACAAATCAACCGCGCTTTTTACGAAACGGCCTTGATCGACGAGCCGGGACGATGTTTGGGCGACATTTACGCCGATACCAAGAATTCACCTGTGGTTACAGCGGCTGTGAACAGCCGGAATTTTTCCCTGATGGGGGACCCTGCGCTTCGTTTGGCTTATCCCAAGGAGCGGGTTGTCTTGACCGAGTTTCCCGACACGTTGAAATCGCTCGAGCGCGTGACGATGCAAGGGTTTGTCGCGGATGCGTCGGGAGACACATTGCACAGCTTCCAAGGTGTTGTAACGCCAACGGTGTTTGACAAACGTGCCAAAGTCATCACGTTGGACAACGATGCGTCGGAGGGCCCTTTCGAATATGACGTATTTCAAAACATCCTTCATCGGGGGATGGCGACCGTGGAGAATGGTACTTTTTCATTCGAATTCATCGTTCCTCGGGACATTGATTATGCCTACGGTCCGGGTCGGGTGAGCTTGTATGCCTTGGGAGGTGGGGTGGATGCTCACGGGTACACAGAGGCTTTCACGTTGGGAGGGACCTCTGACGACCCAATCGACGACGACGAGGGGCCTCTTGTGTCATTGTACATCAACGACACGTTGTTTCAGGCAGGGGATGTGGTTCACGAAGATCCTTGGCTGGTGGCCAGGGTGTTTGATGAGAGCGGGATCAACACTTCCGGGACAGGCATTGGCCACGATGCCAAGGCCATTTTGGATGGTGATGTGGGCAATCCCATTGTTTTGAACGATTCATTCACTTCGGACCTCGATACCTACAAGAGCGGCACCATCCGATTCCCATTCACAGATCTTGAGGATGGGATGCACGAATTGACCGTGAAAGTGTGGGATGTGGCCAACAACAGCGCCACGGAAAGCACCCACTTTGTCGTGGCCAGCTCCTTGGAAGTGGCCCTCCTCGAAGTGCTCGCCTATCCCAACCCGGCCACGGATCATGTCGCCTTCAGAGTGACGGGGAACCAAGCCTGTCGTCCTGCGGACGTGAGCCTTCAGGTGTTTGACGTCCGAGGTGGTTTGGTCTATGAGGATTTCTTCGCAGGAGAGGTGCTGGGTTTTCGAGACGACGTCTTTCAGTGGGATTTGAAACCTTCCCGTGGCAGCGCCGTACCCCCCGGGGTGTATGTGTTTCGGGTGACGTGGCAAAACGAAACTGGAGATGCGGCACAATATGCAGACAAATTGGTCGTTGTTCGACCCTGAATGCGGCAGTGAACTACTTTTGGCATGACTCTTATGAAGCAACTTCAACGACTCTTGACGGCGATGGCCACGGTGGCTTGTCTGTTTTCCTTGCCATGGCAGCATGCCTCGGGGCAAATTGAACAGGATCCCACGGAGCTTCTCCAACTGAACACCATCACGACTGCAGTGCCATTTTTGATGATTGCTCCGGATTCTAGGTCAGGGGCGATGGGAGACGTGGGTGTCGCGCTTTCTCCTGATGCCAACAGTTTGCACTGGAATCCTGCCAAAATGGCTTTTTGTGACAACGAGATGGAGCTCAGCCTCAGTTATGCCCCCTGGTTGCGAGCCTTGGTGGATGACATGAATTTGGCGTATTTGAGTTCCGTGCGAAGAATCAACAAGAGGCAATCGTATGGTTTGGCTTTGCGCTATTTCAGCCTGGGAAACATCACCTTTACAGATGAAGTTGGAACAACGATTCGAGACTTTCAGCCTGCTGAATTGAGCTTGGATGGTGGATTCTCTCAGAAGTTTTCGGACCGTTTCAGCGGGGGCTTTGCCGCTCGGTTCATCCACTCCAACCTCACGGGGGGAACGGCTGTGCAGGGGGCTGAAAGTCGCCCTGGCATCTCGGTTGCGGCCGACTTGAGCATGTATTACCGCAACGATCAAGCGGATTGGGGAAGCAAGGATGGGATTTTTAGTTGGGGAATGAACTTGAGCAACTTGGGTGCCAAGATGTCCTACACGGAGACGGCCGCGCGGGACTTTATTCCTGCCAACCTCCGTTTGGGCGCAGCCTACGAGACCATCATTGACGACTACAATAGCATCACGTTTGCCTTGGATGCCAACAAGCTGCTCGTGCCGACGCAACCGATTTACGCGTTGGACGATCCATCTCAAATCGTGAGCGGCATGGATCCCAATGTGGGTGTTGCCACGGGTATTGTGCACTCGTTCTACGATGCGCCAGGCACGGTGGTCTTTGGCACGGATGGAAATTCAGAGGTGCTCGCAGGCAGTGTGCTGAAGGAGGAATTGAGAGAGGTGAACCTCGGGGCGGGCATGGAGTACAACTTTGCGGATGCCTTCGCGTTTCGCACGGGATACTTTTACGAGCACTTTACCAAAGGGAATCGTCAATTCATCACATTGGGCGCGGGCATCAAATACACGGTGTTCACTGTGGATTTGAGCTACCTCATTAGCACCACGCAACAGAACCCGTTGGCCAATACCCTCAGGTTCTCCCTTCGCCTTCAGTTTTCAGATCTCGCGGACTTTACGTCTGAAGACGAATGATGCGGATCGGCTACGGCTATGATGTTCACCAGCTCGCGGCTGGGGAGGAATTGGTCATCGGCGGTCTCATCATCCCGCACGAGAAAGGATCGGTGGGTCACAGCGACGCTGACGTGCTGTTGCACGTCATCTGCGACGCCTTGCTCGGCGCGCTAGCTTTGGGAGACATTGGCACCCACTTTCCGGACACCGATGCGACCTACAAGGGAATCGACAGCAAGATTTTGCTCAAGAGGACGTACGACATGGTGCTCGAACGAGGTTGGAAGTTGGCCAACGTGGATTCCACAGTGTGCTTGCAGCGTCCCAAGCTTAAACCTCACATTCAAGACATGCGCCGCACGATTGCGGATGTCATGGGTGTGGCTGTCGATCAAATTGGCATCAAAGCAACAACCACGGAATGGCTCGGCTTTGTAGGCAAGGAAGAAGGGATCAGTGCCCATGCCGTTGTGCTGCTTGAGCCTCACTGAGGAGAACAGGGCGAGCCAACCGGACGCGGTCGGCGTTCCGCGTCTTCAGAATTCAGATTCTTCAAAATGCCCAGGCTCTTTGTCCTGGGAGAAATGAATCTTCAGGTTGGCGGTGTCTCTGAGCAAGTCGACCTTGCCAATCTCAAGATGGACGATGGATACGCCTGTTCTTCGCTCCAAATCGGCAATCAGTTCAGCCCTGCGACCCTCGTGCAGCAAGTCAATTCTGTCGTAGATCACAATTTTGGTTGCCAAGTGTTCGACGAACCACAAACGTTCCAAGACAAAGGTCATCAGCCAAATCAGCAGGTTGGCTAGCACAATTTCCGCCCAGCTCGCAGCCAACGGCGCCAACGCATTGACCACTGCGAGGGCGATGACAACAAACAGGTAGGTCATCTCCCTGATGGGAATGGCGTTGGTTCTGTACCGAATGATCCCAAATATGGCGAACAGCCCCAACGCAAAGGCGAGGTCAATTTCTACGCCCGCGAGCAGCCGACAAAGCAGGAACACGGACGTCGACACCAGCATGAATGTGAAGACGAAATCCCGGCGTTTGGCCGCCATGTGGTAAATGACACGAACGACCACCAAGGCAGATGCCAAATTGAGACCAAACAAGGCCAAAAGTTGACCCCAACCGTCGTCAAGGCTGGGTGTGAGGGCATACAACAAGGCAGAGGACAAGGTGTCAAGAAGAATCATCGCAGCAGGTGTTCGGGTGCAAATGTCGGGTTTGCGGCCATGGTTTCAGCACGAGCAATGTCTCGCAATGCCGAGGTGTAGGTTCGCATAGGGTGCTGGGGGTCAAGCGTGTGCTGACCCACAATGTATTTGGACATGCTCACGGCCCTTCCGAGCGGCCCGCGTCGAAAGGGTTGAGCTCGAAAGGCCTGAATCAGAGCACCCTGGTGGTTGATGGCCGCTTGCTTCCACTCCACCACGGCGAGGTGGGGGATGGGATGATGCCACGCGGAGGCTGTGGGTCGCGAAAAACTCAGGTTTTGGTCAAAGGTGATGCGCTCACCTGAGCCGAGGTCTGCCAGGGTGAAACGGGTGAACCGTCCCCGCAGGACAGGGCTGAGATCGTCGGCGAGCGCAACCAAGTCCCCCACGAATTCACGCTCTTGTGACGTCAAGGGAGCGTCCCATGCCTGGTCTGATCGGCGTACCTGGCGATGTTTGGTCGTTTTTCCGTGAACGTCTCGCTGTTTGACCTCCAAAAAGGCGACCCCCGTGTTCTCGTAGTGGCGGATCCTCACTTTGACACGCTGGTTTCGTCCTCGGGTGTGAGACTCCAGACAATGCAGCCACGGCGTGTCAAAATAGACGTTGTTGTAGGTGGTGGTTGCATCTCCTGCAATGGTGAGGATTTGATGATTCTGCAAGGAGGAAAGGACGTCACTGAGCCAGGCGGCGGGCACAACAAACTTCTCGTCGTAGCGGTCCATCAAGGCCACGCTGTCGAGGTCTTCCAGCCCGATGGACTGGTGGGTTTGAAGTTGATCGTGCAGGTTCATGCAGGGGCCGGAGCCAGAGGTCTGGACGAAGGTACAACGAGCCGTAACGATGTCGGGTTGCTCGTTTCATCTTGTCAGAAATCCAACGTGTACCTTGGACACGTTCATGGAGAGCTTGGCCCTTCGTGGACCTCGACGCGCATCGCCTTGGCTCGGATGCTATATTTGGACGTTAAATCTTTGAGGATGGCCACATCACAACCCACCGCCACAGCAGCCCCCAAAAAGGCCGTAAAATCGGCTCCCAAGAAGGCTGGCTCGGCGTCCAAACTCGCCCACTCAGAAGCCACGTACAAACGTTGGTTTCGGGAAATGTACCTGATGCGCAAGTTCGAAGAACGTTGCGGTCAGCTCTACATCCAACAGAAATTCGGCGGATTTTGCCACTTGTACATTGGACAAGAAGCGGTCTTGTCCGGCATGAAGGAGGCCATCCGTCCCACCGACCGGGTCATCACGGCCTACCGTGACCACGCACATCCCCTTGTGCTCGGAACGGACCCCAAATTTGTGATGGCTGAGATGTACGGCAAGAGGACGGGAACGAGCAAGGGAAAGGGAGGCTCCATGCACATGTTTGACAAGGAGCGCAACCTCTTTGGCGGCCACGGCATTGTAGGAGGCCAAATTGGTCTCGGTGCGGGAATCGCCTTTGCCGACAAATACCGCAAGGAGGACCACGTGACGGTTTGTTTCATGGGCGACGGTGCAGCGCGTCAGGGCATGTTGCATGAGACGTTCAACATGGCGATGCTGTGGAAGCTCCCCGTGATTTTCATCATCGAGAACAACCAATATGCAATGGGCACGTCCGTGGAGCGTACCTCCAACGTCACAGACCTTGCAACCTTGGGCGCGAGCTACCAGATGCCTTCGGCCACCGTCGATGGCATGAGTCCAGAGGCGGTGTGTGCAGCCATTGCTGAGGCCGCTGAGCGAGGTCGCAAGGGAGAAGGACCGACCTTGCTAGACATCCAAACGTATCGGTATAAGGGACATTCCATGAGTGATCCACAGAAATACCGGACCAAGGAAGAGGTGGCGAGCTACGTGGAGCGCGACCCCATCGAACACGTGCGCAATGTCATTCTCGCAAACAAGTGGATGAACGAAAGTGACCTCAAGGCTGTTGAGAAGGAAATCAAGGCTCAAGTGGAGGAGGCCATTCAATTCGCGGAGGAAAGTCCGCTTCCGGATGCTTCCGAGCTCTACGAAGATGTGTATGTCCAAAACGATTATCCCTTTGTGAACGACTGACATGGCAGAGATTATTCGCATGCCCAAACTGAGCGACACCATGACGGAAGGTGTGGTGGCTGAGTGGCACAAGAAAGTTGGTGACGAGGTTGAAAGCGGCGAGTTGCTTGCAGAAATCGAAACCGACAAAGCAACCATGGAGTTTGAGTCATTCCAAGATGGAATCTTGCTTCACATTGGGGTTGAGAAAGGCTCAACCGCTCCCGTAGACAGCGTTCTTTGTGTGTTGGGAGAGAAGGGTGAGGACATTTCGGAATTGCTGGCCTCTGCCGCGGCTGACGTACAAGCCCAACCGGCGGCACCTGCCTCTGCTCCCGCTCCCGCTCCTGCCCCTGTGGCAGCGGCAGCGTCGGCCCCACCTGCTGCCCCTGTTCCTTCCCCAGCACCTGCGCCCGCCCCTGTGTCAGCGGCCGTTGCTCCAGCACCCGCGCCTGTCATGGCCAACGGACGTGTCAAGGCTTCCCCCTTGGCCAAACGTTTGGCGGAAGAACGTGGCTTGAATCTGGGATTGATTCCAGGTTCCGGTGAAGGAGGTCGAATCATTCGGCGTGATGTGGAGGCTTTTGTCGGCGGAGGATCGAGCGCGGCGACAGCAGTGGAGCGATTCACGGAAGTGGGAGTTTCCCAAATGCGCAAAACGATTGCCCGCCGCTTGGCTGAAAGCAAGTTCACTGCGCCCCATTTCTACTTAAGCCTCACCATTGACATGGACGCAGCCATGGCGGCCCGCAAGGCCATCAACGACCGCGGCCCACACAAAGTGAGCTTCAACGACATGGTCGTGAAGGCCGTTGCGATGGCGCTCAAGAATCACCCGGCAGTGAACAGCAGCTGGCTTGAGGACCGCATCCGCTACAACGAGCACGTTCACATCGGCGTGGCTGTGGCAGTGGAAGATGGTCTGCTCGTGCCTGTGGTTCGCCACGCCAACGTGAAGTCGTTTGGCGAAATCGGAGCGGAAGTGCGCGAATTTGCTCAAAAGGCCAAAGACAAGAAGCTTCAACCCAGCGATTGGGAGGGTAACACGTTCACGATTTCAAACCTTGGCATGTTTGGCATCGACGAGTTCACGGCCAT
This sequence comes from Bacteroidota bacterium, assembly GCA_041163465.1. Classification (GTDB taxonomy): domain Bacteria; phylum Bacteroidota; class Bacteroidia; order Flavobacteriales_D; family Sanyastnellaceae; genus UBA11663. Next base: position 11,514 of record JBEARC010000139.1, read on the forward strand.
CATCAACCCGCCCGACGCATGCATTCTCGCGGTGGGAGGCATTCAGGCTGTGCCTGTGGTGCGTGATGGGGCGGTGGTTCCGGGTCACACCATGAAGGTGACCCTGAGCTGCGACCACCGCGTGGTGGACGGCGCGACGGGTGCGGCCTTCTTGAACGAGGTCAAGCAAAACTTGGAGAATCCCGTTTTGATGTTGGTCTGACGGGACTGGGAACGTAGCTTGCCGTGACCATGGCTGAGGTGCTTCCATCGACTCCCGTAGAATTCCTCAAAGGCGTCGGTCCCAAACGGTCCGACGCCCTTGTTTCCGAGCTGGGCATTCGGTCGTGCATGGATTTGCTGTTGCACCTGCCCTTTCGGTACGAAGACCGCAGCCAATTTCATCGGATAGCCGACATTCAAGGTGAGCATACAGCCGTGCAATTGTTCGGCGTGATCACCTCAGTGAAGGAAGTCCGGGGGGCGAAGGGAAGCCGGTTGGTCGCCACCTTCACCGACGGTGAAGACGTGATGGAGCTTCAGTGGTTTCGAGGTGCACAGTGGATTGTTCGCAACCTCCCCGTGCAGAAACAGGTCGTGATTTATGGCCGACCGCATGCCTTCAAGGGCAAGTGGAGCATGGCCCACCCTGAGGTGGAATTGTTGAGCCAGTACGAAGCGCGAAAGGGAGATGGACTCTATCCAGTGTACTCCAGCACGGAAAAACTGGGCCGTCACGGGTTGAACAGCCAAGGATTGGCCCGATTGATTCGCAACGTGTTGAACGAACTGATCCCAGCCTTGACTGAAACCTTGCCCGAAGGCGTCTTGAAGGAGATGCAGCTCGTCGATCGCGGAACCGCGTTTCGGTGGGCACACCAACCGGCGCGTTCTGAGGAGGCTGAACAGGCTCAGAAGAGGCTCCGGTTTGAAGAGTTGTTTCTTCTGCAGCTCACCCTGCTCAAGCACAAGAAGACCGTCACACAGGACTTGCCTGGCGTGCGATTCACGGAGGTTGGGGAGCACTTCAACACCTTCTACCACGATCGTTTGCCCTTTCCATTGACCGAAGCCCAAAAGCGCGTGCTCCGCGAAATCCGGGCGGACATGAACACAGGTTGGCATATGAACCGGCTTCTGCAGGGCGACGTGGGGAGCGGAAAAACTGTGGTGGCCCTGCTCTCAGCGCTCCTTGCCAAGGACAACGGTCACCAGGCAGCGATTATGGCACCCACTGAAATTTTGGCCCAGCAGCATGTGGAAGGATTGCGGGAGTTGCTCGGTCCCATGCCGGTTCGGGTGGAGTTGCTGACGGGGTCGGTGAAGGGCGCGGCGCGGCGGACGATTTTGGAGGATTTGGCCGCCGGCGCCATCGACATCTTGGTTGGAACGCATGCTCTCATTGAGCCGACAGTGGTGTTCCAAAGGTTGGGTTTGGCCGTCATCGATGAGCAGCATCGGTTTGGGGTGGCTCAACGGGCCAAGTTGTGGAGAAAATCCAAGGTGCCGCCCCACATTTTGGTCATGACAGCCACGCCCATCCCCCGCACCCTGGCGATGACCGCCTACGGGGACTTGGACACGAGCGTGTTGGATGAATTGCCACCGGGTCGAAAACCCATCCAAACAGTTCACCGCACCGATGCATCGCGTTTGGAGGTGTTTCAATTTTTGGAAGACCAAATCGCAGAAGGTCGCCAGGTGTACATGGTGTATCCTCTGATCGAAGAAAGTGCCACCCTTGATCACAAGGATTTGATGGATGGGTACGAGAGTGTGGTTCGGAGGTTTCCCCCACCAAAAACCCAGGTGGCCATTGTTCATGGTCGCATGAAACCAGAGGACAAGGCGTGGGAAATGGATCGCTTTGCGAAGGGAGAGGCCCACATTTTGGTCGCGACGACGGTCATCGAGGTTGGTGTCAATGTGCCCAACGCCAGCGTGATGGTTGTTGAAAGTGCAGAGCGGTTTGGCCTCTCTCAATTGCATCAATTGCGAGGAAGGGTTGGGCGCGGAGCGAGTCAGAGTTATTGCATTTTGATGTCCAACGGGGAATTGGGTCAGGATGCTCGACGCCGTTTGGAGACCATGTGTCGAACCAACGACGGGTTTGAAATTGCGGAGGTTGACATGGAATTGCGGGGTCCTGGCGATGTGTTGGGTACGCAGCAAAGTGGTGTGCCCGACCTGAAGGTGGCTGATTTGGTGCGGGACCGGCCTCTGCTGATCAGTGCGCGGTACTTGGCCCAAAAAACCCTGGAGGTCGACCCCAACTTGGGTCGTCCCAACCACGGTCCGCTGCGGGAAGCGTTGGAAACTGCGTTGAAAGCCCGCAGCAATTGGGTGCGGATTTCCTGAAGAGTCCTGCGAACTTGCGCCCATGCGTTTGTGGTTGTTACCCTTCTCCATCGTGTTGGCCGTCCTGGCATCTTTGTGGTTGTACACCCGCACGTCAGATGAGGGCTCACCTTCGGAGGACCCCATGGTGTGGGCATCTGACCATTGGGTTCTTTGGCAACGCTGGCCAGGCGGTTTTGGATTGGACGGTACGTCGCTGGGTTGGGCCCCAGAGGCGCTTGATCGGTTTGCACAACAGGATGGGCTTGCAAGTCCTGGCAAGTGGTGGTCCGTGTTTGAATCTGCCGAGGGAGCACAGGTATGGCACGCGGAGGAGCGCTGGGAACGTTTGCCTGCGGGATGGAATCAACAGTCATGGCGCGGGGGGTTTCTTGCGGGCACGCCAACGGCTCTGGAGCTCTGGAACGAGTCGCCAGGCAGCATGGCCAAACATTGGCGTGACGCCGAGCAAGGCGCGTTTTTACGCCGGACCGATGTGGGCTGGGAATGGTGGGGAGGCGGATGGATTGTGTGGCCAGGCCACGCGCCGTCTTCGGCCATCGAAGGATGGAGACTTTGGCGGCCTTCACCCAAGGAAGATGCGGGAGATATGTGGATTGGACGGCTTCACGAGGCACCCTCGAGTTGGTGCATGCCATCGGTGGAGGACAGCTTGAGGAAGCACGGCATTCCTCTCTCAGATTGGGGAATCCGCTGGTCGTCAGGCGGTCGGTGGCATGTCGGCGACTCTGCAGTTTGGAATGCGCCCCTTCAAACGTTGTGTGAAGAGGAAGGATGGGGAGTCTCCATGGTGGGGGAGGATGTTGTGGTGGATGCATCGAGGGTAGACTCGGAATTGGCTGCATGGGAATGGTTGGAAGCCTCTCGGGAACGCTCGGCTTGGATCGACCAAAACCACTGGCAGGGTTCTCTGTCCACGAATCACTGCGTGGTTTGGCACGTCAATCAACCATCGGCAGAAGTTCCCAACGAGGGCAGTTCGGAGGGATCTTCGGCTGCGTTGGGAACGGCGGAGAAGGTCACATGGGAGGGGAGTTCTCGGGCGGATTTGGGCTACGTAAGCAACCACTTGACGGGAGGCCAACTTCGCATTGTACAAACCGCTCAGGGAGTGGGAGCTTTCGACGACTCGGGCCAGCGGGTGTGGGAGGTGGCAAGCGATGAGGTCCTTCCCGCCGGGGCTGTGCAGGTGGATGTGTACAGAAATGGAAAATTCCAAACCGCCTTTTCAACCCGTGACGGTTTCCACTTGGTGGATGTCAAGGGCCGTGAAGTGGCGGGCTTCCCCATTGCACCCGCGTCTGGTGATGCATGGACGTCCATGGCTGTGGTGGATTATGAGGCGAATGCCAATCATCGGTTCCTGTTGGCGTCAGAAGAGTCAGGGAAGATTCAAAACTTCAGGGGAGAAGGAGAAGTCACATCAGGTTGGTCGCACCAGCCCGCCCCTGGCATTGACATGTCCTCTCCGGTCCGTCACATTGAGCATCTGCGGTTGGGCTCACGCGATTACATCTACGTGGGTCGAGACAACGGACAGGTTGAATTGTTGCATCGCAACGGTGAAACCAGGGCCCAAACCCCAGTTCAAGTCAACCCAGCTCAACCTCCAAAATTCCGCAAGGGAAGGGACCTTGATGGCACCTCGGTGTTGTTCATTGATGCGCTCGGATGGGTTCGCGAATTCACCTTGGGTCAAGGGAATGCCGTGGGTTTGTCGGGCATGACACGGGCAGACCACTTGGACATGATGGATCTGGATGGGGATGGTCTTGACGAAGTCGTCACTTGGCTTCGGGGCGAACGCACGGTGTGGAACGCCCGAAACGAGCCGGTCGAATAGGAGTTCAGCCTTGAAGCTCAATCAGTCTGTGAGGACAGCCCGGCTGATCACGATTTTCTGGACCTCAGATGTGCCTTCGTAGATCTGTGTGATTTTCGCATCGCGCATCAGACGCTCGACGTGGTACTCCTTCACGTAGCCGTAGCCACCATGAATTTGAACGGCTTCGACAGTCTGCTTCATGGCGACTTCTGAGGCGTAGAGCTTGGCCATCGACGAGGCGAGGTCGTAATTCTCTCCCGCATCCTTGAGGGCTGCTGCCTTGAGGCAAAGCAATCGCGCTGCCTCGATTTGTGTGGCCATGTCGGCCAGCTTGAACGCAATGGCTTGGTGCTTGTGAATCTCCTTGCCAAACGCCTTGCGCTCCTTTGAATACGCCAGGGCCAATTCCATTGCTCCTGAAGCAATGCCGAGTGCTTGCGCGGCGATGCCGATTCGGCCTCCGCTCAGGGTCTTCATCGCAAACTTGAACCCAAACCCGTCTTCGCCAATGCGGTTCGCCTTGGGCACTTTCACGTCCTGGAACATCAGGGTGTGGGTGTCGGAGCCACGGATGCCGAGCTTGTCTTCCTTGGCGCCTATTTGGAAGCCAGGCATGTCGCGCTCCACAATGAGGGCGTTGATGCCGCGGTGACCTTTGTCGGCGTCGGTTTGGGCGATGACGAGGTAGGTCGAGGCGCTGTTACCGTTGGTGATCCAGTTCTTCGTCCCGTTCAGGAGGTAGTGGTCCCCCATGTCGATGGCCGTGGTGCGTTGCGAGGTGGCGTCGGATCCAGCTTCGGGCTCGGAGAGGCAGAAGGCGCCGATTTTTTGGCCTGAGGCGAGCGGAACGAGGAACTTCTGCTTCTGCTCTTCCGTGCCATACTCCTGCAGGCCGTAACAAACGAGCGAGTTGTTGACGCTCATGCACACACTCGTCGAGGCGTCCACCTTGCTGATTTCCTCCATGGCAAGCACGTAGCTCACGGTGTCCATGCCGGATCCACCGTACTGCGGATCCACCATCATACCCATGAAACCGAGCTCGCCGAGTTGGCGGATTTCGTCGGCGGGGAACCGTTGGTCGCGGTCGCGCTCGATGACGCCGGGCTTGAGTACGTTTTGGGCGAAGTCGCGGGCGGCGTCGCGCACCGCGAGTTGTTCTTCCGTGAGGTTGAGGTTCATTGCCTGCTTCCTTTTAAGGAGGTGAATAAGTCCAAACGACCGAGGTGTCAACCTGCTTGGCTCAAGCGTAATTTTCCCCTCGATGCGCGGCGAAGATACAAGGAGGTGCCCTCCCGAAGGGTGGCTTGCGGTCGGACTGATGAGCGGGACGTCCGTGGATGGCCTTGATGCGTCCTTGGTTGGCTTTGCCCAAGACCCCAAAACAGGGGGGTGGACATGGGACCTCCAAGCCGCGGTTTCCTGGCCTTATCCGGAGTCCTTGCGTTCATCCCTGTGGGGCGCGATGGAATGCAGTGCGGAAGACCTCATGAGGTTGGACAAGGCCTGGGCGACATGGGCGGCGTCCAAGGTAGGGCCGTGGTTGGCCAGTCATGGGGGCAGGTCTCCCCATGTGGTGGGGTCGCATGGTCACACAGTGTTTCATCGACCGGCAGAGGGGTGGACATTTCAACTGGGTTGTGGTGCCACCTTGCATGAGGCCCTTCAGTTGCCGGTTGTCAACGATTTGAGGCGACTGGACATGGCCTCCGGGGGGCAAGGCGCCCCTTTGGTTCCGAAGGCGGACAGGGACCTTTTCGGGTCGTGGGATGTGGCGTTGAACTTGGGGGGATTTGCCAACCTGAGCCTGGACCTTCCGAATCGAGGGCGGGTCGCGTGGGACGTTGGACCAGCCAACCTTCTTCTGAACCGATTGGTGGAGGAGCGAGGCTTGACCATGGATCGGGACGGAGCGCTGGCACGTGAGGGGAACGTGATTGCGCATTTGCTCCAAACGTGGCAAGCGCTTCCTTTTCATGCGGCATCGCCGCCCAAGAGTTTGGGCCGAGAGTGGTTGGAAAGGGAGGTCTTGCCCCCGGCGTTCCAAGCGCGAGACAAGGCAGGGCTGGAGGACGTCTTGGCCACAGCCATCGCATACACAAGTTGGGCCGTGGCCCGCGACGTCCCGGATCAGACCCGCGTGCTCGTGACAGGCGGCGGGGCCTTCAACCCGGCCATGATGGATGGCCTGACGAAGGCGAGCCGAGGTCGAGGCATCGAATGGATTGTGCCTGATGGCACTCTCGTAGAGGGCAAGGAAGCCTTGGTCTTTGCCTGGCTGGGTCTGTTGAGATGGTTGGGCCTCCCCAACGCGCTTCCGAGTGTCACAGGAGCACGGGAGTCCACCTCTGGAGGGGCACTGTGGGGACCTGGTCCGACCTTCCTTTGAGCGGAATCGAGGGTCAGGTGGACACATGGGGAGGTCGCGCAGGACGTTTCAATTACCTTCGCAGACGCTTTGAAATGACCAGCATGAAAGACCTTCTGAAAGCCTACGAAGACCGCGCTCCCGAGATTGTATTTGCGTGGCAAGACAGCGAAACCGAGGCCCGTGGATGGGTGGTCATCAATTCGCTGCGCGGAGGCGCCGCCGGCGGAGGAACACGGATGCGACCAGGGTTGGATGTGCGGGAGGTGGAAAGTTTGGCCAAGACCATGGAGGTCAAATTCACCGTCTCGGGCCCTCCCATTGGAGGCGCCAAAAGCGGCATCGACTTCGACCCTTCGGACCCGCGCAAAAAGGGGGTCCTCGAGCGTTGGTACAAAGCGGTCACTCCCTTGTTGAAGCACTACTACGGGACGGGAGGCGACCTCAATGTGGACGAAATTCACGAGGTGATTCCGATGACGGAGGCCAATGGGGTTTGGCATCCTCAGGAGGGCGTCTTTTCAGGGCATTTTCAACCCAACGAAGCCCAAAAAGTCCGGCGCATCGGCAACCTTCGGCAGGGTGTGTCTCAGCCCGTGGAGGACCTGTCCATCAGTCCGGATGTTCAGCGGAAATTTCGCGTGGCGGATTTGATCACGGGATACGGCGTGAGCGAATCGGTCAGGCATTTCTACGATCTCCATGGCGGCTCAGTATCGGGCAAGCGCGTGGTGATTCAAGGGTGGGGCAACGTGGGGGCTGCAGCCGCCTACTACCTCGCCCAGGCAGGGGCCAGGATTGTGGGCATCATTGACAGGGCGGGAGGCTTGATTTCGCCGGAAGGAATGGGCCTCGAGGAGGTGAAGGCGTTGTTTTTGGCCAAACGCGGAAACACCCTCGTCGCCGACGACATGCTCTCCTTCGAACAGGTCGATGCGGCAATTTGGGATGTGCCGGCTGATGTATTCCTCCCCTGTGCGGCGAGTCGTTTGGTCACCCAAGAACAAGTTGACCGCATGATTGCAGCAGGGGTGGAGGTTATTTCCGCAGGAGCCAATGTCCCCTTTGCAGACGCGGCCATTTTTTACGGTCCTGTCGCGGAATACGCGGACCAGCATCTTGCCGTGCTGCCAGATTTTATTGCCAATTGCGGCATGGCTCGCGTGTTTGCCTATCTCATGAGCGACGAAGATGTGGACATGAGCGATGCTGCCATCTTCGCGGACACCTCCAACACCATTCGCAAGGCATTGGCCAAGGTTCACGCCATCCATCCCCACACCACCCGCGTCACGGAAAAGGCCTTCGAGCAGGCGCTGTCGGTGTTGATGGCCTAAAGTGGCTTGCACACGCGTTGGACCTCGTTGGACCTCGTTGGATCGCATCACGCACGCGTTGGACCCGCATCGATGGGGCGACGCGAAGGATGGCAATCCCCATTTGAGTGCCCCCACGACGATCGAGTCTACGCATGGTTTCAACAATTTGACACAACCTTCATTGCTTCGAGCGCGTTTCCTTGCCAACTTGGGCGGTCAAACTTCGCTCCTTCATGGACATTCTCATTCTTGCCGTATTTATCCTTGGCTATGTCTTCATCGCCTTGGAACATTCAATTCGAATTGACAAAGCAGCGTCAGCGCTGGTGACAGGGACTGTATGTTGGGCTTTGTTCGTGCTGGGTTGGCATGAAGTTCCCTCCCATTTGGCAGAGGAATTCTCCTGGTTTCAAGACCATTCGAGCCATGGAAGTTTGGCCTACTTTTTTGAGCATCGTTTGCTCCATCACATGGAGGAAATCAGCAGCATCCTGTTTTTCTTGATGGGCGCGATGACCATTGTTGAGCTCATTGATGCGCATGAAGGGTTTCGGGTGATTACGGACAAAATCACCACCAGGAACAAAGCCAAAATGCTATGGATTCTCTGCGCCCTGACCTTCTTTTTCTCGGCCTTGCTTGACAACTTGACCACCTCCATTGTGATGGTGTCGTTGCTGCGGAAGCTCATCGATGACAGGGAAACGCGTTGGCTGTTCGCTGGAATGGTGGTCATTGCGGCCAACGCCGGTGGTGCATGGTCTCCGATTGGTGACGTCACAACCACCATGCTTTGGATTGGTGGGCAGTTGAGTACAGGGGTGATTGTGAAGCACCTGATCCTTCCCAGCTTGGTATGTTTGGTGGTGCCCTTGGCATGGATCAGTTCGAGAATGAAGGGGGAAGTCGCGCGTCCGGTAGAGGATCATGACGAAGGGTGGGACCCGACCACACCCTTGGAGCGAAATGTGGTGTTCATCACCGGCATCCTTGGGCTCTTGTTCGTTCCAGTCTTCAAGACAGTCACCCACCTCCCACCGTTCATGGGTATGATGTTGAGTTTGGGTGTGTTGTGGATGCTCACGGAACGCCTTCATCACAGCAAGAACATCGAGGAGAAGGAGCATTTGACCGTCATTGGGGTGCTTCGGAAAATTGATTCGGCCTCGGTGCTGTTCTTCCTGGGCATCTTGTTGGCAGTGGGCGCCTTGCAAGAAGCGGGTCATCTTTTGGTCGCCGCAGAAGCATTGCGCGCTGGATTGAACGATGTGTTTTTGATTGATTTGGCCATTGGGCTGCTCAGTGCCATTGTGGACAACGTGCCCTTGGTCGCAGCGAGCATGGGCATGTATGATGTGGTGCCTGCTGCTGCCGGACTTGACAGCTGGTCAGGCATGTTTGTGGAGGATGGGATTTTTTGGCAGTTTCTGGCTTACTGCGCGGGAACGGGAGGTTCAGCCCTGATCATTGGCTCGGCGGCAGGCGTCGCCGTGATGGGGTTGGAACGGATCGATTTCATGTGGTATCTCAAGAAAATCAGCCTGTTGGCTGTGGCAGGGTATCTCGCCGGTGCAGGTGTGTACATCCTGATGTTTTCCTGATCCTCGGAGGGAGGGTCCTCCATGCGGGGAGGTTGTTGTGAACCCGCCGCGTTGAATAACTGGCGTTTGACCTTGGAGATGCAGCCCAATATTCTGAGGAACTTGGACGTTCAAACCCAGGAACCCTCCATCCATGACATCCATACCAGCTTTTCTCCTGCTACAGGCCTCCGAGGTGGCCGCGGACATGCCTGAAATCAATGAGGTCGAAGTCAATGTGCTTCAGCTCTTGATGGAAGGGGGGTGGTACATCATGTTGCCTCTGGCCCTGATGAGTTTGATCGGGATGTATGTCTTCTTCGAGCGCTTTTTGGCCATTCAAAAAGCCGACAAAGTCAGCCCTGACTTCATGAATCGGTTGAAGGATTACATCTCCCAAGGTCAATTGTCCAGCGCCAGAAACCTCTGCACGGACAGCAACACGCCGCTCGGTCGCATGCTCGACAAGGGCATCAGCCGCATTGGAAAACCGCTGAAGGACATCAGTGTGGCCATCGAAAACGTCGGCAAACTTGAGATCTATCGGCTCGAAAAAAACCTCAGCACCTTGGCCACGGTGGCGGGTGCGGCACCGATGGTCGGTTTTCTAGGAACCGTGATTGGGATGGTGAACGTGTTTCTTGACATGGAGGCGGCTGGAACCGTGCAAGTGAGCGACATTTCTTCCGGGACCAAGCAGGCCATGGTGACCACGATTGTGGGTTTGATTGTTGGGATTTTGGCCTACATGGCTTACAACCACCTGGTGAGCAAGGTGAGCAAGGTGATCCACCGCATGGAGGCAAACAGCTTGGAGTTTATTGACATCCTGGAAGAACCTGCACGCGGATGAATCTCGGTCAACGCAACAAGGTCAGTGTGACGGGGAACATGTCGTCCATGACGGACCTCGTGTTCCTGCTGCTCATTTTCTTCGTGATTCTCTCCACACTTGTCAGCAACGGCGTCAACGTCGATTTGCCGACATCCAAGGGGACGACGTCTGTGACTTCGCGTTTGACGGTCAGCATTCAGGCGGATGGTTCCTACCATCTCAACGGTGAAGTCAGGCCCATTGCGCGGGAAAACCTCGAGCCCAAGTTGCGGCTTGAGATGGACAAGCAGACTGAAAAGGTGATCTATTTGCAGGTGGACAAGAACGTTCCCACAGGCCAAACCGTGGAACTCATCGGCATGGCCAAGGCCAACCAATGGAAGGTCATGCTGGGCTCCAATCCTCAAAGCAACAAATGAAGGGCCGTGTGAATCGTCCATGAACCATCCGTGAATCATTCGTGAATCATCCGTCCAACGATGTCCAACAAGGAACAACTTGAACAACAGCGCCTCAACCAGGAGAAGCGCAACCAACGGCAGGCAGCCGCTCTCAGTGGGCTGCTTTTCGTGGGTGTGGTTGTGCTGTGTTTCTTTTTGACGGCCTTCACCATCCAGGATCCGCCCCCTGGAGAGCAGTTTGTGGCGGTGGGGTTTGCGGATCTTGGATCGACGGAACAGGCAGGTGGCACCACGGAATCAGATGCCCCAAGCGAGGTGATTCAAGAGGCCATTGAAGAAGAAGTCGCGGCCTCGGAGTCTGAACCCGAAGTGGTTCAAACCACCGAGCAGGTGGTGACCCAAACTGAAAGTGAAGTCTCCGTTCAATCCGATCCCGACCCGGACCCCGATCCGGACCCGATCCCGGATCCTGAACGGGTGGACAAAACGGCCCATCTTTGGCAACAGCAGGGAAATCCAAGTGCGGGCGGTGGGGGATCCCAGGGATCCTCGGAAGGAACAGGCAACGAGGGTCAAGAGACGGGCCAAATCGACGGCCGAGGTGTCGTGTCCGGAGATTGGGGGGATGCGCACTTGAATGGCGGCACCATGCTGGGCAAGCCCGTGCTTACGGAACGCCCCCGGCTGGAGGGGGTGGTTCGGATCAACATCGTGGTGGATGGTTCGGGAAAGGTTGTGTCCGTTCGCTTCGATGGAGGGGCCAATTCCACCGTGACGGATTCGTACCACATCGAACTGGCCAAAAAGGCCGCCCAAAGTGCCACGTTCACGGCCGACCCCACGAAGCCCCGTCGCACAGGGTACATCACCATTCGGTTTGACCTTGAGTGAAGGACGCTACCAAGAGGCGGTGGATGCCTTGTTCACGCAGCTCCCGATGTTCCAACGGCAGGGTCCTGCCGCGTACAAAGCACATCTTGGCGCGACTCGGACGGTGTGCCAGGTTCTCGGCAACCCTGAGAGGGACTTGAGGTTTGTGCATGTCGCAGGCACCAACGGCAAGGGTACGGTGTGTCACATGGTGGCAGCGTCCCTGCAGGCTGCAGGTCACAGGGTGGGTTTGTTTACGTCACCTCATCTCGTGGATTTTCGTGAGCGGATTCGCGTCAACGGGGCGATGATTTCCAAGGAGTCCGTGGTGGACTTTGTGGAGCGATGGCAGACCACGGATGGATGGGGAACGCCTTCGTTTTTTGAGCTCACCTTTGGGATGGCACTGGATCACTTTCGAACGGAGGCTTGCGACATCGTGGTGTTGGAGACGGGCATGGGGGGGCGTCTCGATTCCACCAATGTCATTCCCACAGCCGAGGTGTGTGTGATCACCAACATCGGGTTGGACCATCAACAATTTCTCGGGCCAGACATTCGGAGTATCGCCCGAGAAAAGGCAGGTATTCTCAAGGATGGGGTGCCTGTGGTTTTGGGGCCGATGCGGCCGGAGGCGCAAAGCGAAATTTTGCAAGTTGCTTTGCGCACGGCCAGTGAATCGCACGCAGCAAGGGAAGCGTCCGCGGACTGGTTGGAAGATGGGACGACCCCGCACGGAGATTCCCCTTTTGAACGAGCCAACCGCCAAACGGCCCTGGCGACCCTTCGCATCCTCGCTCCTTCATGGTCTCTTCACGATTCCCACATGCGATCCGGCATTCTGGGCCATCGAAAATTGACCCATCAAGCGGGTCGATGGCAGTGGATTCAGTTGATGGAGGGTCCATCGTTGGTCCTTGACGGCGCACACAATCTCGATGGGGTGCAGGGAATCGTGCAGGGTTTGGTAAGGGCATCTCAACGTACGAAGGGGCGGTTGCATGTGGTGTGGGGCTGCGTCGGTGACAAGGATCCAACCGATGTCATGTCTCTCCTGCCAGTCGATGCCACCTACCATTGGTGCCGAGCGGACATCCCGAGGGCCATGCCGTTGGAGCGTTTGACCTCCATACGGCCTGAGCTTGGAGGCCAGGCCCACCCCACGGCACTGGATGCGGTCCAAGCGGCGATTCGAGGTGCCTCCATCCACGATCTCATTTGGGTAGGCGGCAGCTTGTTCGTGGTCGGAGATGTCTTGAGAGACGCGCCTGAGCAGGTGGCGGGATGGCCAACGGTGCCGTCCTCATCGTCCGAGCCGAGCCCGTAACTTCGCACCCGATGTCATTCACTTCGCTTGCTTTTTGGGTGTTTTTGCCAGTGGTTTTGGTCCTCTTTCATGGACCATGTCGCAAGAGTCTGCGGGGCCAAAACATCCTCCTCGTTGTCGCGAGTTACGTCTTTTACGGGTGGTGGGATTGGCGTTTTCTGTCGCTGATTGCACTGTCGACCATCACGGATTTTGCGCTTGGTCGCATGTTGTCACGTACCGAGGAAGTTCAGCGAAGAAAGGCGGCGTTGTGGATGTCGCTTGTCGTGAATCTGGGACTGTTGGGCTTTTTTAAGTACGCCGGTTTCTTTGTGGACAGCTGGGTTGACGCATGGGCCAAGGTGGGGATAACCATGCATCGTCCCGCGTTGCAAATCATCCTGCCAGTCGGGATTAGTTTTTACACATTCCAAACCTTGAGCTACACCATCGATGTCTACCGACGACAACTCAAGGCAAGTCAGGACCTGATTGAGTTCGCGGCGTATGTGAGTTTTTTCCCTCAGTTGGTGGCGGGTCCCATCGAAAGGGCCTCGCGTTTGTTGCCACAATTGCAGCGCACGAGAAGGGTGACGGAGTCAGCCGTGTTGTTGGGCTTGCGGATGATGGTTTGGGGTTTGTTTAAAAAGGTGGTCATCGCAGACAGTGCCGCGCAGTACGCCAACGCCATTTTTGGAGATTCGCAAGGGACGCAGGGTCCGATGCTCGCGGTGGGTATTGTGGCGTTTGCCATCCAGATTTACGGAGATTTCAGTGGATACAGCGACATGGCCATTGGTTTGGGGCGGCTCTTTGGACTTCGTCTGAAAAGCAATTTTCGATTCCCCTATTTCTCCAGAAATGTGGCGGAATTTTGGCGTCGTTGGCACATCAGCCTCAACACGTGGTTTCGAGATTATGTGTACATCCCTTTGGGTGGATCGCGAGGTGGAAGGTGGACAGCACTTCGAAATGTAACTGTGGTGTTTCTGGTGAGTGGCCTGTGGCATGGTGCTGATTGGAAATATGTGGTGTGGGGTGGTATCCATGCCGCGATGTTTGTGCCTGTCTTTTGGATGGGTCGAAATAGAATTTCATGGGAGGGATGGCATTGGACCTATGGCTTCAGGGCCTTGGGAACCTTTGTGTTGGTCTGTTTTGCGTGGATTTTCTTTCGCGCCGATTCCATGTCACACGCCCTTCAGGTGGTCGATGGGTTGGTGTGGGGGTGGTCTCGTGGGTTGGAAGGTTGGGACGCGATGAGGTCCTTTTGGAATCCCACCGATGAGCGGTTGTTTGGACTGGTTTTTCTGGGTTTTGGCGTGTTGGAGTGGCTCCAATTTCGAAGGGGCATTCGCTGGATGTGGCGAGGTCTTTGGCGTGGCTCATGGGTTGAGGGTCTGTTGTTGTTGATCACCCTGGTGTTTTCGCTTCGAAACGAAGCCAGCACCTTCATTTATTTCACATTCTGATGGTAGGGCGCATGGTTCGAATTGTGGCTTGGCTGCTCCTTTGGACGACGATGGGACATCTGTGGTTCAAGCAGGCCTCTCTCCAGCAGTTTCGCGCAGCTCACAAGCACGACTATGTCCTCCTTGGTGACAGCCACGCCGACGACGTGCCCTGGGAAGGAAGGCCCAGGTTCAGCGGTCCAGCACAAGACCTTTACAGCACCTTGAAGCGGGTGGAGGCCTTGGCCCAAACCCGAACTGACAGCTCAGCGCTCAAAGGTGTGGTGATGACGTTTTGGCCCAACAAGTTCAGTCCATTGGCTGAGAGGCGCATGAGTGGTGGGCCTCTGGACGACAATTGGGTGGGCATGGCACTTGGATCTGTGGCTCCTTTGTGGGGTTGGCGTGACGCACTTCGTCAGGACCTTCCGTGGCGGTTTCGGGCCCAAATCATGTGGCACATGCTTCAATTCAAGACGACCTTGTCTTTCTGGGACACAGCCTGTGAATCCACATCTGTCGATCCAGCGTACCAATATGGGCTGACTGAAGTGATGAAGACGCAGGATTGGTGGTCCCAGGCTACAATCGGTCCAGCGATGATGGAAGACCTCATCGACCACGTGATTTCTCAAGGTTGGACCCTTGTGTTGATCGAAAACCCACTTCATCCCACGTACTACAGGCAAGTCAACAAGCAGGCGCTTCAAGGATATGAGAGTGCCTTGGCGTCCTGGACAGCTCATCCGCAGGTTCATGCATTGCGCATGGGCCGAGACAATCTCGACCACACATGGTTTCGAGACTACCACCACCTCACCTGTGAAGGCGAACGAGCGGTGGGTGACGCGCTCGAGGCGTTTCTCCAGGAATTGGATCGGTGAGGACGGGTTGAACATCAAAAACCCCCGCAGGGTGCAGGGGTTTGATGGTCGTTCCGTCGAAGGAACTTCGGTGGGCGGTGAGGGGCTCGAACCCCCGACCCCCTCGGTGTAAACGAGGTGCTCTGAACCAACTGAGCTAACCGCCCGGGAGCGCGAAGATAGCGAAGTATGTTTGTGGTGCTTGGATGAATTTGCATGAATGAATCACAACCCTTGTCGATGATGCGATGGCTCTTGGATCGAAAGCCGTTCTGCCATTGGACTGGAACGTCTTGGCGTTCCATGCATTCCCCGACATTGTTCGCCTTGGCCAAGGCGCTTCAGCCCAACGCCAAGCATTGGCCACCCCCTTGCCGTTCCTTGGATCAGCCCTCCTTGTCCGACTTGAAGGACCTCCGACATCAATTCCAACGAGATGGTTCTTCCCTCGCGCACGAGGATCACGGAGCGGGACCGAGGGGTTGGCAAGGTGCTCGACGAAGCGCCCCACCAGGAGCGACCCGACACCGAACGGTGTCTGCTGTTGCCAAGTCTGCCATCACGCCAGAGAAGGAGGCAGAGGCCATCGTCCGGATGCTGAGAACCCTTTCGCCCCATGGTCGTCTGTTGGAGTTGGGAACTTCTCTTGGCATCATGTCGGCGCATCTGTTGCGTTCTGGATGGAATGTGGAAACTTGGGAGGGTTGTCCCAACACCTTGACCAAGGCTCAAGAGGGCTGGGAGGCATTGGGTGTGTCCCATCAAATCGTCTCTCGTCAGGGTCGATTTGATCGCCTGCTCGCATCGTGCCAAGCGGATGCCATGTGGGATGTCGTCTATCTCGATGGGCACCATGAGGGTCAGGCCACCTTGGATCTTCTTGACGCCTTGGAGCCCCGCGTCAGGGTGGGGGTCATTGTGGATGACATTGCGTGGACCTTGGACATGCACAAGGCGTGGGAGATGGCCAAAAACAAACCCGGATGGCGCGTGGCGATTTCTTGGGCGGGACGTGGGATCTTGCTGAAGGGGGAACACATGTCAAGCCAGCACGTTCGTTTGGGCGTTTTGTGAGAG
>JBEARC010000140.1:0-12804 GCA_041163465.1 Bacteroidota bacterium
GATCTTGGAATCCCACGCGGCCCACCCCGGGAACGTCCCAGGACACGTTCATGGAAGAGGCTTCTCGCACCCACAATTCGATGGGGTCATCCGATCCGTAGCGGGTGTAGCCATCGGTCAAGCGAGCCGATACGGGCATCCCGCCCCGGGTGTTGAAGGCCACCAAGATGTGATCGTTGCCAAGCACGTGGTCTCGGTCATTCCCGGCCACAGCTGCTCCAAAGATCCCATACTGTCGAGCCAATTGTGCCTGCAGGGCTGCCGATGCGCTGCTGTCAGCGGCCAAGCGCATGCCTTGCTGAAGTGCTTGGGTGGCTTCTCGTTGGCTTTGGGCCGCCTGAAGTTGGGCCAGGGCCACGCTGTCCTCAGAAGCCTGCAACGCTGCCTGTTCAGCCTCCCAGGCGGCAAGTTCTTCCTCCGTCGGCGCGATGTACCATTGATAGCCCAGCAAAAGGGCCATCATCAGCACCAGCCCGGTGATTGTGTTGCGATCCATGAGTGCGCGAAGTTAGGACAATGAGTCTGTGGGAAAGGGAAGGAGTTACCAACGATGGCCTTCAGGATCGGCCCACAATCCGTGAAGCTTCATGGCCTGTTCGAGCAGATTCCGAACGCACCCCTGTCCACCGGCTTCGGGAACCACCCAATCGACCACTTCGCGAACCTCGGGAACTGCGTCAAAAGGGCAACAACTCAATCCCACGGCTTCGAGTGCCTTCAGATCGGGAAGGTCGTCACCCATGTAGGCCACCTCCTGGAGGTGCACACCCATGCGATCCGCAACCTCTTGCAGGGTCGCCAATTTGTCAGAAGCTCCCAAGTGCACCTCGCGGACCCCCAATCCCTCCATGCGCCATTGGACGGGTTCTTCCCGACCTCCCGTGATCACCGCCAGTTGGAGTCCTTGTTTGACCGCCCATTGCACGGCAAAGCCATCGCGCGCAGAAGCCGTCCGTGCCATGCTTCCGTCGGGCATGAGATAGACCGTGCCATTGGTAAAAACGCCGTCATAGTCGAAGGCAAACAGTCGAATGTTGCGGAGTTTGGTTTTGTAGTTCATGGGTGATGTCGTTGCGCAATATGTGCGGCCAACACGTCGTAGAGGGCCTTCATGTCGTCAGGCAGGAGAGTCCTGTGACGTTCCAAGGTGGCTTCGTCGCCCCGCTTGGCGGGCCCCGTTTGTCGTTCCCGTGCGTCACCGTGCAGCCCTCCTTGGGTCAGTCCCAGGACGAGGTTGCGAATCAAGGTTTTGGGCAATCCCCGTTGACTGAGCACTTCCTGGGCTTCGGCGAGCATGTGGTTGGCGTAATTGTCAGCCATGACGGCTGCAAGGTGAGCCGCTGCGCGTTGTTCACCGCGGGCTTCGACCAGCTCCGCATCCCATGCTTCTGCCAGCCGCTGGGCCACACCGAGCGCTCGGCGGTCCGTGCCCTCCACCACGGTGGGCGTTCCATTCAGGGGCACACTGCCCGCCTTGGGGTTGAAGCTGCGCACAGGCCAAACCACGGCCCCAGGCGATCTGAGCACCTCCAAGGGGGTGGCACCCGACAAGTGAACCATCACGCAGGAAGGAGAGAGCATGGTGGACATTCCTTCCGCCAATTCTTCGATCAGCCCATCGGTGACGGCCACCACCACCACTTCGGCATCTGCCAAGGCGCCAGCGGCTTCCGTCCACCCAGTGCTCCAAGGACATCCCAGCCGTTGGGCCAAGGGTTGGGCGGATGAAGCGGTGCGGCTGATCACGTGCAGGATGTCATGGCCGGCGGCCTTCCAAGCAGGTCCCAGTTCACACGACACGAGTCCCGCGCCAACGAGCACCATGCGGTAGGTATGTTGGGTGGAGAAGTCAGTGTCCACGGCGAGAAGTCTTGCGTTGACGCAGACGGAAACGAACGGCGAGGAAGGAACCGAGCGTCATCAGAATGCATCCAATCCATAGCCAATTGATTTGCGGGAAAATCACGGCTTGCATCACCACAAAATCGCGGCGCACACTTTGGTGTTCCCAAACCACCATGTCCAGGGTTTCATCGGCGGGATTGAACGCATCGATGCGGAACCGAAGACCCCATCCCTCGGCTTCGTACAAATCGGGCACGACCGTGTTGCCGCGCACGATGTAGAGCGGGTCGTGCACTTCCACCGTGCGTCCACGCCTTAACCCCAGGCAAGCCGCCAACGCAAGGTCATCGTCGAGCAATCCGCGGTCGGCTCGTTCCTCGTCTCGAATGACGCGCAAGCTGTCAATGGTGAGCAAGACCCCGCCCACAAACATGCTGTCGCCGACTGCAAATGACGAGGACTGTCCACCGAGCCAGCCTTCTTCGTCCGTTTCGGGCGGTGTGACGCGCCCCCATTTGATGTGGGTGTAGAGGTCGCGGGTGAGAAAGTGGCGCGTATCCGGTTCTGGGGCGTTGCCCATCCGTGCGTTGAGTTGGATGCGTGGAGAGAGCGTGAATTCAAGGTCGCCAGGAGTGCCATTGACCCAACGGGTTGCACGCTCCGTTTGGGCCTTGGTGGGAAAGGGTAGGAAATTCCATCGATCCTCCACGTCGTCGTCAAAAAGCGGACTGGCCACGTGATCCTCCAAGGCTTGCCAAACCATGCCTTCAGCCAGGACGATGTCACCTTGGGCATACGATTTGGGGGTCCGCTCGTAGTAGTCCATGTCAAACAACACGTGAATGCCTTCCTGCCGGCGTTCCTTGTACGACACAAAGTAGGGGCCCATCGGCAGGGTGTCGCCTTGCATCATCAGCAGGTCCGTGTTGTTGTTCAGCTCCTCATTCAAGGTGCTGATGTCGCCAATTCTGTTCAGGGAGATGATGTCCTTTTGGGCTGTAGAGAGGACGGCACCAAAAATCGTCAAGGCAAACCCTACGTGCGCCAAGGGAGAGCCCAAGGCATCGAGCTGACCCTTCCACATTTGCACGAAGTAATCCGCGTTGCTGAAGGCGGCAAACAGGGTGGCATACATCAAGGCCACACGCGGCACCTCGTGCCACGCGAAGTCATACGTCCACAACAGAACGCCTGTAACCACGGCCGATGCGATGTACGCACGCAACACCTTGGTGCGCACCGTTCGAATGTCCGTGTTTTTGTATTTGAGCCATTGCGTCAAGCCAATCATCAGGAAGATGAGGACCGCCAAAGGCACTTGCACCAAATGGTAGGTTCGGTCGAGATCCGTGCCAGGCGCCATGTCGTGCTGGGCCAAGGTGTTCATCACGTCCCATCCGGTAAGATCTGCCGCCCACGTGAAGACAGATGAAAAGGGGGCCAAAAAATGGTTGAACACGGGGATGCTGGTCTGCCAGGTGATGTGAATAGCACCGAGCACCAAAAGGAGTGACCCCACAAACATCCAAAATTCGCGCGACCACAAGGCATCCTCTTCAGCGTCCGTTTTCAAATCGCGCCGGAACGCACGAATGGCTGCCGCTGCCATGACAGCCAAAAAGGCCAAAATCCCCAAGGCATGGAAGCCGGCGGCGACCAAGGCCAGGGAGGCGAGGGCAATGCCTCCGTAGGCTTTTCGGGTTTCCACATGGCGCAAGAGCATCAGGTGCCCCAACGCCACAAAAGACAACAGGTAGGCCAAGAGTTGAGGCAGGATGCCGCTGTCCACGAAGCTGTGTACGGACGTGTCGCCGAGGATGCCGCTTTTGGTCAAGAACGTGGAATAGAGCACCAAGAGGAAGGCCAGCACAGGCAGGTACAGGGTCGAAAACAAGGCTGTGGGTTCCTTCCGGTTTCTGTTGATGAGAAGCAAGTGGGCACCTGCCACCAACACCATCCATGGCACAAGGGATGAGTTTTCCACGGGGTCCCAGGCCCAAAATCCACCAAAACTCAGCGCTTCGTAGGCCCATGCGCCACCCATCAAGATGCCGGCCCCCAGGATGCCCACCCCAAAAAAGGACCACGGCAACGCAGGTTGAATCCAGCCCGTCAAATCCCGTCGCCAAAGTGCCCCGATGGCGTACGCGAAAGGCACGCTCGTGGCGGCAAACCCCAAGAACAAGGTCGGGGGATGGATGGTCATCCAGTAGTTTTGAAGCAAGGGGTTCAGTCCCTGACCATCAGCAAATTGAGGGATGCTTGTGAGGTAATCGGCGCGCGCCGTCCAAGGCAAACCAAGGTTGGCCGGCGCTTGCCTCACCAACATGAAGGGATCCAAGCCCAATTGAAAGTCCCCGAAATACACCCCGAGGAGCATCACGCCCAGGAACATCTCAATGGCACTCAGGACGGTCATGACCTCGCGTTGCCATCCGTCCGCCCGCCACAGGACCAACAACGCGAGCACATTGTGCCAAAACATCCACAGCAAGAAACCGCCTTCTTGTCCCCCCCAAAACGCACTCAATACAAACCTCATCGGCATCTCGTTGTTGAGGTGCTTCCAGATGTACTGGAATTCGTAGCGATGCCCGAAGAACAGCACAAAAATCAAGGCAATGACCGCGAAGGTGCTCAGGGCATGGGTTTGGAATGCTTTCCGTCCGAGCGAGATGTCACCGCGTACAAAGGAGACCGTGGCCACCATCGCCGACACAAACCCCAACGCCACCAATGCCCTGCCGAGGTGGGCTGCCCACAACCATTCTCCGAGGTATTCCATCAAACGTCTGTCTCAAGGAGGTGATTCTGCTCGTTGTATTTGGATGGACATTTCATGAGCATGTCCGTGGCATGGAAATGTCCTTCCGCCGTGGCATATCCATACAAATCGATGCTTTCAGAGCGCTCGAGGCCGGTGGGTTTGGACTGCTGAAGCCAAACCTCGCGAATGTCGCCTTGCTTGTCTTGGAGGTGAAACTTGGTCAGGTTGGTGTTCACCTGGGCGTCATATTCAACGGGGTGGGCCGCCACGAGCGTTCCGCTGACCTTGTATTCAACCCCAGGATCTGCAAATGCGGTGTCGAATCCCACGGATCGGCTCGTGCTCGTGATGAACGAAATGAACATGCCCATCATGGAGGCGACAAGCAGCAGAAGGACGAGGTGACTGCGTTTCATGGTTTCGTGATGTCAGCGTCTTGCAAAGGGGTGGTGGCCGAAGCATGAAGTTCAGCTTCTGAGGGGCGTTCAGAGGAAGGGAGTGCGTCCCACACTGAATGGAGTTGGCGAAGCCGACGAAGATGGAGGACCCACCACACGGTCAAGCCAGCACCGATGATGATGGCCACACCAAGGACCACAGGCATCTTGCCATTGGCAAAGAACAGGGCTTCCAATTGCCCACCTTGGGTGGCTTGCGCCGGCAACAGGAAGGCAGGGAGCATGCCTTGAGTGCGCCATGTGCCTTGGCGCATCCTCGCCTCGTGAATGTTGGCTTGAAGCCTCTCAACCTTCAAAGCCACAGCATACATCCACGTCCCCAAAATCATCCATCCGATCACTGCAGGGTAGAACACGACGCGCAAGGCGCTGTCGAGATCGTAGCTGCTGAACGCGGGATTTCCTCCTTTTCCTGGATGCAAGCTTTCCGTGAAACGCGGAAGCACCATGAGCAACACCACGAGGAGCAAAAATCCAAAGAGGTTGTAGACAGCAGCGAGACGTTCGCGCAGTTTGGGCTCTTGGATGGAACCGCGCAAGACCAAATACCCGGCGTACACCATCACTGTGACAAATGCTCCATTCAATTGAGGGTCATCCACCCACCACGCGCCCCAGGTCCAACGTGCCCACAAGCTCCCGGTCAGCAAGCCCAGCACCCCAAACCACAGCCCCACCTTGACAGCGGCCACGGCACGTCTGTCGCGGTCCGGATTTCCCCCGAGTCTCAACACGCGCAGACTTTGGGCGAAGCTGATACCCATGAGGAGGAACATCGTGAACCACATGGGCACGTGAAGCATCAGGTTCCGGATGCTCTCCATGATGTTGGGTTGGAACGGAAAGTGGAAGGGGAGGTCGGCTTCCTTCAGGTTGGAAAGCACGTCTCTGTCATCCTTGAGTCCTGATTTGGGCAGCGCCTCCAACCCCGTGGCGTAAAACCCATTGGCGTAACTCACCGTGCCATCGCCTGCGCCATTGACGTACACGCTCCAACTCATGGCCGGAACCACCTTGGGCAGGCGAACCTTGCATTGAAGATGGGTGTCGTCTGCCACCTTGATCTGTGTCGCAGCGAGAACGGTTTGCTTTCCGTCGAGAATGTTGTTGGCGGCGATAAAAACCGTGGGGTGTGAGGTGGAAAAATGGGTGCCCAAACCCGTGATCCGGAGCTCGTATTGTCCTCCCTCATCTGTGATTTGACTTCGCATCACATCCACCTTGTCCAAACCCGGCCCGAGCGGCACGAGAAAGGTCATGGCCACGGCATATGCCAACAACACAAGCCCGAAGGCTCGGATTGCTTTGACGGCGAGGGAGGTTGGTTCGTTGTGACGAATCATGAGGCACGCCAAAGGTACGGGAACAGGACCACGCCGAGGGTGCCACTGCCCAGGGCCAGGACGCCAAGAAATGCGAAGTGGATGGCGGTGTCGGCCACAATCACGCCGTGGATCAAGTCGTCTCCCAGGGAGGTTGAGACCAAGACGATGGGCAGGATGAGCGGCAGGCCCAAAATGGCGGTCAGGCCAAATCCTGCGCCGGCCCGCGCGGCGATGAGTGACAACAATGTCAAGGTGGTTCCAAGGGCCAATGCAGTCAGGGCCATGCCGCCCACGAAGGCCGCGAGACGTGCGCCGTCCAAGGTTGCCCAGCCGAGCAACAATCCCATGAAAGCCGCCACGGCGCACGCAAGCCCTGCGAGGATGGCCACGTGATGCATCATGCGCGCGACCATGTAATGAATGGGATGGACCGTGGTTCTCAGGTAAGCCAACACCTCAGGGCGGTCCTCCTCAAGTGAGCGACTCACCCCGTTGAAGGCCGTGAACAGCAAAATCACCCACGCCATGGCATTCCAGGTCTCAGGATCGGGCCGCCCTTGAACCACCTGGTACACCGCATACACCGTCGCCACCGCGAACAAAAGAAGGCCGGCGAGTCCGTGTTTGGACTTCAACTCCGCACGCCACATGTGCCTGAACAAAAACAAGGTGTGGCGCATGGCGAAGGACAATGGAACGTGACGGCGTTAGACGATGGAGAGGGGTTTGGCCACTTTGGCAAACAGGCGCCCCATGTTTCGTGCGTCTTCGATGGCGCGATGTTGGGTGCCGTCAAAACTCAGACCTTCCATTTCGAGGGCGTTCTTCAAACCGATTTGGTTTTTGGAACCCTTCCATCGGCTGTAATGTCGTTGCAAGCATGCCCAGTATTTCAGCCAAGGCAGGTCCATGTCGTGGAGTCGTGCGTCGTTGACAAACTGCCGGCGATCAAATTCTCCCCAGCTCATCAGCACCGAGCGAGTGTCTTGAAACCCGACCCACTGTTCAAACAGCGCAATCGCCTCGTCAAACATGGGGGCGTCCTCGATGTCGTCCTGCACAATGCTTGTCAGCTTGGTACAGAAGGGGCTGATCTCGGGATGCAGTTTGGGCCTGACAAAGGAGCAGAAGTCATCCACGACCTCCAAATTCTCGTTGATTTTGACCGCACCAATTTCAATGATTTCAACCTTTCGCGGCTTGGGGCTGCGCCAACACGTGGCTTCAAGGTCGTATACAATGAATTGACGATCACTCATGTCGTGGCAAAGATACGTCAGCCTGACAGCGGGTGTCACTGTTGTGAACAAGTGGGCGCCAAACTTCAGCGAACACGCAGGCGCCAAGGGCTGAGCCCGGACGTCCCTTCTTGGACGCCAGATCCCCTTGTGAAAGAAGGGCCGTCGCCATGGCTTCCCTTCTGCATCAGGCGGTCGTAGGCTCCCAAAACGAGATCGGCCATCGTCTCTTCATCGCACGGCAACGCGCGGTGAAGGGCTTCCGGGGTGAAGTATGCCTCTACAAAACCTGTGTCAAAGTTGCCCGATCGAAACGCCTCGTGGTTGACTGCAAAATGGCCAAAATCCAAGGTGGTGTCCACACCCTGAACCTCGTATTCTTCAATGGCCCGCAACATGCGTTCAATGGCCGCTTCGCGGGTGGGGCCATGGGTGCAGAGTTTGGCCAGCATGGGGTCGTAATGCATGCTCACCTGACCGCCTTCCTCCACACCATCATCGACCCGGATGCCTGGACCCACAGGGGGGCGGTACCGCGTCAGGGTCCCGGTGCTTGGCAGAAATCCACCTGCCACGTCTTCCGCATACACCCGCAGTTCGAGGGCGTGGCCTTGAATGACCAAATCTTCCTGGGAAAAGCTGATGGGGTGGCCTTCTGCGATGCGGATTTGCTCGCGCACCAAATCAACGCCAGTGATCAATTCCGTCACGGGATGTTCCACCTGAAGCCGGGTGTTCATCTCAAGAAAGAAGAATTCACGCGAGGCATCCACCAAAAATTCAACAGTTCCTGCACCCACGTAATCGCAGGATTTGGCCACTTCCAAGGCGCATTCTCCCATGCGTTGTCGCAGGTCGTCGTCGAGCAGGGCAGAAGGGGCTTCTTCCACCACTTTTTGGTGTCGGCGTTGGATGCTGCACTCACGCTCAAACAAATGCACCCCATTGCCATGGCTGTCGCAAAGCACCTGAATCTCGATATGGCGGGGTTGTTGGACGAGTCTCTCGATGAACACAGCACCGTCGCCAAACGAGCGCTCGGCTTCCGAAATCGCTCGCTGCAATTCTTGTTCCAACTGGCTGGGATCGTGCACGGCACGCATGCCTTTGCCACCTCCGCCAGCACTGGCTTTGATGAGCAAAGGGAATCCGATGCGTTGGGCTTCGCGGCGAGCTTCCTCAGGATCTTCAACCGCTCCTTCGGTTCCTGGAACCATGGGAATGTTCCTGGCAGCCACGGCTTCTTTGGCTGCGAGTTTGGACCCCATCACGCGAATGGCATGGGGATGGGGACCCACAAACCGGATGCCAGCGGCCTCTACAGCTTCGGCAAACTCAGCATTCTCACTCAGAAACCCGTAGCCAGGATGGATGGCATCCGCACCCGTACTGCGCGCCGCCGCCACGATGCGCTCCATGATCAAGTAGCTCTCATTGCTCGGTGCGGGCCCCACGCAAACAGCCTCGTCGGCCGCTCTGACAAAAGGTGCGGCCGCATCGGCTTCGCTGTACACAGCCACCGTGGCGATGCCCATCTCCCGGGCGGTTCGCAGCACGCGCAATGCAATTTCGCCGCGGTTGGCCACGAGCAACTTTCGAATGGGTCGAATCGAATTCCCGGTCATGCATTCAAGGTTGGGCGAGAAATCGCCTGTTCAGGGGGTGAAGATACAGGCAAGAAAAGGTTGTGACTTGCCAAGCAGCTTCGGGGCACGAAATTTCAGGGCACGAAAAAAGGGCAAGCGATTCTTGTCGCACCGCTACAACCGCATTCCCTTGCTGCCTTCCGGCCCTGGGGGGTTCTGCGGGAGCTGGTCGCAAGAGACTTGCCCCAGCGCAAAGATAAGCACTCAGGGCTGTACCTTGCACCCCATGAAGCATTTGTCTCTATCCCTGAACCACGGTGTGATGGCAGCCCTTGTCAATTTTGGATTGGTCATGGCCATCTACCTCATTGACATCAACTTCATGGTGGCGTGGTGGTTCAGTCTGATGGCCTTGACGATTGTGCCTGTCTTCATGTTCTTGTCGGGGACAGCTGTTCGAAAGGCCGAGGGTGGGGTGCTTTCCTTTGGGTCGGCGTTTTTGGTGGTGCTGCTCACGGCCGTCGTCACCCAGTTGTTGAGTGCACTCTTGACGTGGGTCCTTTACACGGTCATCGCCCCCGAATTGCCAGGAATCTTGACGGATCTTGTGGTGGAAAAGACCGCGGGCATGATGGAGACCTTCGGCGTTCCTGCGGACATTGCGGAGGCGCAAGTGGCTGAGTTGGAGACAACACTGCCAGAAACGTATACCTTGGTTGGATTGCTGAAAAACAGTGGTTATGGTGTGTTGATGTGGGCACTGATTTCCTTGATTGTAGCCGCCATTGTCCGTCGCAAGCCCCAGTCAGAATTTGCTTGACCAACCGCTTTTCAGCCCGTTTGACTCAATTTCCCTCTTCACCCAAGACAGAATCGTACATGACGCCAGACAAAGACGTGACCGTGGTGGTGCCTCTTTTGGACGAAGCCCTCAGCTTGAACGAGTTGCTCGAAGGAATCGAAGTGGCGCTTACCGGGCTGGAATTCGAGGTGATTTTTGTCGATGACGGGAGTCGCGATGGGTCTTGGGATGTCATCGATGCACTGCATCAGGCCCATCCTCAAAAAGTTCGAGGGATTCGATTCGCGCGGAACTATGGGAAGAGTGCGGCATTGCAAAAGGGGTTTGAAGCCGCCCGCGGCGAGGTGGTGTTCACCATGGACGCCGATTTGCAGGACGATCCGAATGAGTTGCCAGACATGCGCACTCAGCTTTTGGAGGAGGGTTTGGACTTGGTGAGCGGCTGGAAAAAGAAGCGCCATGACCCCTTGAGCAAAACCGTGCCCACCAAGCTGTACAATTGGGCCACACGAAGGGTGAGTGGCATCCATCTTCACGATTTCAATTGTGGTTTGAAGTGCTATCGTTGGCAGGTGGTCAAGGCCATTGAAGTGCAGGGGGAGATGCATCGCTACATTCCCATGCTGGCCAAAATGGCGGGCTTTGGGCGGGTGGGTGAGAAGGTGGTGACGCATCGAGCGAGACCCTACGGCACGAGCAAATTCGGTTTGGAGCGATTCACCAATGGGATGCTCGACCTGATGACAGTGGGATTCATGGCGAGGTTTGGAGCCAAGCCCATGCATTTTTTTGGTTTGGTCGGCATGTTGATGTTCCTGCTGAGTTCCATGCTTTTCTTGGGAATTGGGAGCACCAAGGTGTGGGCCATGTACCATGGTCTTGAGGCCAAAAACTTGGCCGAGATCAGTTGGTTCTATGTCGCGCTGACTGGGATGATCCTCGGCGCTCAGTTCTTCCTTTCCGGCTTCCTCGCGGAAATGATTTCACGCAACAATCCTGAACGCACCAACTACCGAATCCTCGAGCGCTTGGACAGCGCCGATTGAACCACGTGTTGGGTGGACTGCTTGAGCATCTGAGGACCACGCTCAGCCCAACAAATGCCGGCTTTGAGAAGTTCGTTGTGGCCGACGGAGTGTTGGGACTTTCTAACTCGCAATGACGGCTGACCCCAGGACTTCGTCGCCTTGCTCGCCTCCGTGCCATGCGGCAAATTGCCCGGCAGCGATGCCGCGTTGCGGGGTGTCAAAATCAAGCCAATAGCGTCCATCTTCAGTGAGAACGAGACGCCCGGCTTGCAAGGGTTGGCGGTAGCGAATTCGCAGTCCGTAGGTCCGCTCTCCGGCATCCCTGAACGCCTCGTTGGGGACCACCCAATGAGGAGTTTCCAAGGGAAGGGCGGTGCGATACAAACCGGGATGGTGCTCGCCTTGCCCCACAAAGACGGTGTTGGTGGTAATGCAGGTGCCAAGGACAAACAGGGGTTCAGGTTTCCCCCCAACGTGTAAGCCTTTGCGTTGACCCACCGTGAAGAAATGCGCCCCGTCGTGGCTTCCCACCACCTTGCCCATGTCAGGACGAAGGGGAAAGGGAGCCGCACGTTCGGCAAGACTGCAACCTTCTGGTCGCGAAAACACAGGGTGGTTGGCCGCAATTTCCACGATGTCGCCCGATCGAATGGACAACTGTTGTTGGAGAAAATCTGGGAGCCTGACCTTGCCGATGAAGCACAATCCTTGGCTGTCTTTTTTGTCGGCGGTGGGCAAGTCAATGTCTGCCGCAAGTCTACGAACCTCCGGTTTTTGCAATTCGCCCACGGGAAACAACGCTCGTCCCAACTGATCCTGATTCAGCTGGCACAAGAAGTAACTCTGGTCTTTGTTGCCATCCACGCCCGCGAGCAGGTGGTGGACGCCATGTGCATCGGTGACTTTTCGACAGTAATGGCCGGTGGCAACTGCCTCTGCACCCAGCTTCAAGGCGGCCTCGAGGAACAGGTCAAACTTCACCTCGCGGTTGCACAACACATCGGGATTCGGAGTGCGTCCAGCAGCGTATTCGGCAAACATGTAGTCCACGATTCGCTCCTTGTACTCTGTACTCAAGTCCATGACTTGAAAGGGAATGCCCAAGTGGTTGGCCACCAACATGGCATCGTTGGCGTCATCAATCCAGGGACATTCGTTGTTGATTGTCACACTCTCATCGTTCCAATTACGCATGAACAAACCAATGACCTCATGCCCTTGCTCGAGCAAGAGATGGGCAGCGACGCTCGAGTCCACACCACCAGAAAGTCCGACGACAACTCGCATGCACCAAAGGTAGGGGGCGCAGTTTGCATTTGGCCTTGAATTCTGCGACCTTGAGCCCAACGTTGAGAGCGCAAAGGCAACCATTCCGCATCGGATGCGTCTCTTCAACGGCCATCGTTATGCATGAAGCAGAGTTGCGCCCCTACATAGAAGCCTGTCAGCTCGGTGAACGCCGTGCCCAGCGCTACATCTTCGAGCGGTATTACCGTTTGATGTTTGGGGTGTGCCTTCGTTACATGTCCGACAAGGACGCCGTGCAGGACGTGGTTCAGGAAGGATTTCTCAAGGTGTTCCAGAACATCGGGGGATATACCTTCAAAGGTTCTTTCGAAGGCTGGATGCGCCGAATCATGGTCAACACGGCAATTGATGCCATCCGACGCAGGAATGCGAGCGGGTGGGTCCTCGGTGAGGAATCGTCCATTGAACCTGCAGACGATGATGGAGGTTGGGAGATGGAAGAAGACG
>JBEARC010000141.1:0-8629 GCA_041163465.1 Bacteroidota bacterium
AATGCCAGCTGATGGCCTCCCCTTCGCGGTCCTCATCCGTTGCGAGCCAGACAGTCTCAGCGTTTTTCGCCAAACCCTTCAATTCAGACACCACCTTCCTAGACGAGGGACTCACTTCGTATTTCGGGGTAAAATCATTGTCAATGTCCACGCTGTCATCCCCTTTGGCCAAGTCTCGAATGTGCCCCATGGAAGATTTCACCTTGAAGTCTTTGCCGAGGTAGCCTTCAATGGTTTTGGCTTTGGCTGGAGACTCCACTATGACGAGATTTTTGGCCATGGATGGGGGGAATTGCAGTCGGTGAGACAATGTTTGGCGGGCAAATTAAAGGCAAGTTTGGGACATGATGTGTACGTCCATCCCTTCAATTGTGTTGCATTTCCAGGGACCCCTAAAGGGGTGACAATTTGTCAGCATCGTACATTTGCACCATGCGAGAAGGAGAACACTTGATGGATGAAACGCGCCAAGGTGAAGCCACCGTGGTTGCAGGTCCTGGGGCCGGAGGCCGAAAATTGTACCTGGAGAGCTACGGCTGTCAAATGAATTTCAGCGACAGTGAAATTGTGGCGAGCATCCTCGCGGATGCTGGGTACCAAACCACGCGTGATGCGGACGACGCAGATTTGGTGTTGCTCAACACCTGCGCAATACGCGACAATGCTGAACAGCGTGTGAGGAATCGCTTGGTGCACTTCAAGACAAACAAACAGAAAAACCCGAGTTTGGTCGTGGGGGTGCTCGGATGCATGGCCGAGCGCTTGCGCGACCAGCTTTTGGAAGAGGAGCAGTTGGTGGATCTCGTGGTGGGCCCCGATGCGTACCGCGATTTGCCCAATTTGGTCGATCGCGTGGAAGGAGGCCAAAAAGCTGTCAACGTCCTGCTTTCTCGGGAAGAAACCTATGCTGAAATCAGTCCCGTGAGGTTGGACAGCAGCGGGGTCACGGCGTTTATCAGCATCATGCGTGGGTGTGACAACATGTGCTCATTTTGCGTGGTACCATTCACCCGAGGCCGCGAACGGAGCCGCGATCCACAAAGCATCGTGCAGGAGGCTCGCGCGCTTTTTGAACAAGGCTATCGCGAAGTCACCCTGCTAGGCCAAAATGTGGATTCCTACAAGTGGAACATTGACAACAAAGGGGTGGTCAAGGAGGAGGGACAGCCGGTGGTACGATTCGCTGAATTGCTCGAGATGGTGGCCCAGGTTCATCCCGATTTGCGCATTCGTTTCAGCACGTCTCACCCCAAGGACATGACCGACGATGTGCTGCACGCCATGTCACGCCACGAGAACATATGCAAGTACATCCATCTGCCTGTGCAAAGCGGTCACAGCGAGGTGCTGAAGCGCATGAATCGCGGTTACAGCCGGGCGTGGTATCTCGAGCGCATTGCTGCCATTCGACGCATCCTACCCGGGTGCGCCATCAGCACGGACATCATCACGGGCTTTTGTGGGGAGACCCAGGAGGAGCACGAAGCGACGTTGTCGCTGATGGACGAAGTTCGGTATGACATGGCCTTCATGTTCAAGTACAGCGAGCGGCCGAAGACCTTGGCAGAGCGGAAGTTTGAGGATGACGTCCCTGAAGAAGTCAAGGGTGAGCGCTTGCAGGAGGTCATCGCCCGGCAAATGATTCATGGCAAGGAGCGGACCGCGGCGCTGGTGGGTCAAGTTCATCGGGTTTTGATTGAGGGTACAAGCAAGAAACGGGACGACCAATTCTTCGGACGGACGACGCACAACACCGTGGCGGTGTTCCCCAAGGGCAGTCACAAGCCTGGAGACTACGTGAACGTTCATGTGACCTCTTGCACGGCCGTGACGCTGTTGGGGGAGGTCACCGATCAGCCGGCTGACACATGATGGATGTTGGTGCATTGAAGCGGCGTTTTGGGGTTGTTGGGACCTCACCATCCTTGGATCGTGCGCTCGTGGTGGCTGCCCAAGTGGCCACGACAGACATCAGTGTATTGGTGCTCGGAGAAAGCGGAACGGGCAAGGAAATCATGCCGCGAATCGTCCATCAGTTCAGTGCGCGAAAGCATGGTCCCTATGTGGCCGTGAACTGCGGAGCCATCCCCGAGGGGACCATTGATTCTGAGTTGTTTGGGCACGAAAAGGGGGCCTTCACGGGCGCAACCGACACCCGCAAGGGGTATTTCGAAGAAGCCAATGGTGGCACCATTTTTCTGGATGAAGTGGCTGAACTCCCCCTGACCACCCAAGTCCGCTTGTTGCGCGTGTTGGAAACCGGCGAATTCATGAAGGTGGGTTCTTCCAAAGTCCAAAAAACCGATGTGCGTGTCGTGGCCGCGACCAACGTCGACTTTGACGATGCCATCAGCCGCGGCCGGTTCCGGGAAGACTTGTATTATCGTTTGAGCCAAGTTCCCATTCAGCTTCCCGCCCTGCGACAGCGTTCGGGAGACATTCATTTGTTGTTCCGGAAATTCACCACGGATTTCAGCGAACAATACAGGATGCCACCGTTGAGTCTCGAGGACGATGCCATTGAAATTTTGGAACATTATCCGTGGCCTGGCAACATCCGGCAGCTCAAAAACGTGACAGAACAAATGAGCATCTTGGAGACGGAGCGTCGCATTGATGCGGACACACTGCTCGGCTATTTGCCAGAGACGCACCGGTCCAGGCTTCCCAGTTCGACCTCCAACACCGGAGGTTCAGAGGGAATGGACGAGCGTGAGATTTTGTACAAGGTGCTGTTTGACATGAAGGGGGATTTGAATGACCTCAAACAACTCGTGTTGTCTCTCATGAAGCATGGTGGGTTGCGTGGTGGGGACGATGAAGCGGAGTTGGTGCAAAGGGTCTTCAAGGAGGATGCGGCGGAATTCGGTGCACGCAGGCCCGCACTGCCGGCCTACCAGGGTCCAATCTCCTCGGGTCATGGTGACGAGGATACGCACGACATTGAGCATCAACCTGCCGACGAAGAGGTTCTGTCCCTTCAGGATTCTGAGCGTGAACTCATTCGTCGTGCGTTGGAAAAGCATCGCAACAAGCGAAAATATGCAGCCGAAGAATTGGGCATCTCCGAGCGCACATTGTACCGGAAAATCAAAGAATACGACCTGAAATGACGCGGTTTCGCTTCTTGTGGATGGCAGCAGCATGGGTTTTGGGAATCACAGGATGCGGTGTGTATTCCCCCTACGGAGCCCAAACCTCTGGCGCCTCCACGTTCAGTGTGGAGGATTTTGAACCTGCTCACCCCTTGGTGTCGGCCACCTCAGCCCAGTCCTTGGCGGAAGCCCTCCGCGACAGGGTCCAGCGCCAAAGCACGTTGCGTTTGGTGCCCCTGGGGGATCTCCAGTTCTCGGCCCGGGTTGTCGGGTGGGAGGTGCGACCTGTGAACGTGCAAGGGGACGAAACAGCAGGTGCCAATCGCATCACCGTTCAGGTGGTCTTGACTTACGTGAACAGCCTTGATCCGACGTTGTCGGCTGAGCGGACCTTTTCTCGGTACGTCGATTTGCCGAGCACGCAGGATGTGTTCTCCGCCGAAGAAGAGATTGTGTCCGAATTGGGGGAGCTGCTCTCCCAAGACATCTTCAATGCGACCCTGGGAAACTGGTGATCATCAGTACCTTCGAATCCATGCGACCCTTGAACGAATTGTTGGAAAGAGGCCCCCAAGCTGACGACTTGATCACGTTGCGCGATTGGGTTCAGCGGTATCCGTACGCGGGTCCACTGCGCATGCTTTTGGCCAAATCGGCGGACATGGCCGGGGATCTTGAGCGCAGGGACGAATTGTTGCGCGCAGGTGCACACGTGCCCTCGCGACGCGCCTTGTTCTCGTTCTTCATGGGGCCCTCGCTGGTAGAGGCGGCGCGGGAAATTCATCAACATGTGGAGGCATCTGAGGAAGTGTCAGAACAGGAGGTGGAGGGTTGGGTCCAACTGGTTTGGCATGGGCAAAGCAAGGCATCCGTACCTGCATCCGATTCCGCGTCTCCCATGTCTTCTCCCCCAGCTCTGTCAGAAACAAAATCTTTGCATTCGGTGCACCCCACCCGTGGGGTGGACGCCTCCGACACCACGGATGTTCCTGAGGGCCAGGAGGCACGAAGTGAGATTGTCGCGCATTCGACCATGGCTCAAGACCCTGGATTGAGGGAGGCCATGGTGTCAGCCATCGCCTCAGTGATTGAGCGTGACGTGGCTGCATGGACCGAAGAAGATGGCATCGAACCCACCCCTTCATCGGAGCGTCCCGATCCTCTGGACTCGTTGAACCTCGTTGAGCCGGTGGCTCCTGTGGGGGGCGATTTGGATCACGCGCAGCCGCAGAGCATCTTTTCGGCGTGGCTCCAACAAAGGGCGCGTGACACTGGATTTGGCGCCCCTGCCCAAGTCGAGCGAGGTGCCGATGCGCTGATAGCGGCCTTCATTGCCAAGGGCGACGTGAAGTTGGGCCCTGTTCGCGACAGCCTTGAATCGACCGAGGAGTGGGCCCAGCAGGGACTGGTGGAGGACCCGAGTTTGGTCACGGAAACCATGGCCAAACTCTACGCTCAACAAGGCCAATTGGGGCGTGCGAGGAAAGCTTATAAGCTCCTGGCTTTGAAATACCCGGAAAAAAGTGTTTATTTTGCGGCCCAGCTGAAAAAGCTGCGTAACTCTTGAACAACTGAACATGATCACCTTTCTGACCGTCGTCATTTTGATTGTCTGCTTCCTGCTGGGTGCAGTGATTTTGGTCCAAAACCCCAAGGGGGGAGGACTCGCCACCGGATTCCAGGGCGCCAGCCAAATCGGAGGCGTGCAGCGCACCACCAATTTCCTGGAGAAGGCCACGTGGTACTTGGCTGCCACATTGTTTGTCCTGTGCATTGTGGTTGGAAGCTTTTCCGGCAACAACTCACTTGACGTTGGGGTGGATGAGGGTTTCGCCCCGACCATGACTGTGCCCGCGGACGGCGCCGAGTGATTTCTTTCACAGCCCTTGACAACGACACCCTGTCAGCACTCCTGACAGGGTGTCGTGTTTTTGGGCAGGTTGTCGTGAAAGGCTGACAGGTTCACGGGGTTCTATTCCACTTGGCACGGAAATCGCCGAGAGCGGACGTGCGAAGGCACAATTCGATTCTACAACCAATTCAAAAAACATGTCTGTTACCATTCGCCCCTTGGCTGACCGGGTTCTCGTTGAGCCTGCAGCCGCAGAAGAGAAGACGGCCAGCGGAATTATCATTCCGGACTCGGCCAAAGAGAAACCCCAACGTGGCACAGTGGTTGCCGTCGGTCCCGGCAAAAAGGACGAGCCTACCACGGTGCAAGTAGGAGACACCGTTTTGTACGGCAAGTACTCTGGTACAGAGTTGCAGCATGACGGCAAGGACTACATGATCATGCGTGAGTCAGACATCTTGGCTGTACTCTGAAGTCAATCCAACAACCTCAACTGAACGAACATACCTATGGCAAAAGACATTCAATTTGACAGTAAAGCGCGCGCAGGCCTGAAGGCTGGCGTGGACGCATTGGCCAATGCAGTGAAAGTGACCTTGGGCCCCAAAGGCCGGAATGTGGTCATTGACAAAAAGTTTGGCGCACCCTCAGTGACCAAGGACGGCGTGTCCGTGGCCAAGGAGATTGAACTTGCGGATCCCGTGCAGAACATGGGAGCCCAAATGGTGAAGGAAGTGGCTTCCAAAACTGCTGATGTGGCGGGTGACGGCACCACGACCGCGACCGTGCTTGCCCAGGCATTGGTCAGCGAAGGACTGCGTAACGTGGCAGCTGGCGCCAATCCCATGGATCTCAAGCGAGGCATGGACAAGGCTGCGGAAGCCATTGTGGCAGGCCTGCGTGAAATCAGCCGTGAAGTCGGAAATGACAACAGCAAGATTGAGCAAGTCGGGACCATCTCGGCCAACAACGACAAGACCATCGGAACGTTGATTGCCGAAGCCATGAAGGTGGTGGGCAACGAAGGCGTCATCACGGTGGAAGAGGCCAAGGGTACTGAGACAGAAGTGAAAACGGTCGAGGGCATGCAGTTTGACCGGGGCTACCTCTCTCCATACTTCGTGACCAATCCCGACAAGATGGAGGCCGAGTTGGACAACCCCTACATCTTGATTCACGACAAGAAGATTTCCAACATGAAGGATCTGCTTCCCGTGTTGGAACAAACGGCCCAAGGTGGACGCCCTCTCTTGATCATTGCGGAGGATGTGGACGGCGAAGCGCTTGCTACATTGGTCGTCAACAAGATTCGCGGTGCCTTGAAAGTGGCTGCGGTGAAGGCACCAGGGTTTGGGGATCGTCGCAAGGCCATGTTGCAAGACATTGCGATTCTGACTGGTGGTCAGGTGATTTCAGAAGAGACTGGATTGAAGTTGGAGAACACGACCCTTGCGGACCTTGGTACCGCTGAGAAAATCACGATTGACAAGGACAACACCACGGTGGTGAATGGTTCTGGTGACAAGGCCGCCATTGCCGCTCGCGTGGGACAAATCAAGGCCCAAATCGAAACCACAACGTCTGACTACGACCGCGAAAAGCTCCAGGAGCGTCTCGCCAAGTTGGCAGGGGGTGTGGCGGTTCTGTATGTCGGTGCAGCCACTGAAGTGGAAATGAAGGAAAAGAAAGACCGCGTAGACGACGCCTTGCACGCCACCCGCGCTGCCGTGGAGGAAGGCATTGTCCCTGGCGGAGGTACGGCCTACATCCGTGTGGCTGCGAAGTTGGAGGATCTCGAAGGTGAAAATGCCGACGAAACGACCGGAATTAAAATCGTCTTGCGCGCCATCGAAGAGCCCTTGCGCCAAATCGTCGCCAACGCCGGTGGTGAAGGCGCAGTGGTCGTGAACAAGGTTCGCGAAGGCTCAGGCGACTTTGGCTACAACGCCCGTACAGAGGTCTTCGAGAACCTCTACGAAGCGGGTGTCATCGATCCAACCAAAGTCACGCGTGTGGCTCTGGAAAATGCAGTGTCTATTTCCGGCATGGTGCTGACCACAGAGTGTGTCATCACGGACATTCCAGAAGAGACCCCAGCGGCCCCTCCCATGGGAGGAGGCATGGGCGGCATGATGTAAAATTCCACTGCGATTCACACCACGAGAAACCGCGTCCCAAGGGCGCGGTTTTTTCTTGCCCGTTCATGGCGCCTGAGAATGCGGCTTGACGGGGTAACTTCGCGCCATGTCGATTGTCGTGCGTCACGTTGAAAAGGTGTTTGGAACGCAACACGCGCTCCGAGGAGTGTCTCTTGAGGTCGGTCGAGGCGAAGTGGTTGGATTGTTGGGGCCCAATGGCGCTGGAAAATCGACACTGATGCGTCTTCTGACCGGCTACATGCCCCCTACGTCGGGGCGTGTCGAGGTGTGCGGTTTGGACGTGGTGGACCATCCATTGGAGACCAAACGCCGCGTGGGTTACCTTCCTGAAAGCAACCCCTTGCACTTGGACATGTACGTGCGGGAATCGTTGATGTTTGTGGCGGGGCTGCATCGTTTGACCGAGCGAAAGCAACGTGTCGAACGCGTGATTGAGGAGGTGGGTCTAACCCCGGAAGCGCACAAAAAGCTCGGGGAACTTTCCAAGGGGTACAAACAGCGGGTGGGGCTGGCCCAAGCCCTGATCCACGATCCTGAGGTGCTTATTTTGGACGAACCGACCTCCGGGCTCGATCCCAACCAGCTGGTGGATATTCGCGCCTTGGTGAGAAGATTGGGCAAGGACCGAACGGTGATGCTTTCCACGCACATCATGCAGGAGGTCGAGGCCATGTGTGACCGCGTGGTGATGATTCGCTTGGGTGAA
This sequence comes from Bacteroidota bacterium, assembly GCA_041163465.1. Taxonomy (GTDB): domain Bacteria; phylum Bacteroidota; class Bacteroidia; order Flavobacteriales_D; family Sanyastnellaceae; genus UBA11663. Next base: position 7,813 of record JBEARC010000141.1, read on the forward strand.
TTGGTGGCCGATGCCCCCCTTGTGGACATGGTGCAATCGGAAGGTGGGCTCGAGGCCCAATTCAAAGCCCTCACAGCGGGATGAGGAACGGCGTTGTTTTGCGATCCACAGGATCGTGGTACGACGTTCAAGCTGAGGATGGACAGGTGTGGGCATGTCGCCCTGCTGGCAAATTGAGGTTGAAGGGCTACCGCAGCACCAACCCTGTGGCGGTGGGTGATTGGGTCACGTTCGAGTCGACCGAGGACGGGGTGGGTACCATCACACACATCGCACCGCGCAAAAACTGCATCGTTCGCAAGTCGGTCAACCTCTCCCATGAAAGCCATGTGGTGGCGGCCAACTTGGACAGGGCATTTTTGGTTGTGACAGCCGCCTCGCCCCGGACGAGCACGGGGTTCATGGATCGATTTTTGGTCACGGCTGAGGCGTATGGAATTCCCACCACGTTGGTGCTGAACAAGATTGACTTGCTCGATGCGTCGGGAATCGCGTGGGCTGCTGGATTGCGCCAAGTTTATGCCGATGCTGGCTACGGGTGGGTGGAGGTGAGCGCTCATACGGGAGAGGGCATGGATGCGTTGGAAATGCAATTGGCCGGTGGGATTCACCTCCTCTCGGGTCATTCGGGGGTGGGGAAGAGCACATTGGCCAATCGTTTGGTCCCTGGGTTGGATGCCAAAACCGCCGAAGTCAGCGAGTCTCACAACAAGGGAAAGCACACGACGACCTTCGCCGAGATGCATGCGCTTCCCCGAGGGGGCTATTTGGTGGACACACCTGGAATCAAGGGGTTTGGGTTGGTCACCCTCGAGCG
>JBEARC010000142.1:0-15128 GCA_041163465.1 Bacteroidota bacterium
GCCCTGCCGCCCCGAGTGGTATCGCATGGCCGATGAATTGAAGGTCGTGGTCGTCAACAGCCATGACCTGGCGTGGGCTGAGGAACATGCTGCCCAACTGGCGCCGGGAACCGCCCAATTCCTACAACCTGAGTGGGATCGTCGGGAGGAGGTGATGGAGCGCGTGTTGGCGCGTATTCAGGCAGAACCCCAATGGCGTCTTTCGCTGCAAACGCACAAGTTCATTGGTCTGCCTTGAACTGAAGGTGAAGTTTGGCTGAGAGGGGGCGCGATTGACAACACAGGACCCACCCTTTGGCTCGTTCTTCTTCAGTCAAGGCGTAGCTGTTGTCGACGGCGACTTCCCCCTGTAGAATTTCGGCTCGGCAATTGGCGCATACGCCTCCTCGACACGAGGAGGGCACGTCATACCCTCTCTCGATCATGGCTTCAAGCAAGTCCTCCTCTCGAGGGTCGTATGTCATGTGAATCGTTCCTGACTTGATTTCGGCAACGACCTCGCAGGTCTTCACTTCAGGGGATTCAAGGTGCGGGGGGTGATTGAAATCTTCTCCACGGATGTGAGACGGGTCAACACCCAAACCGAGCAAGGTCTGAAGCACGCCATCTCTCATGCCCTTGGGGCCTGAAACGAGCACGCGTTTGGGCATGTCCGACAACAGGGTATTCCAGAGTAGCGGAACTTTTGCCGCGTCCATGCGCCCGGTGTAGAGCGGGTCATCGATGCTCCCATCCGTCAGCAGGTGCTTGATGGTGACACGGGGGTGAGAAGCCCATGCTTCCAACGCGTCTTTCAGCAGGATGTCTTTGAGGCCTGTGTTGCCGTAGAACAACGTCACACGGTTTCCCTCCCTGGCGTCAATCACGTGCTGCATGATGGAATACAGGGGCGTAATTCCCGTGCCTGCAGCAAACAACACAAAATGAAAATCGTCGTCGTTCCACGATTCTGGAAACAGCCGCCCTTTGGGAGGGTAGGCCATCAGTTGCATGCCCTCTGAGAAGTGCCTGTTGATGAACCGACTCCCCAGTCCTGCCGTGGTTTCCTTGACCAGGATTTGGGGCAAACCGTCGTGAGGCCCCTGAACCAGGCTGTAGCTCCGGTGGATGACATCGGGGGATTGCACGTGGGAATGTGTGCCCACGCGCACGTCGGCTTCATGCTGTTGAACGGGAAGACAAAACGTCATGAACCCCCCGGGCACAAAGTGCCAGAGACCCGCGTTGGGCCCGGGATCGAGCGTCACGCGGACCACTTTGGGGTTCAAACGCTCAACGCGTTTGACCAAGATGGAGGTTGGGGTGCCCATGGTTGACGTAACCATGAAACAAAAATGACAGGAGGGGGTTCAAAGGCTGTCTGCCGTGCGCGTCAAGAGGCCCAACGAGGGGCCTGAACGACATTCACCTCACTCCGAAAATCCCGCCCCTCGAGGCAAAACATCAGGAACCTCCATGCGAAAGCGATCCACGAATTCTTCAGTCGTCAAAAGCGGGATGTCGGCAGGAGGGGCAAAGGTCCCTTCGAAGTCTCCACCAGGCCCAAACGCAGCAGGGTCCAGCGGTTGAAACGAGGCATTGCGCACCCAGTAGACGCATCCTTCACCACAAGGGATTTGAGATTCTTGAGAAACCCGGGGAGGGAAGGGCGGAGGAAGCACCCATTGCCCCTCCGAGTTCACTTCGGCTCGAGGCAAAGGACCTTCGGATTCAAAGACCAACCCAATGCGCTCATCGTTCCAAGGAAAGACCTTGACCAATCCTGTCGGGAGGTAGTACGTCTCCATGGTTTGGTCTTTGTCCTCACTGTTCCCAGGCCATTCCACCACTTTCATCCGGTCTCCATCCACAACAATGTGGGTGGTTCCAGCGAAATAGCCCAAACGCTCGGTCGGCCATCCATCCAAGGTGAAAATTCCAGCAGACTGACCCCAAGTGGCATGGGTCACGAGCCCGAGGAGCGCCGTGCAAAGAAGCGTTGGTGTGGTCGTTCTCATGGGGTGGTTGACACAGTGTTTAATCGTGCAACAACGATGCCATGGCGTCCCGAACCTTCGTCGCGCTAGGAAGGACAGCGGCCTCGAGGTGTTCGTTCAACGGGATGGCGGGGAGGTCCATGCTTCCAATGACTTGGGGCGCAGCGTCTAGATGGGCAAAGCACCGCGTGGCGATGTGTCCTGAAAGCGCCTGGGCGAAACTGTGCGCCACGGGCTCTTCGGTCACGATAAGGCAAAGGTTGGTTCGGGCGACGCTGGATTCAATGGCCTCGTAATCCACAGGTTGAATGGACCGCAGATCGAGGATTTCGACCCTGCCGGGGAATTCCTTGGCAGCTTCGACACTCCAATGCACGCCGCGCCCGTAGGTTACCACCGTCACGGCACCCTCCGTCTTGCAGGCTTCAGCCCGGGCCTCCAACACCATTCGAGCCTTGCCCAATGGCACGACATAATCCCGGTCGGGTTCGATGCATTTGGCCGATTCAGTGCCTGGAATTTTGGACCAGTACAGCCCTTTGTGCTCGAGCACCACCACGGGGTTGGGATCCCAAAATGCCGCTTTGAGCAATCCCTTCAAATCCGCACCGTTGGACGGGTAGACCACCTTCACGCCGCGGATGTTGGCCAACACCGATTCAATGCTTGAACTGTGGTAGGGGCCGCCACTTCCGTAGGCCCCGATGGGCACGCGAATCACACTGTGGACAGGCCATTGACCGTTGCTGAGCATGTAGCTGCGGCTCAGCTCTGTGAACAATTGATTGAGTCCAGGCCAGAGGTAATCCGCAAATTGAACCTCCACCACAGGACGACACCCGGTGGCACTCATGCCTGCAGTCGATCCGATGATGAAGGCTTCTTGAATGGGCGTGTTGAACACCCGGTGGATGCCAAACTTTTGGCCTAGCGTGGCAGCTTCCCGAAACACGCCACCCAAGCGAGCCCCCACATCTTGGCCATAGAGCAGGGCCTCAGGATGGTCCTCCATGAGTTCTTGCATGGCGTGAAGGGCACAATCAACCATCAAGGTGACTTCTCCTCCTTCGGGATGACGGATGCCACGTTCCTCGGTGATGGGGGTGGGGGCGTAACGGTGGGGAAGCAGGTCTTCTGCGCGAGGCTCCTCTGCTTGCCGCGCGGCATCAAACGCCTCCTGCACAGAGGCTTCGATTTCTGCATTGAGCAAGTTGAGCGAGGCATGGTCCAACCCAGATTCAAGAATCAATGCTTCCAGCCGTGGTAGGGGGTCTCGTAGGGCCGCCTCATCGAGGTCGTCACGGTAAAATTCACGACGCACTCCGCTTGTGTGATGTCCGAGCAAGGGGACCGTGGCGTGGACCAAAAACGGCCTTCGCTCGCTTCGGGCTGTCCCAATGGCTTGTGCCATGGCCGTCCTGCATGCTTCCCAGTCGGTCCCATCCACCGAGAGCACCTCGATGCCAGGAAAGGCTTGCGCAAAGGTTGTCGCATCGCCAAACCGAACCTCCGAGGCATGGGCGCTGATGTCCCACTCGTTGTCTTGCACCAGCCAAACCATGGGCAATCCCCGCAAGGCAGTCATGTGGAAGGCCTCGGCCACCTCACCCTCGGTCATGGCGGCATCTCCGATGCTGCAGAATCCAATGCCGGGCTCCTTGACTTCATGTCCAGCTGCGCGTTCGTCCTTCACGGCTTGGGATTCGAGGCCCATCTGTTCGAGGTACTGCAACCCGAGTGCGGCACCGGCAGCAGGAATGGCCTGCATGCCCGTGGCCGAGCTTTGATGGGGGATTCGCGGTTGACCGGGTCGGTTGAGGCTGGGGTGACTGTAGTAGGTACGGCCACCAGAGAAGGGGTCTTCTCGTTTGGCAAAAAGCTGCAACATCAGCTCTTCGGGCGTCATGCCCATGGCCAAGAGCAAGCTGTCATCCCTGTAATAGCAGCTCACGTAATCCTGGGGTTGCAACAATTGTCCCGCCGCGATTTGAATCACTTCGTGGCCGCGGCTGCATGCGTGGACGTATTTGGCGGTCAGGCGGGCGTGCTCCTCGTAAAGATCCGACATGGCGCGCGCCGTTCGCGCAGTCTTGTAGGCTTCGAGCAGCCCTGTGGATGCGGCAGATTTCGCAGGTTGGGGCATGGCTCAAAGATAGAAAGGTCCGCTTGCCGCATGGCGCGGCTTTTGACCAGGCATGGCCGCACGCCGTGGTCGTGCGCGAGCGCATTGCAGCCCTACCTTCGCCCCATGGCCTTGGCATTCTCCAAATGGGAAGGTACCGGCAATGATTTTGTCGTCTTCGATGGGAGCCCATCCCCTGATTCTGCACAGGGTCGGATGCCAGCGTCGGCACTCCTTCCAGCGCGTTGGTCCAACGAGGAGGTGGCGCGCTTGTGTGACAGGCATCGCGGGGTGGGATCAGACGGTCTTGTGGTGGTCACCCCGCTTGAATCGGGTGGAATCGAGGTGGATTTCAGAAATCCAGATGGAAGCAGGTCCTTTTGCGGCAATGGAACGCGCGTGGCATTGGCCTATGCCCAATCCAGGGGATGGATTTCCGAAGGGTCGTCGAGGCATCCCATCCTTGCCGTAGATGGTCAACATTGGGGAAGAATCCGCGAAGATGGCGTGCCTGGAATCACTGTGTTGGCTCCAAATTCTCCTCGGTTCACGAGTCCCCAAGGTTCCGAATCAATGGCCGCTGCTTGGATGAACACGGGAAGTCCCCATCATGTGGAATGGCTGCTCGATCAAGCCCAACTTGAGGCCTTGGATGTCGTGGCGGCAGCGCGCCCCATTCGCCATCACCCCAGCCATGCACCGGGAGGCACGAATGTCAATTTTGTCGCTGTTGGGGACAACCCCGAATCGCTGCATATCCGCACCTTTGAACGCGGGGTGGAGGCAGAGACGTTGAGTTGTGGCACGGGCGTGGTGGCGGCGGCACTGGCAGATCTCGTCCGGGTCCATCGTCCGGAATCTGTGTCACATCAAGAGGCCGCTTCAGTTCAGAACCCTGGATTGAATCTGTCGGGATTGATGCCCAGTCATGGTCGACGGGTGGTGCATGCCAGGGGAGGCGTTTTGGAGGTTGAGATGTCGTCGGGTTTCGCCCCGCACGATTCAGCTCCAACATCCCGGGAGGTTTGGTTATTCGGAAGGGCCAGGCAAGTGTTTCAGGGGTGGTGGATGGCATCGCTGGTGTTGTTGGCGTGGTTGGGAATGCCCTGTCTGCCAACGGCAATGGCACAGGAGGATTTGGCGAGGTGGAGTGAGGCGGCCAACATTTCTGTGCTGACGGCCAGCCCAGGTCAGGATGTGTACGCAGCATTTGGTCACACAGCCATTCGGGTGCAGGATCCCCTCCGAGGAGTGGACCTTGTCTACAACTACGGAACGTTCACTGTGAATGAGGGATTCTATGTCCGGTTTGTCCGTGGTCGCATGGATTACAAGCTCAGCGTGGAATCGTATCCCCGCTTTCAGCATCTCTACCTAAGGCAGGGTCGAGCCTTGCTTGAGAGGCCTTTGCTGCTTCAGCCAGAGCAGGTGCGCGCGGTCATTGCGTATCTCGAGCGCAATGCCTTGCCGGAACATGCGGTGTACAGCTATGATTTCTTTCGGGACAATTGCGCATCCAAGGTGATCGACGTGCTCCGTGAATCGTTGGGGGAGGGCTTGGATGCGGGGTGTGCAGAGACCGATGACGAGACCACCTATCTCGAGGCACTTCGACCTTACATCCATGGCATTCCCTGGACGGCTTGGGGCATCGAATTGATTTTGGGACGTGACGCCATGCGCGATATGCCTCCATGCGGTCACGCGTTCTTGCCCGATGTTTTGGACGCGCAATTGGGCCACATGACCTTCCAAGGTCAACCCTTGGCGGGCAGTGTGCGGGAGGTTTTTCCCGCCGAAGGTGCTTGGTATGCAGGCCTGCCGGCCTCTGATGTCGGGGCCCATTCACCCGCGGCATGGATGTGGGGATGGGCTTTGTGGTCGTTGTGCTGTGCCTGGCTGATTCGACGCAATCCACCTCGCGTGGTGCGTCGGGTGATTCGTTGGACCTGGGGTGTATCTGGCGTTGCTGGAACCCTGCTGATGGCCTTGTTTTTGGCCATGGCCTTGGGCACCGACCACAACGACACCTGGTGGAATCCCGACCTGGTGTGGGCATCCCTTGGGCCGTGGGTTTTGTGGGGCCTTTGGCGAGGGAGAACGGGTTCAATCGACCCTTCCTCTGAGCGGCTCCGAGCCGCGCCTTCACGCGCGATGAGGATCGTTTTGGGGGTGTGGATGGCTCTGGCTTTGCTTGCGGTGGTGGTGGTGCCATGGATGGCAGGGTCAGGGGGATGGATTTCATCCGTGGTTTGGCCTTCAGCAGGATTGTCGGTGGCTTTGATTCTTGCCCTTGAATCCAACTTGAGCGTGCTCGATGGGGTGTAATTCTTATAATCGTCGTATCTTTCGGATTCATTGTCCTAACAATAATGACATTCATCGGGTTTCTAGGTCGCTCATTCCCAGTCTGGATGGGAGTGTCGGTGGTCGTGTTGCTCGGCGGGGTTTCTGGGTGCAAAAATTCTCTTTCATGGGAACATGATTTGCACATTCCCGTCCTGGACGACATGGTCACGTGGCAAGATTTTGTGCCCGATTCGCTCATCGAGCCGGGCGTGAATGGTGGGCCCGCGCACTTTGTGTTTTCGGACACCCTGGACAACTGGGATTGGTCGGACTATTTAAGTTTGCCAGACACCGATTTTGTGTCGCGTTTTGACGGCCAAACAGAACCCTTCAACGGCACCATCGTGGTGGTCGAAGGCAACGAGGTTCTGGGATATTCAGAGCCATTCAATTTTGACATTGTGCAGTTGCCGGGCATGGAATTGACGGAAGCAACGCTGTCAGGAGGAACCATGACCATCGAGGTGGTTCACAGCTTGCAATTGGAGGTGGAAATGATGTTCAATTTCCCGGACATCAACTCCATGGATGGGGATGGATTGGCAGTGCCAATTCTTTTGCCACCTGCAACAGCCACCACGGCTGGTGTGAGTTCCGTGTCCACGGATTTGGAGAACATTCACATCGATTTCACGGGCGAGTTTGGCACGGAAACCAACACATTGTCTGTCTTTGTCGTGGCTCTCGCGGGGGAGGTGTCCAATCCCGATGGGTACGACACCATTGATCCGGAGGACAGCATTGTCGTTTCGGTCTCATTCAATGGGGTCACGGTTCAAACGTTGGGTGGATATTTTGGCCAACGGACGCTGTCAAGCGCCATGGATGTGCAGCTGATCGACACCATTCCGGTTCCGGAACCGGTCATTGACCTTGAAGGAGCACAAGCGGAACTGCATTTTACCAACACGGTGGGGGCGGATTTTCGATTGTATGTTGACACCATTGAAGTGGAGGATCAACTTGTGGAGGGCAGCTTGATTTCAGGGCATGAGATTCCTCGCGCGACGTGGGTGAACGGAGAGCCCGTCCCAGTCGAGTGGTCATTGGATTTGGCGATGCCGGGATCCAATTTCTTGGAGTTGCTCGAGGGATTGCCGGAATCCATGCGGGTCGCGGCGCGATTCTTGCTGAATCCCGAGGACATGTCCGACCTGCTCATCGATCGAATGGATGCACGTTATCCACCGACTTTCTGGTACGATGTGCGCATCCCCATCAAGGCGGGGGCGCGCGGTTTGATGTTCACCGATACATTGGACGTTTCTGGATTGGATGAGTTTCCCAATTTTGATGGGTTTCTGCACTTGGACTTGTCCAACACCTTCCCCATTGAAGTGGAGGGACGTCTTCGTTTTGAGATGTCCAACGGCGACGTGTGGCAGGACACGGCCCTCGTGGCTGCTGGGAGCGTACCCTTGGGAATCCTCGGGGAATCCACGGTAAGCATTCCCTTGAACGAGGACATCGCGCTGCCGGGAGGCACCCTTGTGATGGAGGTTTGGATCGATACCTACGGTCCGCAACCATTTACAGGAGAGGAGAGTTTGCGCGTTCAGGGCAGGTTGGAAGGAACCCAATTGATGGTGGTGGAATGAGGCATTCTTTCCCCAAACTTCGTCACTGGATCCATCCTGCCTTGGCATGGGGTTGGATCTGGTGTGGCTTGGGAATGGTGGGTGCGGGAGGACAACTGGCTGCCCAAACCCTCGTCGATGCCTATTATGGCCAGGGGGCAACGTCATGGGAGGTGTGGGGTGATCAACGCAGCAACGCCCTTTCCTCTGGGTTTGCCCATACGATGTATGAAGGCGGGTTTGTCGGGCGGGAGGTTTTTCAAGAGGTGTTGGCGGAGCATCCCGCGATGGGCGGCTTGGGACTGAGTGCCGGTTGGCATCGTACATGGTCCAATGAGCCCTTCGCCAAAATCAATGCCAAGGGGAAGCGAGAATGGGCTTTGGCTGGGTCGTTTGGAAGTGAATTGCTGGTGAGCACCCTGTGGAGACGAGAACTCTTCGACCTGGTGTTTCTCGGGAATGCTGGACACACAGGACGGATTGACCCTTTGACGGGAACAGGCGTTCGGTTGGGGGTGTTCAACAGGCTCTCCTTGGGTTTGGAGAACATTGAGACGCGCCAAAGGATTGAGCTTGGCGTGGTCCAGCGAGTTGCTGGGGCTGAATTCGGGATTCTCAACGGCTCCTTTTGGGTGTCGGAAGCTGCGGACAGCATGTCCTTGTCCATGCAGACCTATGCCTCAACGAGCCTGGATCAATTGCCTGACTCAGGTGGTTTTCAAATCCAGCATGCACTGCCCGCGTATGGGGTTGGAGTGAGTGGAAGTTTGCCCTTGTCATCGGACATGTGGCCCCTTCAATTTCGCGTTGACTTCAGGGACATTGGTGTGTTCTGGGAGCCTGCAGGAGGGATGCTGGCGGTGGTTGACACCGGGTTTTCGACCACGGGTTTGCCAGCTTTTGGAACGGGCTGGGCATGGGAGGGTTTGTTGGAAGACGGCGTGCCCACCAGCGTGGATGAACTTGTGTTCTCTACGGACAGTGCGTTGGGGCGCCTGCTGATGCTGCCTTCCCAAATCAGTGCAACCCTGCAGTGGTGGCCTCAGCCAGAATGGCAGGTTCAGGCCAAAATCCGTGGCGGAAGTTGGATGCCTGAGCCTCAGATGACCGCCGGGATTGGTTGGATTCCTTCGGGACGAGTTGCCCTTGGTGTCGATGTTCGGACTGGGGGGTGGGGAGGTGTTCGTCCCGTGACCTGGGTCAAGGTCCGCGTCTCTCAGAAGCGTGTGTTGGGCATTGAAATTGAGGATCCATTGGGATGGGCTTGGGGTGCTGAATGGGCCCAAAACACCTACGGAAGAGGCGTGCGAATTCAGTTGGAGCGTTTGCCAGGAGAGCGCTGGACCCGTTATGCAGGCTTCAACAGCAGGGACCTGAAGGTGAAGTCCTCCAAATCATCTTAATCCCTCCGAGGAACGATGGGGCTGAGGTTCCTTGAGTTTGCGTGATTTCACTGACCTTTGTCTGCATCTCATGACAACTCACCAGCCCCTCCACGTTCTCGCTGGCCCCTGTGCGGTTGAAAATCTCGATGTCACCATGACCACGGCGGTTGAGGTGAAGCGCGTGTGCGACTCCTTGGGTTTGCCCTTCCACATCAAGGCCAGCTACCGCAAGGCCAACCGATCCCGGTTGGATAGTTTTTCTGGCATTGGGGATGAGGCCGCCTTGGAGGTGCTGGCGGAGGTGAAAAAGCGGCTTGGCGTCGGCATCGTCACGGACATTCATCTTCCGGAGGAGGCCGAGCGCGCGGCAAGGGTGGCTGATGTATTGCAGATTCCGGCCTTTTTGTGTCGCCAAACGGATTTGTTGGTCGCTGCAGCCCAAACAGGGGCCATCGTCAACATCAAAAAAGGGCAGTTCATGTCTGCAGAGTCCATGAAGTTTGCGGTCGACAAGGTGCGCGCCTCGGGAGGGAAGGAGGTGTGGTTGACGGAGCGAGGAACGACGTTTGGGTACGGAGATTTGGTGGTAGACATGCGGGGCTTGCCCGCCATGAGACAACTGGCTCCGACGTTCATGGATTTGACCCACAGTGTGCAACAACCCAACCAGCTTGAGGGTGTCACAGGAGGCAAGCCCCAACTGATTGCCACGCTTGCGCGTGCGGCGGTCGCGGCAGGGGTGGACGGTGTGTTCATCGAGACCCATCCCGATCCTTCGCGGGCCCTGAGCGATGGTGCCAACATGCTTCCGCTGGCTGAATTCGAGTCGTTGATTTCCACCTTGGCCGACTTGCATCGTTGGCGTCAGCAACACGTGTCCCATGGCTGAGAATCATGTCGCCATCCAGGGCCCTTTCCCGACCCGGACATGTGTCGCCTTTGCGGTGCTGGTCATGGGCTTGTTGGTTGGTTGCACCCTGGGTTCCGGCGCATCGTCTCGGTCGTTGCTCGGTCATGGCGCTCCCAAGGCGACAACCTCTGGATTTGAGGTTTCCAAATTCACATCACAGGTCCAATTCCCCGGGGTGGAGTCCAACTTGCAATCCACCAAGGTGTACCGACTGACCTTGTCTGGAACGTTTCCAGAGGGTGCCCAACGCTTCGCCCTGTGGGTTGATTCCGTGAGCATTCCGGTTCGGTTGATTCAAGACCAAACCGGGATCGCCATGGACATGGCTCCTGGCCGCCGCATCGACATCCGGTTTTCTGCCAACAGGCAGCAATACCGTCAAGGAACGTCCAGTGGAGGCATGCAACTGCCCGTGGAAACGTACGCTTTGACCGGGATCAACATTCCCGACAACCATGGGTGGCTGACCTTTCAAGACCGTTGGGGTCAATTTGCCCATTGGGATTTGGGTGCTCCTGAAATTTTGCCTCCGCTCTATGCGCCTTAACTTGACCATCCGATGCGCACCTTTCTAGGGGCGCATGGGTTGTGTCCGCCCTTGTTTGTTGCCCCCTTCATTCCGTCAACCATGAAGCAGTTCCTCTTCTTATTCACCGCCTCGTTGATTGTGTTGGCCGTTGGGTCGCCTGCTGGATCAGCCCAATCCGACACGTTCTCTCGTCCAGCCGCCTCGTCCGCTCCAGCCGCAAATGACGTCAAGGGGAGCTCCGCGGATCCGGACAGCATCTACCAAGACGTGGAACGGTTGCCGCGTTTGGTCTTGTGCGATGGTGCGATCAACAATGAAATTCAATGCACGCAAGAGGGCATCATTCGGCACATGATGGATCAGCTTGAGTACCCCCGTTGCGCGAGGAGAAAGGGCATTGAGGGCAAGGTGCTTGTGCAATTCGTCATTGAGAAGGACGGAAGCCTCAACGACATTCAAGTCATCAAGCCCGTTCACAAGTCCTTGGACAAGGCGGCCGTCGAGGTGGTTGCCAGTTTGCCGCCATTCCTCCCCGGAGAAATTGGCAAGCAGCCGGTGCGCGTGGCTTACATGCTGCCAGTCCATTTCAAGCTGAACTAGGTCAGCCCGGAACAGGCCGTGGCGTGCCACTTGCGCGGGAAGAAATCACGACCGTTGACCGGGCGCACGAAAGCGTTGCATGTCTTCTGCGCGCAGGGATCCGTGTTTGGTGATCCTGCCTTGAACACGCTTTCGCCACATGACAAAGCTCTTGGCTTTGAGTTGACTTCGCATCAAGGCTCGCACGTCATTTTCTTTCAGCCCAAACTGCAATTCGATGGCTTCAAAAGGCGTTCGGTCTTCCCACGCCATTTCGATGATGCGGTCAATTTCTCGGTCCGTCAAGGGGTGGTGCATGTTGCCAAAGACAACAGATCAGGCTCAACGATGTTCCGCCACGAACCTCTTTTCGACGGAGCCGTCGCTGAAGAGGATGATGACCATTTGATTGGAAGGTGTACGTACCTCACGCCCCAACACGTCGAGCATGCCCACCATGCGTCGTGGGCCCACACCAACTCCTTCAAGTCCTTCGACTTCCTCCACGGTCACCGTGAATTCCGTGCGCGGAGAGAGGCAGGGGGCGATGGATGACATCCGCCAATTGTAGAAGAAATAGTAGTAGTTGAATTGGTTGGGTCCGGAGATGGTGGTGCCTGTGATGCTTGCCAAAGATCCAATTTCGTAGGGGTAATTCACGACTGCGCCATCGTCTTCGCGCCACAAGAAGGGCTCGGCATTTCCAGACCGGAGTTGGTACCCAGCGCCTGCCGGGATCTCGAAGTCGAGACCAAACACGTTCAGTCCCGACGTCAGCATCTGCGATGCGGTGGCCACAACGACGCCTTCACTGTTCAAAAGTTCCACAACGTGGTTTCCCCCAGCTTCTGAGTATACCTCGACAGATTCTAGAAGGACGTCCTGGTAGGTATCAAACACCATCCAATACCCATTGTTGAAGTGGTATTGTCCGTTGCCCATGTCCGGCTCCGACTTGCCGCCCACCACACCATATTCACCGTTGGAATGCGAAACCCACACGGATCCATCCGCGGTGAGGAAGGGCATGGTGTAGCTCTCATTGATGTCGAGAACGTCGGGTGATGTGGCATTCTCAAACCAGTGGGCGCCTGGCTCAGCCACAAAGGTGACAGGGGATGAGGTTTGGGTGGCGGATTGCATGGCCGGCGCCACGATGTAAGAGCACGAGCCATCATCGATGGTGGCCACGTCCACAAAATTGCATGCCTCTGAGTCGGTGCATCCGATGCAGAACAGTTCTTCTCCTTCGCAGCCACCGCATTCATTGAATCCAATGCACGATCCGTCGTCCTCGATGGCTGAAGGGTCGAAGTTGCATGCTTCGGGATCCATGCACCCCAAGTCACTCAATTCGCCCGAAAGGCGCAGCAAAAACAAGCCCTCTTCAATGTGCGTCACGGCAATGATCCCCGAAGGGAAGTAGGGGTAGTTGGACCAAGATCCATTGAATTGGGGTGCGTCGCTCGAGGGATAAACATCGAAGAATCCCACTTCCTCGAGTTGTCCTTCTGCGATGTTGGCGGCATTGAGTACCCTCAAGCCTGCCCGATAATTCGATTGGTACACCAGGGAGTCCCGAACGTACATGTTGTGATCAATCGCACTGGATTCTGACACAAACGTTCCAATCAGTTGGGGCGAACTCAGGTCAGACATGTCCCAAATGAAGGAGGTGGTGTTCACCCCTAGCTGTTGTTCATCCAATTCGTCGTTGCTGATGAAGTAGGTGTGGTCTTCCGTAAGCCAACCTTGGTGCGTGTAACTCGCGCCATCGTAGCCCGTTGAGCTGATCATGACAGCATCCGTGGGGTCGGTTACGTCCACCACCGTCACGGTGTTTTCGTTGCAGCAAAAGGCAATTTCCTTGCCTTGGTAGGTCACATCGGGCCCCTGGTAGGACACCACTTGGGCATCGTGGGTGTATCCGTCTTCCGAGAATTCCCCGACCAAAACAGGGTTGGTGGGATCGTTGATGTCCACAATGTGAAGTCCCCCTTGAAAGGTGCTTGTCCCCACCCCATAGGCACGCCCCGTCGTTTCGTTGATGACGATGTTGTGCGCGTTGCCCCAACCCGTGTAGAGGGCATCGGCAGTCAATGTTTGGGGGGTCACGGTGAGCGAGCCCAACACCGAGAGATCCACCACCTGCATCCCATGTCCGCTGGCTTCGCTGACGATGAATGCGTGGTTGTTGAACACTTTGATGTCGCGCCAGAGTGAGCTTGTGGTTTGCGTCGGAAGGTTGGCCACAAAGACCGGGTTCACGGGGTCGCTGATGTTGACAAAAGCCGTTCCATTGGTACGTCCCACGATGGCGTATTCCTGCCCATCCACAGGGTCCACCCATCCCCAAACATCATTCATTTCACCGCCCCCGATGTCGGTGCCGGGAATGAAGGCCAAGAGTTCCACGTTGTTGCATGGGTAGCCAGCAGCCATTCCATTGACGCATGGCGATTGGGCAATCGTCCATCCGGAGAGGCCTGTCAACAGGGCAAGGATTTCAAGTTTCTTGTGCATGGTCAAAAGTAAGGGGTTCCTCCCCGGCACAGGTCAAACTTGGATCTGGCCCCCTGGGTTGCATGTCAGATGGGTTGAAGACACAATCTGTGTTTTTGTGACACGACAGTGGTCTTGTCGGAAAGTTACACGTAAAAAACATATTATCAATAATTTAGGCAGGTTATGAGCACTTATATGTTCATTGTTTTTGTCATGAATTGTCACAATGACACGGATTGCTTTGCAACATTGCCTCACCTAAAACCATTGGTGATGAAAAAATTTATTCTCTCCCTTGTTGCAGTCGCGACTGCAACATTCTCGTTTGCTCAGGATGCCAGCCAGCCTCAGGGCTCGTGGTATTTGGGCACAGGTGATGCGACTACCTTGTTGAACATCTTCTCTTCAGGTGTGGCCATCGCACCCACCGTAGGTTACGCGGTAGCCGACAACATTGTTGTGACGGCTGACGCGGGTTTTGGTGGGACATTTGATGCCCTCAATCTGTCCCTCGGGGGTCAATACTTCATGGGCGATTACTACGTCGGGCTGGACTTGGTCGATCCGATCAACAACCTTGACTTGGGTCTGAATGCGGGTCGTTACATCGACTTCAAGGACGTGTTGTACGTGGCTCCACAATTCAACGTGGACATGCTCTTGAACGACCCGAACCTAAGCTTCTCCATTGGATTTGGAGCGCGCTTCTGAGGCCTAGGCCTTTCAGTTGCGTTTGAATCGAACATCATCGCACATTGGAAACGGGGAGCCATGCTCCCCGTTTTTCATGCACCTCGTGGCATGGTGGGAGGTGATACGTCAAACTGCCCCCACACACCCCGCGCGCGCACACACCCACCCACACCCACACAAGTTTAAGGGTGGGTGGAGCAAAGTCTGATGCTCCAACCCATGCATGCGATGGGTGTTGCACGCAAGCGATGGGTGTTGCTCGAAGGCATCGAATTGAAAGACCCTTGGGCGGTCATGTTCCATTCGCTGCATCATGGACGCGGACTGACCGTTTTTGTGGCCTGTCCTGAGTGATTTTGAGGGGGTGGGAGCAATGTTTGGTCAAGGCTTGGTGAGAAGGAGAGAGGAGACTATCTTTGCCGTCCGTTTCAGCAGCGGCTGAAGGAACGCGGAACATTCAATGGGGGTATAGCTCAGCTGGCTAGAGCGCTTGCATGGCATGC
>JBEARC010000143.1:0-24671 GCA_041163465.1 Bacteroidota bacterium
TTGCTCGACTTGCACTGCAACAGCGGTGCATGCCATGGTGGCGGCGCAAGTCCCGACCTCACCACCCACGCTGGTTTGGCCCAGAGCGCAACGGAAGGAAGCCTGCTCGTGCGCATCCGAAAATCAACTGGAGATCCTGCTTTGATGCCCAAAAATGGGAATCCTCTCCCGGAGTGCGACCTGCGCTTGTTCGAACGTTGGGTCGCAGACGGAGCCCCCAACAATTGATCACCTTGCATTCAACCCCATGACAAACTTCTTTTTTCCACTGCTGGCCTTGCTGACTGTTCAAGTCTCGGCTCAACAGTTCATGACCCGAACAGGTCACGTACACTTCTTCTCTGAGACACCGATGGAAAACATCGAGGCAGAAAATGCTCAAATGAGCGGCTTGCTCGACGTAACCAACGGCGGGTTTGCCTTCCAAGTCCAGATGCGTGCTTTCCACTTTGAGAAGGCCTTGATGGAAGAGCACTTCAATGAGAACTATGTGGAGTCAGAAAAATTTCCCAAGGCTACCTTCCAAGGTTCGATCCGAGATTGGCAGGCGGGATGGAAGGACGGCGAGACCCACGACGTCGTAGCGACTGGTTCCTTCGACTTTCACGGGGTGAAGCAAGACCGCGACATCGAGGGCAAGCTCCTCTGGAATGGAAAAGCATGGGAAATCGAGACCAGGTTTCCCGTGGCTCTGGAAGATCACCAGATTGAAGTGCCTGCTGTGGTCAAAGACAACATCGCCCCTGTCATTGACGTGGACGTGACGGCAACCCTTGAGCCGCGATGAGAGGACTGGCCATCCTCGCACCTGCAGTTGCACTCGGTTTGTTCGTTGCCACCGTGGAGACCGGGTCGGCTCAGGGACTTCTCGATGCGCTCAACGAAGCCGTGGAGGATCCCACGTTGCCAGTGACCGCGACGTTCAAGGACACGCGGATCGTCAACGTGCAGAGCAACGAAACCCCTGCCGAAGGGGTGCTGCATTTTGTGATTGCGCACCGGTTTGGCACCCTCAATTCTGGGGCGTACGAGCTGTGGGGGCTCGACAACGCGCAGATGCGCATGGCGTTTGATTACGGCATCACGGACCGTTTGGCCGTGGGTGTGGCACGCAACACCTACCAAAAAACCTACGAGGCCAGCATCAAGGCTCGCCTGCTTCGCCAAAGCACAGGACCTGATGCTTTTCCCTTCAGTGTGACGTGGTATTCCGTGGCAATGGCCAACGGTTTGAAGGCACCAACGGACGTCAACCCTTATTATTTCTCCCACCGGTTGAGCTACGTGAACCAGGCCGTGATCGCGCGGAAGATGAATGAGGACCTGAGTTTGGCGCTTGTGCCGTCGTTTGTGCACCGTAACTACGTCGAGACGACGGAGGACGCCCACGACCTTTGGTTGGTGGGTGTGGGCGGCCGGTACAAACTCACACAACGATTCAGCATCAACGGCGAGTACCACCACTACCTAAGCCAACAATTTGGAGATGGATTTTCGCCGAGTTTGTCGTTGGGCGTGGACATCGAAACGGGAGGTCACGTGTTTCAACTGCATGTGACGAATGCCCGAGGCATGTTTGAGCGCTCGTTCTTGGCCGAGCCTGTGGGAAGCTGGGGGGATGGAAGCGTGTATTTTGGGTTCAATTTGAGCCGAGTCTTTACGGTCAAATCCTAAACGCGTATCTTTGCCTCACGCGATGGATGAATCGCGTGCGTGTTTCACCGATGTCGGCACGCCCCCTTAGCGTATTGCACGAGGCAGGTTGAGGGCTGTACAGACGCGGTGCATTGGCCACATGCTTACGTGGCATTCAAAACAACTCATGAAGTTTTCTGACATGGGCCTGCACCCCCGGGTGCTCGATGCCCTGGTGCCGCTCGGATACGAGCGCCCCACCCCCATTCAAGCCCAAGCCATTCCGCACGTCCTGAAAGGGCGTGACGTGATGGGAATTGCCCAAACGGGCACGGGCAAAACGGCGGCATTCTCGTTGCCGATTGTTCATCATTTGGCGAACAACCTGATGCACGGACGCGCGGTTCCGCGTGTGTTGGTGCTTACCCCGACCCGCGAGCTCGCAGCCCAAATCGACGACAACGTCAAGGCCTACGCGAAGAACGTCAAGGTTCGGACCGCTCTGATTTTTGGCGGTGTCAGCCAGCACCAACAAGTGGCTCAGATTCGCAAAGGTGCCGACGTCCTGGTGGCCACCCCGGGCCGCCTGCTTGATTTGTGCAACCAAGGACTGTTGTCGCTGGAGTGGATTGAATTTTTGGTCTTGGATGAAGCCGACACCATGCTCGACATGGGCTTCATCCATGACATCCGGCGCGTGATTGCCATGCTTCCTGAAAAGCGTCAAAGCCTGTTCTTCAGTGCAACCATGCCTGAGAGCATCGTCAAACTGTCACAATCCATTCTCACCGACCCCGTGCGCGTGGAAGTTGCGCGCGTCAGCAGCGCTGCTGAAACTGTGGATCAACGCATGATGTTTGTGAGTCAAGAGGACAAACGAGAATTGCTGGTTCATCTGCTCGGTCAAGACGATGTCGAGACTGCCCTTGTGTTCACACGGACCAAATACGGTGCGGACAAGGTGGTTCAATACCTCAAAAAGAACAACATTCGCGGTGAGGCCATTCACGGCAACAAAACACAGCCTCAACGCGACAAAGCCATGAACGCTTTCCGAAACAGAAACATCAAGGTGCTCGTGGCTACGGACATCGCCGCTCGTGGCATTGACGTAGAAGGCGTCAGTCATGTCATCAACTTTGAAATCCCCAACATCAGCGAAACGTACGTTCACCGCATTGGTCGAACCGGACGTGCAGGACGCGAAGGGATGGCCATTTCCATGGTGAATGAAGCAGACGAACGCAACCACATGCGGGACATTCTGAAACTCATCAAGCGTGACGTGCCACTCATCACGGATCATCCATGGCACCTGGACATGCCAGCAGTGGTCGTGGATATGAAACCGGTGAAACCAGCTCAACACGAGGGCAAGGCATCTCATGGCAACAACCCGAGCGGTTCATCCCGCGTTGGAAACCGGAACAAATCAAGGAGGCGCGGACCGCGACGCGATGGCCAAGGCGCGCAGTCACCTGGCAATCACCGCAGAAAAAAGTCCAAGTTCAGCGGGTCAAGTTCTCAACCTGAGGGCAATTGAACAGGCGTAGCGTCTTGCGGGGCCACCGCAAAGACTGACCGCAAAGACTGATGATGTCGGCGGATCAACCTCAGGTCGAGCGTCGGTTCCTTGATGCAAGTTGCATGGCTAGAAACCTCGCCAAGGCGGGCGTTTCTGCCTGGGCACCCCGTTCACGCCAAATTTCTACCACCTCCTCCCCCAGGGGTTGTCCCGATGTGTGGAGAAGTTGGACGCCAACGTGAACCATGGCCACGGGCAAAGAGGGATCCGCACACAGTCCCAAACCAAGTTCATACAGGTCTTCACCCATGCCCTCCAGCTCCTCTTTGGGGAGGTCGAGAAGGGCCTTGAGTAGCTCGCGGTGAACACGAGGATCTCCTGATTGGTCAATCGCTCTAAGCAGGGCTTGACTCTGGTGAGCAATACACGTTGTATCCAAACGCGCCACATGACGCAAAATCCAAGACGCCTTTCGAGACGCCGTGCCACCTTGGGGACGACCCGAGATTTCAATCAAGTCCGCAATCCAATCAGGGCGTATCGCAGCTTTTTGCGCAAGCCGTTGAACTTCCTCAACCGGCAACCCTGTGCGCAGGCTGTCTTCAGGAAACGTCACTCGTACCTTGGCTGGTTCCAAATTTTGATTGCATCCTCCGCGCCAATGCCTGAGAGCACTTCCGTCATCAAACCATCACTCAAACCCACCTCCAAGTCTCTGCGTTCATAGACATTGTCGCCCACCAACACATCCACAAAGGGCTTGTCACCATCGTATTGGATGAGGCGTTCGCTCACGGCCAACACCTGGGCTCTCTCGTCGAGCACGACATCGGCAGTCGCTGAATATCCCGCGCGTAAAAACTGGCCTTCCTTCAGCATCACTGCAGCCTTGATTTCAAATTGAATCGCCCCTCCTTCTGCAACGCCCTTGGGTGCAATGTGCTCCAGGGTTGCCGGGATTTGACTCCCTTCGATGGCTCCAATGGTTAAACGTATGGGCATCCCCACGTGCAATTTTTCAACCTCGCTTTCATCGATTTTTCCGACAAACTGAAGATCCCCCATGTCCGCCACCGAGGCAATGGTCGTTCCCTCGTTGAAGTTGTTGGCTTCAATGACGCTGTTTCCCTTTTTGATGGGAACCTCGAGGACCATGCCGGAAACTGTGGCTTTGACCAAGGTGTTGGACGCATTGCCACCCCCGCGTGCCGTGACCCCTTCTTGGACAATTCTCAGGTTGTCTTCAGCCGCGTACAATTCTTCCCGGGCCTGCTTCAACGCCAATTCTGTGCGCTGAGCTTCAGCGGGCGCCAACACCCCGCGCTCAAGCAAATCGGCATTGCGGTCATGGTTGGTTTGGGCGTCATCCAATGAAATCTGAGCGCGCGCAACACGTGATTCTGCATTGCTCAAGGCGGCTACATCGGGAACAATCATGACTTCTGCCAACACATCACCCGCCTCCACCACATCCCCTGCTTCCACAAGCACGCGTCGAACAATGCCTGACACCTGGGGTTTGATGAGAATCTCTTGTCGAGGCTGCACGCTGCCTGAAGCCAGCGTTTTCAGGACGATGTCAGTCACCCTCGCCGTCTCTGTGTCGAAGCGTGCCTCCGCCTGCTGCTCTTGGAGACGAAGGTGTTGGATGGTATACACCGTCCCTGCCAAAACGAGCAGCACGGCAATCAAGAGCGCGATAAGTTTTCCTTTGTTCATTCGGTTTCCAGCAATCGGGTTTGCAAATTCATCGGTTACGAGCCTCGAAGCGCTTCGACGGGTTGAACACGCAAAGCACGAAGCGCGGGCAATATTCCGGCCAAGCCACCAAGGATGGTCATGGTCATCAACGCGGTCACAAGCACGTCTACGGTGACATGTGGGTGTCTGAAAATGCCGTTGTCTTCGGCGTTCATGAGGTAGGCATCGAGACTTTCAAGCGCTGCAACACCCAAGATTCCTCCCACCAATCCAGCCAGCACCGTCAGAGTCAACGTCTCCACCATGATTTGAATGACGATGACCGACGGCGTAGCGCCCAATGCCCTGCGCACCCCAAGTTCTTGGGTGCGCTCCTTGATGGTGATCAACATGATGTTCATGATTCCGATGACCCCTGCAAACAACGCCAGCCCTCCAAAGACGAATGAAACCCACCGGAATGCCCCAAAAACCGTAGACATCTCCTCGTGCATTTCTGCCATGCTCCAATGACCGAAGGCTCGTGGATCGTCGGGGTGCACGCTTTTTTGGGCTTTCAAGAGTCGAAAGACCTCCGCCATGGCCGTATCACCGTGAACATCTTCACGGATGAGCAAACTCAGCCACCCCACCTCATCCCCCATGTGAAACGCGTGATTGAACGTGGTGTACGGCGTAAAAATGTTGTTTTCACTTTCTTCAGCGTCTTCACCGGTTTGCTGGCTTCTGTAAACACCGACAACAGTGAATGTGACACCTTGAATTTGAAGATGGCTTCCAATGACCTGCTCATCACGATCAAACAGCAATTCCTTCACCCGCTTGCCAATGACAGCCACCTTTCTTCGGTCATCCAAGTCTCGTTGGTTGATGTACCGACCCTCCATCATCACAATAGGGTCGATGTCTTTGTAAATCGGAACATCCCCATAAACGCCACAAGCGGCCGTCCTGATTCCGTGAGTCACATTGTTCCCTCCCCTCCATCCGCCCAATTGATTTCTCGGCGCCACGGCTTCCAATGTGGTGGCATTTTCTTCCAAGAATGCAACATCTGCGGAAGTCAATTCGACGCTTCGTCCTTTGGGGTAGCCCTTGTAAGGAATCGTCGTCCGTTGGGTCCACAAGAAGGCGCTGTTTTTGACGCGGTTGCCCATGTCGGACTTGACGCCCTCTTCCAAGCCATTCGATGCTCCAACTGTGATTAGAATCATGAACAGGCCCCAGCCTACGCCAAGGCAACTCAGCAACGTCCGAAAGGGGTTGCGCAACAGAACTTGGGCAAGTTCAATCCAAGGGTCCCGTTCCCACCACCTCATTCGTCGCGAAGGGCTTCAACAGGTCGGATGGCCACCGCACGGAGCGCAGGGCCCAAACCACTCGCCAATCCGACGAGGACCAGCACACCAAGCGCAAACAGCGCAATGCGATGGTCAACCTGGGGGTTTTGGAAATACTCGTGGTTGGCCATGGGCGCCACCACTGACAACAATCCGACAGAAAACATCAGCCCGACACAACCGCTGATCAGCATGAGAACGGTTGATTCCATCACAACCAATCCAACAATGCTTCCGTTGGTGGCACCCAGAGCCTTGCGAACCCCAATTTCCTTGGTGCGTTCTTTGACTCCAATGGCCAAAATGTTGGCCACACCAACCGCACCCGCCAACAAGGTCATGAGGCCAATTCCCCAAATGAAAAGCCGAATGCCCTCAAAGATGGACGCATACATGGCGTACTCCTCGTTGTTGTTGTCCACACGAACCCCGCGCGCATCTTCTGGATGAATGGCCTTGACATCTTTGAGCCACGACAACATCCTTGCGCTCTGGACCACGGTCGCATCTGTGGTCATGTCCCCCGTGCTATAAATCACTTGGTCCACGCTGTCATCCGACCTGAACAACCCTTGGGCTGTGGTGAAGGGAACGTACACCACGCGATTCTCCCATCGAGACCCCGGGTCTTCAAACGTCCCAACCACCTGAAAGAGAATCCCATTGATGCGCACAAAGGTCCCAACCGGCTCGGACGTTTGGAACAATTCCTCCACAATGTTGGGCCCCACAACGGCCACCTTCCGAGACTCGGCCACATCGCGGGCATTGATGAAGCGTCCCGAGAGCAACGTGGAGCGCTCCAATTCAATGTGCGCCGGGTCCACCCCGCGCAGGCCAAACGAGCCCGTCTGATTCTCTCCCCGGGGATTGGCCCAAACCACCTCCGCGCCCCACATGCGGATCCGTCGCGACGACGATGGCACGGTGTCCGCTTGGGCTTCCAAACCCGGCATGTCAGCGTTGGTCAACTTGACGGGGCGGTTGCTCTGGCTTCCGCGATAAGGCATCTGTGTGCGTCCACCTTCCACCCAAATGCTGTTCACTGCGTCGTCCGCAAATTGCTGTTCCACACCGTGCTGCAACCCAAATCCCAAACCCTGCATCACCACCAAGATGAAAATCCCCAGGGCCACGCTGACTCCAGTCAATGCGGTTCTGAGGGGGTGGGCGAGGACATTGTGAGCGACCTCAAGCCAAGAGTCACGCTCCAACATCCATCCCAGTTTCAACCAAGCCGTCGCGCAACCGAATGGTTCGGCCACATGCCTTGGCAATTTCATTTTCGTGGGTCACGACCACCATGGTCATGCCCTCTGCATTGAGTTCTTTCAACAACGCCATCACATCCTCGCTCGTGGTGCTGTCCAATGCACCTGTGGGTTCATCCGCCAAAATCACCCTTGGATTGGCGGCGAGCGCGCGGGCGATGGCCACACGTTGCTTTTGGCCTCCACTCATCTGGGAGGGCAAATGACCCGCCCAATCCAGAAGTCCTACGCGATCGAGCAACGCATGAGCCCTGCGCGTACGTTCCTTTCGAGGCACTTTTTGGTAGTAAAGTGGCAACGAGACGTTTTCCGCAGCGGACTTGAAGTTGATGAGGTTGAAGCTTTGAAACACAAACCCCAACATTTCTCGCCGCATTTCTGCCGCTCTTCGCTCGCTTAGACCTGCCATGTCGCGGCCATCCAAATGGTAGCTGCCGCCGTCGTAGGCATCGAGCAATCCCAAAATGTTCAGCAACGTGGACTTCCCTGAACCCGACGACCCCATGATCGCCACGAGTTCGCCAGCATCGACCCGCATATCCACCCCTTTCAACACCTGCAGCGATTGAGCGCCAGTGGTGTAGGACTTCGTGATGCCTTCAAGGTGAATCATGGCTGCAAAGATACAGGTCAAGACAGGGCGAGTTGCGGCTAGGAGACCAATGATGTGCTCCCCCTGTGGATGGATTCAACAGTTTTTGGCACACTCCTTGGTTTGTGCGTGTCATGTCAAACCTCCACATTCATTCGTCATGATTCGTACATCCACCCCGTTGGAGCGAGCCCTGCTCCTCGCAGCCCTGTGTGCCCTGTTGCTGGGAATCTCATTCGCTGTGTCAGCCAAGTCTCCTGAGGCCTCTGAAATTTTTGTCACAAGCCACATCGATCATGTGGTGGTGTATGAACAGGGTGCCCAGGTCGAACGCATCGCACAAGCCAATCTTCGACAAGGCACCAATGTGTTGGTGTTCGAAGATTTGCACACGGCCATCGACCCTTCTCGCATTCGGTTGACCGGGCGAGGAAATTTCACAGTTCTGGGCATTTCGCACCGCTACCACACGGACACCCTCGGCGGCGCTGAAGCACCCGCAGAGCGCGACCGTTTGAACGCGCTGCGGAATCGCTTCACCCGAGACATCCAATGGGCGCAAGCTCGCCGAGCCTTGTTTGATCGAGAAGAGCAGCTCTTGCTGCAAAACCAAAACTTCACCGTGAAAGACACGGGCGTGGATTTGGAGCGACTGATGCAAGCCACAGCCTTTTTTCAAGAACGCTTCCAAATCATCCACGACGGCCGCGCGGAGATTGATCGTGAAATCGCAAGCCATCAAGCGGAAATCATCGCCATTGATTTGGCTTTGCAGGCCCTACCCACGTTGCGCACCGCCACCTCGCTCGAAGTCCTGGTACGCGTCGAATCGCCTCAACCCACACAGGGCGAACTTGTGCTGAGCTACTGGATGCAACAAGCGGGTTGGAACCCGAGCTACAATGCCCGGGTGAAGGATGTGGACGATCCCATGAAGTTGGAGTGTTTGGCCATGGTGCATCAAACCACAGGCGAGCCCTGGGAGAATGTCACCTTGACGGTCGCTACAGGTACACCTTCCAAGAACCGCACCAAGCCCAACCTTCAGCCCTGGTACATCGATGGATCCCAACCTGTGGGTGGGGTTCAAAACACCCGGGTAGGTGCGGCCTCTGCCAACGCCTGGCTCAAGGCCCAGCCCTACAACCCATCCGTGCGAGAGGTCCGCGGCCAACTTTTTGATGTTCAGGGCCAACCCCTGGTTGGGGCCACGGTTGTGTCGAGTGATGGACGCAGTCGGGCGGTGACGGACATCAATGGATTTTACAACCTGCAAGTGAATCAAGGGGTGACAAGCCTGAGCTACAACAGCGCGGGGTATGCCGCCGAGGTGATGTCCATCAGCAATCCCGTCATGAACGTGGCACTCGCTCCATCCATGGCCATGGACGTCGTCGAAATCTCCCAGGAAATGGCAGAGGAGAGTTTGTTTGGACGATCCTCAAGCCGGCGTCGGGAGGTCGCCGAGGATCTGAATTTCGTCTCGGTTGACATTGGGCACTCGCCCACACAAACGAGGTTCAACGTCGCAGCCACTTACGACATCCCCTCGGATGGACACCCACACGCTGTCCGCATCCAGGACCACAGCATTGAAGCCCAATACCTCCATCAATGCGCCCCCAAAATGGATCCGCAAGTGTACCTGACAGCCATGTTCACGGACTGGGAAGATTTGGACTTGATGAATGGCCGCATGCACGTGTACTTTGGGGAAGATTACGTCGGGGAAAGCCAGCTTCGTTTGGACTTTGTGGATGACACCTTGGCCATCTCTTTGGGACCGGATCCCAACGTGTTGGTTCGAAGGAAGCGAACAATCCGAGAAGACAAGGTGGGTGCCTTCACTGGAAAAAAGGAGTTCAACCGCGAATACACCTTCACGGTGACCAACCGCAAAAGAACGGACATTCACCTTCAGCTCGAAGACCAACTTCCCCTGGTTCGGACCGAAGAAATTGAAATTGAACGGCTCAAACTCGATGGGGCCACTGTGGATGAACCGACAGGCCGAGTGGTGTGGGACTTGAACATTGTGGCTGGCGAAACCGAAGAGAGAAAACTTCGATTTGTCATTCAATCGCCGCGAGAATTGATGGTCCTTGCGGACTGAACGAAGTCACTGAATTGGCAAGCGCCCGGCTCCGAGGTCGGGCGTTTTCCGTGTCTCGCCGGTGCATTTCAATCCCCATTCTTCGCGCCCCAGAACGCTCGCTCTGTGTGCCTGTTGGGTCCTACCCAAAGAGAAGTAGCTTCGTAACGACGCGTTGACATTTCCAGCGTTTGAACATCTGATCTCACCCTCCATCTCCAACGGTCATGCCCTCCAACCCCATCCTTCCGTCGTTGACACCAGCCTTGGCACAAGCCTACGATGTGGAGACCTTTCGACGAGAGGGCCACGCCATGGTGGATGCACTTGCCGAGATTTTGGACGAAGCCCAGCGTCGGCAAGCCCCTTCATCCTATCCGGGTCATTTGCCCCAAGAAGAGCGTGAGCATTGGAAAAACGTGCTTCCCACCATGCGCAGCTGGCAAGACGTACTGAAGGAGACCACCCGTCGGTCCAACCTGTTGCAGGATCCGAGATACATGGGACATCAGGTCGCCGTCCCTCTCCCCATGCAAGCTTGGGTTGGGGCGTGGACGGACCTCCTCAACAATGGCCAAGCCATTTTTGAAATGGGTCCCTCCAATGCAGCGCTCGAGGATGTGCTGATGAATGAACTTGGACAACATCTGGGATTGCCCACGGATTGTGGCGGGATTCTATGCCACGGGGGCACGTTGGGCAACCTCGTGGCCATGTTAGCCGCCCAGCAGCAATTGAGCCAGCGCAGGGGCGAACATTGGTGGTCAGAAGGTGTCGCGAGTGCTCCGCCTGTGGCGGTTCTGGTGTCCGAACAGGCACACTACTGCGTGGACCGCGCTGTGCGACTCTTGGGTTGGGGTCAAGAGGCTGTGGTGAAGGTGGCAACGGACAAGAATCACAGGATGTTGATCTCTGATTTGGAACGCTGTGCGGGGACGTGTGAGTCAGCAGGACGTATTCTCCTGGCTGTTGTGGGCAGCGCGTGCACCACAAGTGCCGGGGCCTTTGATCCTCTGGAAGATCTCGGATCATGGGCTGCCAATCGAGGCGTTTGGTTCCACGTCGACGGCGCCCATGGGGCAACGGCTGCGTTCAGCGCCAAGCACGCTCCATTGATTCGAGGAATTCATCTCGCCGACAGTGTTGTGATGGACTTTCACAAACTCTGCGGTCTTCCTGCCTTGTGCACAGGTGTGTTCTACAGGTCGCATTCGCTGAGCTTTTTGCCCTTTGTCCAGCAGGCCGAGTACCTGTGGTCAGCACCGGATGGCCATGATTGGTGGGACACTGGCAAACGAACTTTTGAATGCACCAAACGCATGCTCAGCACGCGGTTGGCCACTGTTCGTGCAGCCTACGGGTGGGAACTGTGGGGAGATCTTGTGGATTGTTTGTGGGCCATTGCCCAGGCCTTTGCCGGGCTTGTGGAGGATCGTCCCAACTGGGAATTGGCCATGCAACCCCAGGCCAACATCGTATGTTTCAGACCGACCACCCAAGACGTCTCTGTCTCTGTGTTGCGCGAAGCCTATCTCAACAGTGGCTCTGGCTATGTGGTGGCCACCAAATTTGGGGGCAAGGAGTGGCTTCGATGCACGTTCATGAACCCCTTGACTGAGGTGGCCGACTTGGAGCAGCTCCTGAACGAATTGGAGCGCCTTGTTCCCGCCGCATTGAAAAAGGAAGGATGACACTTGGTTTTGATGTGCCTTCAGATTATGTTTGAAAGATGACGTATGTCCAAACACGCACAATCACCTTGGAAGACGTGTTGCGCTCGATGACGCCAGCGCAGCGTTGGTGGTGGCGCATGTCGATGATTGCATCCGACATGTGGCGCGCGTGTATCCGATGGCGTTAAGACTTGAACCTGCCCAAAGGCGGGTTGCTTCCCTCGAAATCACAAGGCCTCCCATGTCGGGAGGCCTTTTTTGTTCATCCATTTTCTACCCAAAACCTGATCGCCATGCGACAGCACAAATTCACCCTGGAGGAGCATGAGCTTCCCACACACTACTACAACGTGGTGGCAGACATGCCCAACAAGCCATTGCCACCCTTGCATCCGGGAACCCGCGAACCGATCGGCCCCGAAATGTTAGGCCCCCTCTTTCCGCAGGCTCTCATCGCCCAAGAAATGTCCTCGGAGCGCCTGGTTGAAATTCCGGAAGAAGTCCGTGACAAGTACCTCAAGTACAGGCCTACGCCACTTTTCCGAGCCCACGACCTCGAAAAGCACCTCGACACGCCCGCCCGGATTTACTACAAATACGAGGGCGTTAGCCCGAGCGGCTCGCACAAGCCCAACACGGCACTCGCCCAAGCCTACTACAACAAACTCGAAGGCACAAAAAAGATCGTCACGGAGACCGGGGCGGGCCAGTGGGGCTCGGCGTTGTCGTTTGCGTGCGCGCAGTTTGGTTTAGAATGCGAAGTGTTCATGGTCAAACTTTCTTACAACCAGAAACCGTACCGAAAGACCCTCATGAACACCTACGGGGCGACGGTGCACGCCTCTCCCACCAGCCGCACCCTGGCCGGACAGGGCATCTTGGCTGCGGACCCCAATTCCCCCGGGAGCCTGGGCATCGCCATCAGCGAGGCCGTGGAAGTGGCCGCGCAAGATCCGGACGCCAAGTACGCCTTGGGTTCTGTATTGAATCACGTGCTCTTGCACCAAACCGTGGTCGGCCAAGAGGCCGTGAAGCAGATGGAAAAGGCGGGGGAAATGCCGGACGTTGTGATCGCGCCGTTTGGCGGCGGCTCCAACTTCGCAGGTCTGTCATTCCCCTTTTTGGGCAAGAACCTGACAGAAGGCTCCAACATTCGGTGCATCGCCAGCGAGCCCACCTCCTGTCCCAAACTCACACGCGGTCAATTCCGCTATGATTTCGGGGACACGGTGGGCATGACCCCTCTCCTGCCCATGTACACCCTCGGGCACAACTTCGTCCCCGCCCCAATCCACGCGGGTGGCCTGCGCTACCACGGAGCTGGCGTGGTCGTCAGTCAACTGCTCAAGGACCAGTTGATTGAAGCCCGTGCACACAGCCAACTTGAGTGCTTTGAGGCGGGCGTCACCTTTGCAAGGTGCGAGGGCATCTTGCCTGCACCCGAGACGTGTCACGCGCTGGCGACGGCCTTTGCCGAAGCGGAACGATGCAAGAAGGAAGGCAAGGACGACGTGATTTTGATCCATTTGTGCGGTCACGGCCACTTCGACTTGGGTGCCTACGAAACGTACCTGCGAGGGGAGCTCGAGCACCACGAACTCAGCGACGCCGAGATTGCCGCCTCACTGGCGCAACTCGACACGCCCGTCCCGGTCTGAACAGGGGCGACTGAACAGGTCAGCGCGAGGCGTTTTTGGCGAGAGCGGCATGTCGGGGAAACGGCCTCGGCATGCTTGCTCGCCCCGAGCGTCCACCGTACAGGCAATGGTGGTGACACGCCACGAACCGTCCGCGCCTCACACGAGAGTCAGGACGTCCACCCCGCAAAAGGCCCCAAGGAATGTCTTCATTCGTGGAGTTTTTCAACGAGTTTGGACACCACATGATCCAACGACTCGTCTTTGGCTAGCACCGCCCAATGAAGCGCACCGCTTTCGCAATCAACAAACCGCATGGATGTCAGCGTCGATCGTTGATCGCAGGTACGGCTGACGAGCACAACACCTCGGGCACCTGACAATTTGCCCGCTTCAACAATGCTTGATTCGTCATGAAGGCCTGTCAGGTTTCGCCGTTGCTCCAAGCTCACGACATCAAGTGCTCTGCGTTCCAAGACGCGAAACTCCCTCATCAAGCGAATCCCCACCGATGCCTCGAGCACGGAGTGGGTCGAAGAACCCTGGCAGGGTGAGTTGTCCAACGCCACAACGAAAATGTCAGAGCCAAGGCTCTCGTTTGTTTGGACTTCCACCAAGACATTGTCATCTCGCAACTGCAACGGAACCGGCTGATGCCCCAGGGGCTTCATGACGTAATTCCTGCTCCTGGGATAGGCCAAAATCCAAGCCAATGGAATCACAAACATGCTTCCGAGCAGTGCCCGTCCATTGATTCGGGCGTCCTTGGAGATTTGGGTTTCCAGCACTTCGTAGCCCTCCTTTTCCAACCGAAGATTGAGATTGGTTCCACTCACCTTGGCATCGCGGTGACGCACGGGCGTTTGGCCGATGTAATGGCCATCAGCATAGACGTCTGCCTGGCTTGGAGAGGAAGAAATACGCACACTGCTGGCGCAAGAAGCCAACATGAAGCAAGCCGCCAAGGCGACGCACACAATGTTGAGGAAGCGACGGGAGAACTTCATGAAACCGATGATCGGCAAATTTAATGCCACAAGCATGAGTGCTCCTGCGAAGCGATGAACGACCTTTGCGCCCGCAAAACCACCCCTCATGAGCGGAATCCGCAACGTGGCCATCATCGCCCACGTCGACCACGGCAAAACGACCCTCGTCGACAAGATCATTCACCAGTGCAACGTCGTTGACGACCGCAAAGACACCGGGGAACTCATCCTCGACAACAATGACCTTGAGCGCGAGCGTGGCATCACCATCCTTGCCAAGAACGTCAGCGCCACGTGGAAGGGAGTTAAGATCAACTTGATTGACACACCGGGTCACGCCGATTTTGGTGGTGAAGTGGAGCGGGTGTTGAAAATGGCCGACGCCGTATTGCTTCTGGTGGATGCCTTTGAAGGACCGATGCCTCAGACAAGGTTTGTGTTGAGCAAAGCCATTGAGCTTGGCTTGAAGCCCATTGTTGTGGTGAACAAAGTGGACAAAGAGAACTGCACGCCGGACTTGGTGCAGGAACAAGTGTTTGACCTCATGTTCAATTTGGGAGCTACCGAAGATCAATTGGACTTCCCCACGGTCTTTGGTTCAGCCAAAAACGGATGGATGGCAGAGGATTGGCAATCGCCTGCGACGGATGTGAGCCACCTACTCGATGTCATCCTCGAACATGTGCCTGAGGCGCCCTACGTGGAAGGGACTCCTCAATTGCAAATCACCTCGCTTGACTACAGCAAATACACCGGTCGAATTGCCATTGGCCGCCTGTACCGAGGTGATTTGCATGCAAACAAGGACTACACGCTGTGCACGGCCCACGGACTGAAAAAAGTTCGAGCCAAAGAACTGTTTGTGTTCTCCGGTCTCGGCAAGGAGAAGGTGGACCACGTTCGCAGCGGCGACCTCTGCGCAATCACAGGCATGGAAGGGTTTGAAATTGGTGATACTGTCGCCGATCTTGAAGCTCCAGAAGCCATGGAGCGCATTGCCGTGGATGAGCCCACCATGAGCCTGCTTTTCACCATCAATACCTCCCCTTTCTTGGGCAAGGATGGTGACTTCTTGACAAGCCGACACATCCGTGAGCGCCTCGATGCTGAATTGCAAAAAAACCTTGCACTTCGCGTGGAGGCCACGGACAGTGAAGACCGCTGGAATGTCTATGGCCGAGGCATTTTGCACCTGAGTGTCCTCATTGAAACGATGCGTCGCGAGGGCTATGAATTGCAAATCGGCAAGCCGCAAGTTCTGTTCAAGGACATCGATGGGACGCGGCACGAACCATTCGAACACCTGGTGATTGATGTCCCTGAAGGAGCTGCGGGAAAAGCCACCGAATTGGTGATGATGAGAAAGGGCATGCTCCAAGTCATGGAGGCCAAAGGAGACTTGCAGCATCTCGAATTCAGAATCCCATCCCGTGGATTGATTGGGTTGAGGAACCAGGTGTTGACAGCCACTGCGGGAGAAGCAGTGATGACCCATCGATTTGACGGCTATGAGCCCTACGCTGGGGATTTGGCCACGCGAAGCACAGGCTCCTTGGTGAGCATGGAAACCGGACAAGCCCGCGCGTATGAAATTGATCGACTGCAAGACCGAGGGACCTTTTTCATTGATCCAGGAGACGATATCTATGCGGGTCAAGTGGTCGGTGAGTCTTCCCGTGACACCGACATGGAGCTCAATTTGATCAAGGGAAAGAAGTTGACCAACATGCGCGCATCAGGTGCTGACAAAGGACTTCGGATTGCCCCTGCCAAAAAACTCTCCTTGGAGGAATTCATGGAGTTCATCAACGACGACGAATACCTTGAAGTGACTCCCAAGTCGTTGAGAGTCCGAAAAATTCCAAAGCCCAAGTCGCCTTTTGGCTGAGTCCTGTGCAAAACTCTCCTGATATCCCATGGAGCAGGGATGTGTGAAAAGGGAATCAAGAGGTATTTTGGTCGGATGAAAATTCCAACCATTCGGTACAGCCGAGACACCACGGATTTCACCAAAACGTTGCGG
This sequence comes from Bacteroidota bacterium, assembly GCA_041163465.1. Taxonomy (GTDB): domain Bacteria; phylum Bacteroidota; class Bacteroidia; order Flavobacteriales_D; family Sanyastnellaceae; genus UBA11663. Next base: position 16,479 of record JBEARC010000143.1, read on the forward strand.
GCCCGTGTAGACGCCTATTTCGCGGAAAGGAATTTAAGTCGCAAAGGAGATTGGCGGCTTTACTTGAAAACAGGGGTCATGGTCTCTCTGTACTTCGTGCCTTGGGCCCTGATTACGTGGGGATTCGCGGGAAGCGGATGGATGTTTTGGGTCGCCGAATTCATCATGGGATTGGGGTTGGCCGGAATTGGATTGAACGTCATGCACGACGCCAATCACGATGCCTACAGCGACAAAAAATGGATCAATACCTGGATGGGTAGAATCCTCGACTTGGTCGGAGGCAATGCTGCCATTTGGAAGATTCAGCACAACGTGCTCCATCACACCTTCACCAATGTTGATGGCCTCGATGAAGACATTGACATGCATCCCTTCATGCGCTTCAGCCCACTGAAGCCGCGCTATTGGTGGCATCGTTTCCAACATATTTATTCCTGGGGATTCTATTCCCTGATGACCCTGTTTTGGATGGTGGTGAAAGATTGGTTGCAACTAAGACGCTATCACCGAAAGGATTTGATTCGGCCTGCTGGGACATCCGTGGCAGAGCTGTCTACGTCACTCGCCATCACCAAAACCGTGTACTTCACCTACGTCATGCTGCTTCCGATGTTGCTCAGTGGCGTCCATTGGTTCCAAATCATTCTTGGGTGGGTTCTCATGCAAGTTGTCGCTGGGTTCATTCTTGCCATCATTTTTCAACCTGCGCATGTGATGGAGGATCATGACTACCACCCTGCTGAGAAAGGAGCCGTGCTCGATGTCGATCCCCTGACCCACCAATTGCTGACCACATCCAATTTTGGCACGGGAAGTCGCTTGCTCACCTGGCTTTGCGGAGGCTTGAATCATCAAATTGAGCACCACCTGTTCCCTCAAATGAGCCACATCCACTTGGCCAAAATAGCTCCCATCGTGAAGAAAACTGCGGAGGAATTTGGGATTCCCTACCGATCGTCCACGACCTATTGGCAGGCCATTGGAAGGCATACACGCATGCTTTACGCACTTGGACGTTCTCCCCACATCGCGTCTTAAGGATTTCGCATGTTTCCCGTGCGATAGAGCGTGTCACCTGCGACAATGACGCCTCGGACGGGACCAACTCTGCCAAACCAGTTAAGCCCCGCGGGTCGATCAACCACCTCCAATTGAACCTCGCGCCCTGTCAACTCACGCTTCCAGGCTGTGGTGTCCAAACCCATACCCAAGCCGCGGTTGATGTAGTAATGACAAGAGTCATCACGAAGCCTCAGAAACACATCTTGGCTGGTCTCACTCCATTGGACTGAAACGAGGATTCCCGTCTCGGTTCGTTCAGGTTCATACCCTTCGTGGGTGATCGGCCGAAGGACAGACAAGACAAGGCAAGCTGAAAGACCCCAAGTCCACCATACCAAGCCTCCCTGGGGCCTGTAAGGAGGGCCCTTGCGAAGTTCCCTTTCCACGAAATACAAGGGCAGCAAAACCCCAAGAGTCATCAATCCGCTGGCAATCAACACCCCGTTTTCGACACCCCAACGCCATCCCACCAAGGGTGTCCAAACGACCATCCACAGGGTCCAGCGCTCGATCAACGCCGTGGATCTTGTTTGGGCATAATCCCATGATTCGCGGTTGGCCATGCTACGCCGTGTTCGGTAACCATAGGTTGGGTTGATGGCGTTTGGCGGCCAACGCTTCAAGGCCCAAGTCAATCCCACCATGAACAAGGCAGGAAACAAGAACAACAACAATTCGAGTGATTTCACAGCCGTAAGATGCAAACGCTGGCGCTACCTTCCGGCCATGAAACGAATTTCACTGGTTTGGGTCTTGTTGGTGTTGCTGGTGTCAGGATGCACCACCTCGACTGTGCGAAGCACCCAACTGGCCCAGGGTGCAGCCTTGCTGGCCATTGAGCCTGTCAAGGCGCACGTGGTGGTTGACACCACACAAACGTTGCAGGCTGTGTCGCAAACCAAAGTCATCCTTGGCATCTTCCGGTTTGGGGATCGTGAGTTTGCAGAGTATCCCGGCATGATTTTCCAGCGAGGACCAGGGGCCAAGGAACGCAAAGCGGCGATCCACAAGGCCTTGAAAGGCACTGATTTCGACGTGATGGTCAACCCCAAATACATCGTGCAAGAAAAACACCGTCCATTCGTGAGGAAAGTCACGGTGCAGGTGGCTGGGTTTGGAGGGCATTTGGTGTTTGAAAACCCATCGGAATGAAGACGAGTCAATGGATGATGAGGGTGGCTTTGGGACTCTGTTCCGTGGCGGTTTTCGCCCATGTCCAAGCCCAAACCTTGGACGAATCGCTTCTTGACCAAGCGTCCAATGACGACCCCCGCATTCGCCTGCGCGTGGACGTGGAAGAACCGGGGGATTGGTGCCTTTGGATGGATTTCAATGGCGGCACGTTGGAACAATTCCAAGGGAGCACCAGCAACAATGTGCGTGCCGTAGCCACCCTCGGACATCCTGAATGGAGCAACAACGAATTGACAAATGCCATGAGCAGGATGTCATCGGGGTTCAATTCAGCTGTAGAATGGCAAGGATGGTACATCCCACGCATGATGCGCATCGGTGCCTCACGCAGGGTCTGGAAAGACGTGTCAGCGGGCATTCAATTGGGTCGTGGCTGGTCTCCAGCCTACGTGAATTGCACCCGTGCGGATGGCTCTGCCGTGGTGTCGAGCTGGACCCAAGTGAGGTTTGCGGATTTCCTTGATCAGTACCTGTATTACAACGATTTGCACAATGGGAATCTGTGGCAATTCCAAAACAACGGGGTATTTCAGGACGGATTGTATGGCTGGCAAGTGGAATTCGTTGCTCAGCAAGAATTGGCCTTTGGCTTGGGATGGACGGCGAGTGCCGGCAAGACGCTGGGATTACAACAAGACTTGGATGCACAGGCTGCCGGTCTGTTTGGAAGCCAGGGGTTGCTGGATCCCGACGAACTTGGGGCTACCCTCTCTCCTGAATCCATCGCGGCATCACCAACCATGGCATCTTTTGGCATCACCTACCGCATGGGCAGTGTGGTGACCGGGCTTTCATGGTCCAGCCTGAGTGTCAACCATTCATCCCGGAATGACTGGGTCTCTGCAGGCGCGACGCCCATCGAACCCCTGAGACAAATGCGTCTGAGGTTGGGATTGACTTTTTGACATCGTGCACATCGCGGTCCTGACAGAGAGACGGTATGTGGGGGATGGTGCCCGCTCGGGCAAGCCTCCTGCCTATGTGGCCAACGTCTTGATGGAGGATCGGCTCGTTGTTGAGGCGCTGGCGGCCAAAGGTTTCGAAGTCAGTCGTGTGGCTTGGTGTGACAAAACGATGGACTGGAATCAGGTGGATGCCGCTTTGTTTCGAACGACTTGGGACTACTTTGACCGTTGGTCTGAGTTTTCTACTTGGCTCGAAAAGACTGCGCCACGGACCCACATGTTCAATGCCCCGGACATCCTCTCCTGGAATTTGGACAAACATTATTTGCGGGACTTAGCACACCAAAACGCCGATGTGGTTCCGACCGAATTCGCGGATTGTGGGGATGGTCGTTCACTGTTGAGCATTGCCCAATCATGCGGATGGAACGAAGTGGTCATCAAACCCGCCATCGCTGGCGCAGCCAAAGACACGTTTCGCATCCATGTAGGCAACGGAGCCATGTTTCCTGCATCCTCCCGAGGATTTGAGTCCCTGTGGACCTCATTGGTTGAGCAGCAAGACATGCTTGTACAGCCCTTTCTACCCGGCGTGGTGAATTCGGGGGAATTGTCTTTGATTTGGATGGATGGCTCGGTGACCCATGCCGTATCGAAGCATGCAAAGACGGGCGATTTCCGTGTTCAAGATGACCACGGGGGATCCGTACGCACTCACCCAATTCAATCTGACGAGAGGGATTTTGCGAACCAAGTCATGCAGGCGTGTCTGGCCCATTGTCAACAGCAAGGGTGGCCCAAACCGCTGTATGCCCGCGTGGACATGGTCCGGGATCTCGACGGTGACTGGGCCCTTTCAGAATTGGAGATGGTGGAACCTGAACTTTGGTTTCGTCACCACCCACCAGCTGCCCAAACCCTCGCGAAAGCCCTTTCACGACGCCTTAGCGAGCGCTAACGCACCTGGGCTAGGCAACTGAGCCTGGTTGTAGCAGCGCGATTGTCGAGGCTGTTGGTGAGGCTGAGATGGTCTCGGAGTCTCATGGACTGACCAAGTCCAAATGCATGGAATCCACATCCAAACGGAGCAACAACCATGACCGCAGTTGTTGTTCCACAGCGATTTTCCTGGCCCCCAATGCACTGTCCGGGACGTTCAATTCCACACGCACCCATGGCATGGCGCTGCCCGAGCCATTGCGTCGGGAACGCAGGTGCTTCCCGACCTCCACAGCCTCAACCTCAGGGATTTGAGCCATGATTTCCGCGGCCAAACTCGGTGGCAATTGCCCCCCCTTCAAGGCGTCCAGTTCGCCACGTAGGCTGGCCAATTCATTGTCGCGGCGAGAGAGCGCGGTTTGGCCTTCAGCATAGAGATTCACCATCCTCTGCAAATCCTCCAAACCATCCGGTCCTTCGTTCTGCACGACAGACATCCGAGCCTTTGGTAAGCGCGCGACAAGCCCCTCTTGCCATTGCTCGACAACCCCTGCGGGAACGGTCGCGCCGAGCAACACGACGTTCACCATGGGCATGCCATCCTGAAATTCAATGTCGCGTTTGACCACCTCAACCCCTGGGTACTGAACCACCTCTGACAGGTACTGATTGATTTGGGTCGATTCGACGGATTGATGAACTGTTTGGTACAAGATGAAACCACTGGGTATGACCAGTGCTGCCAAGCCCATGCCGAAGTAACGCTTGTATCGGCGCTCCTTCGCTGCGTCCAACGGTGTCGAAATGGGAAAGCGCAAGTACCGGACCACAAGCGTGGTGGATGTGGCAATCAAGATGGCATTGATCAAAAACAAGTAGAGCGCTCCAAAGAAGTACGATCCATCGAGATGGGCCAAACCATATCCCGCGGTGCATAGCGGTGGCATCAATGCCGTGGCGATGGCCACGCCAGGAATGACGTTGTTTTTCTCCTTTCTCGAGCCCGCCAAGATGCCGGTCAAACCGCCAAAAAAGGCCACCATGACATCCAGAAACGTGGGATTGGTCCGCGCCAACAATTCACTCCCGGCCTCGTCGATGGGGCTGATCAAAAAATAGGCGGCCGAAGACAAAATGGCGATTCCGGTCGCCACGCCCAGGTTGCCGAGAGAACGTCGAATCAATCCATGGTTATTCACCCCCACGCCCAGCCCCACCCCCATGATGGGTCCCATCAGGGGTGAAATCAACATCGCACCAATGATGACCGCTGTGGAGTTCACATTGAGCCCGATCGATGCAATGACGATGCTGAACACCAAAATCCACACATTGAATCCCCGGAATTCGGTGTCGCGCTCGATTCCCTCCATGGTCTGTTCAGGGTTGGCCAAATCGACAATGCGAAGTCGATCAAGCACATGGGGCCTCAACAATTCTACGGTTTGGGCCCACCATGCAGCCACCCGCGAAGCTTGTCGGTTTTCGCCTTCAGTGGATTGCTTGGACTGTTCTTCTGGGTTCACGGAAGGTGAGGATTCCACTTGGTTGGATTCCGCCTGATTCGACGGATCGCTCACGCTCCCATCTGGAGATGGGTTGTTGGAACTCATGGTCGTTTCTTTCAAGGACGAAAGAACATTCTTTCGTCGGTCAAGATTACGTCAAGAATGAACATCGCCTATGCCCCATGCTATGTTTTGAGCGTTCCGGCTGGACACCGGTTTCCGATGAAGAAGTACGAATTGCTTCAAGGCTCACTGTTGCACCGAGGTTTGGCCCAACCGGCGCATTTCTTTGAACCAACCATGATGGAGGAGCGAGACATTCTCCGGGCGCATGACGCCGCCTACTGGCATCGAACATCACAGGGCCTTTGGTCCAAACAAGAGGAGCGACGAAGTGGGTTTCCATGGTCACGACACATGGTCGAGCGCGAACGGGTGATCATGCAAGGAACCTTGGAATGTTCGCTCAAGGCGTTGGACAGCGGCACGGTCGCCTTGAACATCGCCGGCGGAACCCACCACGCCTACGCCGATCGCGCCGAAGGTTTTTGCATCCTCAATGATTTTTGCATTGCCGCACTGACCCTTCTCGATGCCCAGCGCATCCAACGAGCCTTGGTGATTGACCTCGATGTCCACCAAGGAAACGGCACTGCGCACATTCTCAGGAAAGAACCCCGGGTGGTGACGTTCAGCATGCATGGAGAATGCAACTACCCCATGCACAAGGAATGCAGCGACGTGGACGTGCCTCTGCCTGACGGCACCTCCGATGACATGTACCTCTCCACCCTGTCCCACCATTTAGACGCCCTGCTGAACCACGCCAACGAGCTGCCCGATGTGGTGTTTTACCAATGTGGGGTGGACATCCTAGACAGCGATGCCTTGGGCCGCTTGGCTGTGAGCTTGGCGGGGTGCCGAGAGCGCGACCGCATGGTTTTTGAAGCTTGTTCAACCCACGGCATCCCAGTGGTCTGTGCCATGGGAGGTGGGTATTCCCCTGACGTGAACACCGTCGTTCAAGCGCATCTCAACACCTTCCAGGAGGCCTTGGACGCCTGGCAATAAAGGGTTGTCAACAAACTCGCTGAAGCGTGGGACGCGGCATCATCGCACCACCATCAATGGGGTGCTTCCTTGGTTGGACTTGAGAACGTACCATCCCTCGGCAAGTCCTCGCCATGTCTCTGTGCTGCCCGCTTGTGAAAAGCCCGTGGAGACTGTTTGGCCCATGGCATTGACAAGCCTCCAATCGGTCGACGCAGGGAACATCACGTGCACATTGGACCGCGTGCTAGCCGGGTTGGGGAAGACCATGGGAAGGGCCACTTGAGGGGCATCGCTGACAGAGGTCGTCGCGGTGTAGTCATATTCACCGCAAACAGGAACGTAATTGTCGCATGACCACTCGCCCAGTTTTCCTGCCAGGCTGCTCAAGGTCAAGTCATAGTACACGGGATCCCATACGTGAGGCACGTGGTCTGCCCCTTCCACCGTGATGAAACAGTTGTCCACGCCCAACTCGTCAGCCTTGGCATGCACCTCGGCACTCCCATCCACATCGATGATGGGAATTCCCAAATACACGATGTCGCCTTCTCCGTAAGGAACGGTGCCGTCTTCCGTGCCATGAATGCTAAAAACAGGCTCGTTGTCACCGAGATTCATGTAATCGGTGGTTTGGATTGCACCTGCAATGTTGAACACAGCCTTGACATCGTCGCTGTACCCCACGGATCCCGACAAACCTGCAAGCCCCCCTCCCAATCCGGGCTCCGTTTGGTCAATGAACGAAGGAATTTCACTGAGTTCATCGACGTAGGCGTGATGAAGTGCAATGAATCCGCCTGCACTCACGCCTCCCAAAAAAATCCTGGCAGTGTCTACGTCGTAGGGGTTGCCAAAATCCATGGACTTGCGAAAAAAACGAATGGCAGCGCGGCTGTCGTGAACCCCGCGCCACACGGCTTCCACGAACGATGTTTGAAGATCAAACAAATCGTCAATCCCCAACCGATAGCTCATCGAGGCAACAACGTATCCCATGTGCGCAAGGTCCTCGCAGAGTTGAACCACATCCACCCCATCGTTGCTGCCTGCCAGGAAAAATCCGCCGTGCGCAATAACCACCACTGGGCGCGCCATGTTTTCATCCCCGACGGGACTGTAAATGTCCAGGAACAGGTCCTCCGGCACGAGGTTGGAATTGATGTTCTCGCCGTAAGGAACGTCATATTCCACGTCGATCTCATCAAAAGCCCCTGTGTACCTGTATCGGTAACCGTCACAATCGTCTTGGGCGTGCGTCAACAGGGTTGAAGACAAAACCAAGGAGCTTGAGGCGACAAGGCGAGCGGCAATTCGAAATGGGTTCATGAGATGGCGTTTGGTTTGGGTGACATGAATGAAGGAGGTCGCACAACGCTTCGTCCTGAGCATGTCCAACCTGACGCTCACAATGTAGTGCGGAACGACGACACATGAATCATCACATCAGACCCTTCCTGCACTTACTTTTGCCCCATGTCTACTCATCGCATCCTCGTACCCATCGATTTCACGCCCGTGTCTGACACGGC
>JBEARC010000144.1:0-4967 GCA_041163465.1 Bacteroidota bacterium
TTTTCACCCACCAGTACATCGATCAGCTCGTGCATCCCATGCGCATCTTCATGAACCTTTGGGCGGTCGAAAACCTTGGCTGGACTGGAGAGTGGGACCCCACAGCCATGCCCGGCATGTCGCGCTACGACTACGTCAAGTACTACGCCTACACGCCTGGAACAGGGGATGCGGGAACCAGCAACAACTACACGCTCGAGTGGGTCGACGACTTCGACACGCTCGACCCGACCAGATGGGACCAAAGCGAAGACGGCAGCGTCGGTCCACTCTGCACCTTTCGGAGTGCCAACGTGGAGGTGGTCGGGGGCGAATTGCACCTCACCATCACAGAGCCCAACTCCGTGGTGCCGACGCGGCCTGTTACGTTTGGGGTAGATGCTTCCAGCCTCGCCCTCACTCCATCCGATGTCATCTACGTCGCCGGAGGCTTCAACAGCTGGTGCGCCAACTGCGATGCCCTCAGCGACGACGACGGCGATTTGGTGTGGACCTCCACCTTGGATTTGCCTCTGGGCCAACATGAATACCAGTATGTGGTCAACGGCTGGGGCGGCCCTGTGAGTCAGCCAAGCCTGGCGAGCGCCTGCGACTACAACCCCTGCGATGAATGGACCAACTATGGCTTATCCATTGACGAAGAAGCGAATCACGTCTACGCCGACTTGCATTGCTGGAACACCTGCGACCTGTGCGGGGATCTCAGCCCCAACACGTGTCCAGCAGACTTCGACGAAGATCTCTTTGTAGGCGTCAACGATGTGCTCTTGCTTCTAAGCGACATCGGATGCACCTCAACGTGTGCTGCAGATCTCAATGGAGATGGCACAGTAACCATCTCTGATGTCCTCGACATCCTCGGAGTGTTTGGTGAAGCCTGCCCATGAAAACCACCAGGGCCTCCCTGTTGAGGAGGCCCTGTGCATGTCACGGCATGATGCTTTGAACGAATCCTGCAATCCCCAATTCACTGGGGTTTGCATGGCTCCCGTTACTGAATCAAGATCCGTCGCTTGATGGTTCCGCGCTCCGGCACTGTGAACTCCAGCGTGTAGGTGCCGGCACTCCAATCGGCCACGTCCAACACCTCACGTTGGGCCACTTGTTTCATCGTGACCAAACGACCCGCCGCATCACGAAGCGTGATGGTTGCATTGTCCAACGTGGGACCTGTCCAAACCAAATTCAATTCGTAGGATGCCGGGACAGGGAAAATGTCAAGTGTGCCTCCTAGGTGTTCTTCGATGCTACTCAATGTGACATCCACAATGAAGCACTCCTCATCACCAGAACACCCCTCAGCATTGGTCTCAGTGACGCACACAGACCCCGGTCCCTCTTCGTTCCACACGATAGAGATTTCATTGGTTCCCTGACCCTCCAAGATGTCACCACCCACCACGGTCCACTGGTACGAGCTTCCAGCGGTGTTGGTATACGTGTACACTTGCAAGGTTTGGGAATAAGGCGAAGCATTGCCCGTGATGTCGTACTGCGAGATGTAGGAGCACACGTTGTTGTCCTCAATGCCATCTTGGCTGAAGTTGCAAGCCGTTTCGTCGTAGCAGCTGTAGCCCGAGCAGGTGCAGCTGTCTTGGATGATGTCGCCCTCCGTCAGGTCAAACCCATCGTCACACGCATCCCCTGGAAAAATGCACGAGCTGTCATCGTCTGTCGCATTGGGATCGTAGTTGCATGCCTCCATGCCCGTGCATCCGGGGATTTCAAACTCATCGCAAATCCCATCCCCATCTGCGTCGTTCAAACAGTTGCCGTCACAATCATACGGATCAATGGCATATTCACACGAAGCATCTTCCTGGGTGGCTTCTGGATCGTAATTGCACGCCAATTCATCCGTGCATCCTGGAACCTCAAATTCATCGCACACACCATCTCCGTCGGCATCATTCACGCATTCCCCATTGTTGAACAGGTGTTGCACGAACAACGCACTGTCAGGACAAAAATTGGTGGTCTGGTCCTGCACCCCGCCGGGATAAGACTGAACGCAAGCTTGGAAACTAAAGTCACCGCAAGTCGTTACCCTCGCCACCAACACCTTGAGGTCAGAACCTGCAACGGCATTGGTTGGCCAATTACCCGCTGTGCCTGTGATGTAAAGCGAGCCATTGGTTGTGTTGAAGCCTCCGCACAGCGCATCCGAAGCCAAATCGATTCCAATGTGAGATGGCAGCTGACCCGGATCCGTGGACAAGGCCATTCCAATGGTCCAAAAGCTGTCGTAGGCATACGTTGGAAAGGGTCCAAAAAAAGCGGGGTTGTTGCTCGCATCAACGACGGGAGCGGTGGCCGCAGGGTTGAAGCATCCACATGGCGCATCAATTCCCATCGGAGGTGAGCCCAAAGCGTCCACATCAGAGTAAATCGCCCCCAAAACATCTGAAGAGTCCGTGAAATGTGCATACACGCTGTACATCCCGTAATATTCCAATTCAGCAAAAGGGTCGCCAGGAATCTCTGACGGCAAGAATACGGTGTCGAGCTCGGCGCTAAATCCAACCATTTGGGCTTGCGAGGTCTCAACGAGACCCCATCCGAGAACGACGAATGTCAGAGGCAACTTCAGTTTAGAGCAGAAGGATAAGAGTTGATACATGGCGGTGAATTTGTGGTGAAAATACGACTCCTTTTTGTTCTCAAGGCACGCCAACAATCCACCTCAACGCCCACCCCAAACCTGAACACAGCAATGTTTTAATTCGTCTACAAATATTCTTATTACGTCGCAGGATATCGTAGTTCAATATAATTATATAATGTTTTGGTGTCGGATTAGATTGGACATATATTTCGATTTCAAACTGTTATTGACATGCTTGCCAAATGCCTAACCCTTGGGGTGGCTGGGGCTTTGTTCCTGTGTTCTGCACCGCTCAATGCCCAGCATTATCTCACTGTCGAATCTACTCCTGCCGTCGAAGACGGTCTCACTGTTTATCGATTCTACGTGAACATGACGGACGAATCAGACCGCATGAGCGCGGTTTATGGGAACGATGAATCGCCTTTGCTCATTTCAACGCCAGATGGTGCGTTCAACAGCCCCTTCAATACCTCATGGAACGCTTCAGGAATCAGTCCCGCCTTTTTGCCCTTGTTTCCAGAAATGGCCGATGACACTTACGCAACCATCGGTTTGACCGGACCCGCAAGCACCTCCGGAATTCCCAATGCAGCTGATCCCTCGGTCGTGGAGGACGCCAACCAGCCAATCACACCCTTCTTTCTGACCCAAGGGGCAACAGCGCTTGAGTCCACCACGCTGACTGGAGCCTCATGGTACATTTTGAACACCGCCGCCAACGGATTGCCGGATGACAACCTTCGCGTCCTTGTCATGCAAGTGACAACCTCGGGCAGCATTTCGGGAACCATGAATTATCAGGTCTTTCCGCTCGGTGTGGGAGCCAACGACATTCTCTACTCCGTAGATTTTGATGGTGCCGGGAACTTTGGTGAAGGTGCCGCTGTCTTAGGATGCACTGACGCCAATGCATGCAACTATGATTCCGAGGCCATGGAAGACGATGGATCGTGCACGTTTTGCGATTGTCTGCTTGATCCCAGTGCCTACTACACCCTGACCATTGAATCGACGCCAGCCGTTCAGGAAGGTTTGACACGTCACCAGTTCTACATTGATTTGGTCAATTCCGATGACAAGTTCAGCGCCGTGTTCGGGAATGTAGACAAACCCATCTACGTAAACGTTCCAAACGGAGCCTACAACAGTACATTCAATGCCACCTGGAATGCCAGTGGCATCAACCCTGCCTTTCTTGGGGCCTTCCCTGAAATGGCTGATGACACCTATGCCACCATTGGACTCACAGGTCCAGCGAGCACCTCCGGCATTGCCAACGCCGCAGACCCCGCACTTGCCCAAGACCCTGACCAACCCATCACGCCATTTTTTCTCGAAGATGGCGCGACAAATCTCACCGTTGATATGTTGATTGGTTCATCGTGGTTTGTGCTGAGCGACAATGGCAACGCCAACCCCGACGACAATCAACGCGTCCTCATCATGCAAGTGACCACTTCGGGTCAGGTATCAGGCCAGTTGAATGTTCAGGTTTTCCCTTTCGGCGTGGGCGCAGACCAAACCACGCGATCGTTCTTCTTCGACGGAAGTGGCCTCTTCTTTCCAGAAGGGGTAGCCAATGCATGCGGATGCACAGACCCGACGGCTCTCAACTACGATGCCAACGCTGATTACGATGATGGTTCCTGTCAACTGAATGCAGGTGGATGCACGGATTCGTCCGCTTGCAACTACGACCCCACTGCCTCGGAAGATGATGGAAGTTGTCTCTCGCTTGATTGCGAGGGAGTGTGTGGTGGGGAGGCTGTTTTTGACACCTGTGGCGTGTGCAAAGGACCTGGTGAGATTTACGAATGTGGGTGCGCGGACATCCCTGCCGGCGACTGCGACTGCGATGGCAACCAGCTCGACGCCCTCGGCGTGTGTGGTGGGGACTGCATAGCGGACGCCGATGAGGATGGAATCTGCGACGACGTCGACGACTGTGTGGGCGCGTTCGACGCGTGTGGCGTGTGCAACGGACCTGGTGAGATTTACGCGTGCGGATGTACCGACATCCCTGCCGGCGACTGCGACTGCGACGGCAACCAGCTCGACGCCCTCGGCGTGTGTGGTGGGGACTGCATAGCGGACGAAGATGCCGATGGCATTTGTGACGACGTCGACGACTGCCTTGGTGATCCTCTTCTATGCTGCAACGACTTCAATGGAAATGGAATTTGCGACAATGAGGACGTCCCAGGTTGCACCTATGGCAACGCGACCAATTACAATGAAAATGCGACCATGGACAACGGCACATGTGAATTCCCTTGTGCAGGAGACCTCAGCGGGGACGGAATTGTGCAGTTGACCGACTTGCTCGACTTCTTGATCACCTACGGCTCCGTCTGCGAGT